>CAXBEA010000008.1:0-61673 GCA_963974645.1 uncultured Neptunomonas sp. | reverse complement strand
ACGATGGTGCTGTTGAATACTTGGCGCAGGCGGCGATCAACCGGGTGGGTGGCCACCGCTAGCGTGGTACCTGCAGGTTGAACATCCTCGCCAGGGAGTTTATAAGTGGCGTTATCGTTGCTGTTAAGTACCGCTTCGGGCGAGCTGACTAATAATCCGATCCGGATCGCTTCAACCTCGGTGAAGTCTAAGTTGCTGCCATCGGCTGGAATAAAGCGCATGTTACCGTCGCTGAGTCGTTGTCCGTAAAGAATCTGTAGTTGTTCTATACCTTCTACCAGCTCTTGCTCGCGACCGGTAATGTAAGTACCGGTACCCGAACCATCCTGAAAGGTGCTGTCGAATTGATACAGGGCGTAGATATCATCGCCTTGACTGGTGTTGCGGCCGGTATCTTTAACGTAAAACGCCAGCGCCTCGAAGGCCATTACCTGCGCATCATCTTTGTAGGGCTTGCTGAGGTTGTTGGTGGTGTTGTGGGAGTTTGAGTGCGCCAGGGTGACCTTGTCATCAGAACCTTTTGCATTGTTGACGATGCGGAACATGTCAGCACTCTCGCAATCGGTGACTACCGCGATATCGTATTTACTCAGGCCGATACTGTTGTTATCAATTTTAATGTTGGCATTGACTGCTGTGCAGGAGTTGCCGCTGCCAGTACAGATCACATTGACCCCGGTGGGGGAGACATACTGGAGGTAGACCAGATCGCTGCCTACGTGAACGCCGCTGATGTTATCAAGATTGTTGTCCCTATTGGTTACGTCCCAGGCACTGGTGTCGGTCTCGTAGCCCCAGATCGCTTGATCGCTCATACCGGTGGTCGGAGCATTGTCGGCGATGATGTTCATGTCGACAATCTCAGGATCGATACAGCCTTGGTAACCGGCCATGCGCAGGTTTCGGGTAAGAATATCCAGTGCCAGGCGGCCGTTTTCCTGGACTCTGGCGAAGGCATGGGAGACCTTGTCGGTGCTGCTGCTGCCGATAAAGATCTGGAACACTCCCAGCATCAGAAACGTGCTGATCGCCAAGGAGATCATTAGCTCGATCATCGACAGTCCCTGCTGTCTAGCTGTAGATCTAGGGTCAATTGTGAGTCGTTTAGTCAGTGTTTTCATCGCTAGCTCGAGGTGGTGAAGTCTAGAGTGAAGGTTTTGCTGGTATCTGCTTTCTTAGCCCCTGCAGTGATATTCCAATCCAGCTCTTGCCAGCTGACGTCAACCGAGAAACTAGCGCCACTGGCCGTCACTCGGCCAGAGCCGTTGGGTAATACGGCCTTATACGCACTATTGTCCTGGCCGATGCCGGTGACGTCGTAAAAGTTCTCGCTCCATTCGCGAATATCCAGATCGCGAAGATTTTGTGTTGAACAGCCCGAAGCGCTGCTTCCGCAGCTGGTGGTTGTGGGTGTAGCGGCACTGGCTGTGTTGAAACTGTAACGATCATTATCACCGCTGGCGTAGGTGGCGTTGAGACGAATTCGATCGGCGATGTCGTAGGCAAGCAGGCTGGCCTGGGTACGGTAATAGGCGCTGCGATTGGTCTGTAAGCCGGTTATCTGCAAGGCTGTTGCGCCGAGCAGGGCGGTGACCAGCAGCACCAGCGCGATCAGCACTTCGATCATGCTGACACCCTGCTGAGGGAAGCGGGGTGCAGCGACGCTATCGGTATACTCGGTAGCTAGGGACATGATAGATCCCCCAGGCTGCCACTATGATCATTGGAAATGCCGTCTGGGGTGCTGCTTTCATCGACGGCTAACCGGGAAACACCGGAGATATTAACGATAATCGCCTTTGCATAGGAGGCACCTCGATCATCACACAGGGTAAAGGTACCGGGCGCGGGAGAGGGCGCGAAAAGAAAACCGGTCGAGTTGAACTGGAGCACGCCGAGCCCTGAGCCGCTAAAACCCGTTGCGCGCAGGGTGTTACCACCGGCTAGAGGTTCTTGGTAGAGCAGTAGCTGATCGCTGCCATCAATTATTTTATTACCGCTGTTGCTGGCATCGCTAAACAGGATCCAGCCAGCTTCCCAGTTGCTGCTATTGCAGTTGGCACCGTTGTCACTGGCGCACAGGGTGACGATTGAGCGGCGATTGGCGGCTTCGCCACGGGATAGGTGGATCGTCCCAATCAGGGTGTTGATCTGGCCCGATAAACGATTGTCTTTGATAAATGAGGTAAAGCTAGGCGCCATTAAGCTTGCCAGGATCGCAACGATCGCTAACGTGATTAATAACTCTATCAGTGTGAACCCTGAAAGACGGCGCATGACTCAATCCAGTTTAATAGCTAATGACTCACTTCACACCTTAGGTGCTCTTGGCTTTATAAGCGTTGATCTAGCGCAGGGTTAAGCGAGTAGAGTATTGTGCTAAATCAATAAAACAGGTGTTTGAACGGCTGCTGTCAGGGCGCAATAGCTGGAATCTAGAGAAGCGCCCCGCAGCTGCTTATTCTAGCTGAGGGACGCTGAGTTTGGTCTAGCGTGCAGGATATGCCAGGCTGAAGCAGGGTTTTCCCGAAAGTTCGAGAACGAGAGCGCTCAGCAGTTGCCAGGGATCATCCTTGCACATCCCTTTGATCGCCTGGTCTATCGTCGCGCACTGTTGCAGTAGCTGGGCTAACTGATTTGGCCTGAGTCGGCGAAGTGCCTGGTTAATCAGCGTTTTTCGATTACCCCAGATACGGTGCTTTTTATACTGCAGCTCAGAGATGGGTCCAGATTGCTGGCTGAGTTCCAGTAACTTTCTGAGCTCCCAGGTCAGGCTGCCCAAAACTACGATCGCATCGGTGCCTTCAGCGCGCAGACCCTGGAGCATTTTAAGGCAGCGTGCGGATTTGGCGCCAAGCGCGGCATCGATCAGGCCGAACAGGTCGTAACGGGCGTTGTCGCTGACACCGCCGATAATTGCTTCTATCGAGAGTACTTCACCGTTGTTGACCAGCTTGAGTTTTTCTATCTCCTGCGAGGCCGCCAGCAGGTTGCCCTCGACGCGATCGGCAAGCAGCTGGGCTGCATCTGTCTCAATGCTTAACCCTGCGTTTTGACAGCGTTGTTGGATCCAGTTTGGCAGTCGCTGTGTTTCGACCGGCCAGAACTGAATGATGACGCCTTTGCTGTCAATTGCTTTGAACCAGGCGCTACGCTGGGCTGCTGCATCCAATTTGGGGCAATAGATCAGAATGAGGGTGTCGGCAGAGGGTGCAGCCAGTACCTGGCACAGTGTATCGCTACCACGGGCGCCGGGTTTACCGTTGGGGATGTGCACTTCGATCAACTGTTTGTCAGAAAAAAGCGACAGGCTCTGGCTGCTCTGGAGCAGGCTTTCCCAGCTGAAGCCCGCATCGGCATGGAACACTTCGCGTTCGCTAAAGCCGTTTGCTCTCGCCGTCATGCGGAGCTGGTCACCCGCTTCCTGAATCAGCAGGGGCTCGTCTCCGCTGAGCAGATAGACCGGTTGCAGCGGTTGTTTGAGGTGACTGCTGAGCTGTTCCTGTTTGAGTTTCATCGATTAGCGGCTATAGATTTCAGCCAGTTTAAGGTAGCGGCGGACCAGCTGTTCAGCAAGGTTTTCCCGCATCTCCTGGCGTAGCAGCGCTTCCTCCGCCTCCTTGGCGTTGACGCTGTTTTCATCGTAACTGTAGGTGCGCTCGGTATAGATCTCTGTTGCATCGACCAAACTGGCTCCGTCGCTGGCCTGAATCTCGTACATCAGTAACGCCCGTAACTCGTATTCCTGGGCCTTGGCCCTTTCGTTAAGCGATGCGGAACGTCGCTGGTGCTGGACGCTAATCAGATTGATTCGGTAGGGGGCTTGCTCGGGAGCGTCAACCAGCACTACGCCGCTTGATTCAAAGCTGCGCTCTACCGTTTGATAGATAGCACTGCGCTCATCGCCCTGCAGATAGAGGGTTTTGAGACGATCAGGTACCGGTATTGCCCCACGCGGTTGAAAACCGCAACCCGCAGCAAGGCTGATGATTGCGATAAGCGCAAGGCTAACGCCTAAGTAGCGGAAGTCTAAGTGGCATAAGCCTAAAGGGCCTGGGCGGCGAAACACCGGTTAGCCACTCACAACGATATTGACCAGCTTTCCAGGCACAACGATGACCTTGCGGATCGTCGTCTGCTGGGTAAAACGCCGTACATTTTCATCCGCCAGCGCTAACTGTTGAATCAGATCACGCTCAGCATCCGCCGCTACCTGGATTCTGCTGCGCAGCTTGCCGTTGACCTGGACCACGATCTCGATACTCGTGCGGGCCAAGGCGCTCTCGTCTAATGTCGGCCAGGCGCTATCGAGTAATTCGTTCTCGTGCCCCAGATCTTGCCACAGCTGATGGGCGATATGAGGAACAATCGGTGAGAGCAGTTCAACGGCAGTTTCCAGGGCCTCCTGAATCACCGCACGACCCTGAGGGCTTACGTCGATGAAGCGGCTAACAGTGTTGGTTAGCTCCATCACCGCGGCGATAGCGGTGTTAAAGGTTTGCCGGCGTTCGATGTCGTCGCTGACCTTGCCGATCGTCTCGTGAGTTTTTCGCCGTACATCGCGTTGCTTGTCATTGAGTTGCTTAACATTGAGCCTATCGACAGGGCCACGGCTGAGATGATCGTAGACCAGCTTCCACAGCCGCTTGAGATAGCGGTGGGCGCCTTCAACGCCGCTGTCTGACCACTCTAGGGTTTGTTCTGGCGGTGCTGCAAACATCATAAACAGGCGTACGGTGTCCGCGCCGAAACGCTCGATCATTACCTGCGGGTCGATGCCATTGTTTTTTGACTTCGACATTTTAGTGATGCCGCCAAAGATAACCGGCTGGCCATCACTGATCAGCGTCGCGCTGATAAGAGTGCCTTTGTCGTCGTGCTTGACCTCCACCTGCTGCGGCGAGAACCAGTGCTGTCCGCCGTTGCTGTCTTCGCGGTAGTAAGTCTCGGCCAGTACCATTCCCTGGGTCAGCAGCCGCTCGAACGGCTCGTCGGAATCGACCAGACCCATATCACGCATCAGTTTATGGAAGAAACGTGAGTAGAGCAGGTGCAGGATGGCGTGTTCGATACCGCCGATATACTGGTTAACCGGCGCCCAGTAGTTGGCGCCTTCATCCAGCATGGCGGTGTCGCAGTTACGACTGGCATAACGGGCGTAGTACCAGGAGGACTCCATGAAGGTATCGAATGTATCGGTCTCACGGATGGCATCTTTACCACACTTAGGGCATACGGTCTCGTAGAACTCCGGCATCGATTTGATCGGTGATCCGGACCCGTCGAATTCGATATCGGTAGGCAGCACCACGGGAAGGTCGGCAGCAGGTACCGCAACAGGACCACAGCTATCACAATTGATCACGGGGATAGGTGCACCCCAGTAACGCTGCCGAGATACGCCCCAGTCGCGTAGGCGGAAGTTGACTTGAACTTCGCCCTTACCGGCTTGCTTCAGATGATAGGCGATCGCCTTGAAGGCATCCTCGGAGGTTAGATCGTTGAACTCGCCTGAGTTGATCAATACCCCTTTATCGGTAAAGGCTCCGGTGTCGAGGCTGTATTCGGTCTTGTCGCTGCTAGGCTTGATCACTTGCTGGATCGGCAGGCCATATTTATGCGCAAATTCCCAATCGCGCTGATCGTGGGCAGGAACAGCCATCACGGCACCAGAGCCGTACTCCATCAGGACAAAGTTGGCGACATAAATGGGCACTGGCTTACCGGAAATAGGGTGTAGTGCCTTAGCGCCGGTATCGATCCCTTTCTTCTCCATCGTCGCCATGTCGGCTTCGGCCATCTTGATATGGCTGGCTTCGAGAATAAATTCAGCGATTGCAGGGTTGGTTTCAGCAGCACGCGCCGCTAAGGGGTGCTGAGGTGCAACGGCGACATAGGTGACGCCCATTAGGGTATCGGGTCGGGTGGTGAATACCGTCAGCGCGCTGCTGTCTTCAACCGCAAAGGTGAGCTCTACGCCTTCGGAGCGGCCGATCCAGTTTTTCTGCATGGTCCGAACCTGCTCGGGCCAGTGTTCAAGTTTTTCTAGATCGTCGAGCAACTCATCGGCGTAGTCGGTGATTCTAAGAAACCACTGGGGGATCTCCTTACGTTCGATCAGTGCGCCTGAGCGCCAGCCACGGCCATCAATCACCTGTTCGTTGGCCAGCACGGTCATATCCACCGGATCCCAGTTGACCATGGAGTTCTTCTTATAAACCAGCCCCTTTTCCATCAGCTGGGTGAAGAACCACTGCTCCCAGCGGTAGTATTCAGGGTGGCAGGTGGCAACCTCGCGGCTCCAGTCATAGCCAAATCCCAGGGTCTGAAGCTGTTGCTTCATGTAGGCGATATTTTCGAAGGTCCATTTTGCAGGCGCAACCTTGTTCTGGATCGCCGCATTTTCAGCGGGCAGGCCAAACGCATCCCAGCCCATGGGCTGCAGCACGTTTTTCCCCTGCATCCGCTGGTAGCGAGAAATAACATCGCCTATGGTGTAATTACGGACATGCCCCATATGCAGTCGGCCGCTGGGGTAGGGGAACATCGACAGGCAGTAAAACTTCTCTTTGCCTGGTTGTTCGGTGACCAGAAAGCTCTGGTTCGCTTCCCAGTGCTGTTGGACGTTGGCTTCAATAGATTGCGGGTGATACTGTTCTTTCATGTGACTTAAGTAACCGTGCTGAGCGCATTGGGATGACCCCTGTTTCGACAGGCTTTTAAACAGCCTGCAGGGTCATAAGAAAAGCGGCTAGGATACAATAGATAGCCAGATGCAGATAGGGGCAGGTCGTCCTTTGTCGACCTGAATGAGGGTGCTATGAAGAAGTCAGATCAAGATGAATTAAAACCAAAAAACAGTTCCCCGCAACTGCCGGATGATGCGGTGGATATTTATAACCGATTGCTCGAGCGGGTGTACCTGTCGATCGAGCAGTTAGAGGCCCAATCTTGGCCGTTCATTAAAAAGAAAATAGAGGAAGCGGCAGAGCTCGAGCTGACTGCCAGGGAGATGACCCAGGACGAACTGGAGTTGTTACAGGCTTATTTGCGTCGTGATCTGCGTGAGGCTGGGTCGATGATCCATAAAACCGGTGAAGGGATTGCCAGTTGGTTGAATTTTGACCTGCAGGCGTTGGAATATGCGGTGGTGGAGAAGCTGTTTGGGCTGGCCGATAAAACCCGCGTTGATCAAACCGAGTTGCAGCTGCGTCTAGACCAGGGTCCGGAGGACTATCTGGCGGGTGAGGTCGCTGCGGCGGGGCAGTTGCGCTGTCTGGAATGCGGTGCTTTGGTTAAGCTGGAACAGACCTCGTTGATCGAACCCTGCCATCAGTGCAGTAGTCATTATTACCATCGTGAGAACTCAAGCAAAAAGGATCCAAGCTAAGAATCTGGTGTTAATAGCGGGTTGTTGAACAGCGGCAACCCGCGTAGCTATCTATTTAAATAAGCTTTTTAATTAACTTTTCTAACCCATCCATATGCGGGCTTAGATTTAATCCAAAGCGTTACTGGATTCGAAACCGTGCAGTGATCTGTTTTAGGTCGATAGCGCGTTGTGCGACCTGTTGGCTGGTGGTGACTATGGCCGCGGATTCCGTTGAACTACGCCCCACCGCAGCAGAGATCTCTTCCATGTTCTGGGCCATATCACGAACAGTGCTCGCCAGCTCTTCGATCGCCACTGCGATTCGCTGGGTGCTGTCGGATGCAGAGAGTATCTGCCCTTCGATGTCACGAATTGCTTCGGCGGCTTCAGCGCTTAACTGGTTGCTGCGCTGAACGCTCTCCTGGCCGCTTTCAATGGAGGTAATTGCTTCAGATGTGCCCTGCTGCAGCTCATGAACGATTTTTGTGATTTCATTGGATGCGCCGACTGTCTTCTGTGCCAGCGTGCGAACCTCATCGGCGACGACGGCGAAGCCGCGCCCAGCTTCTCCGGCACGGGCAGCCTCTATTGCGGCGTTAAGGGCGAGCAGGTTGGTCTGCTCGGCAACGTTTTTGATCACTTCAATGACGATGTCTATTTTTTGAGAGCGTTTGCCTAGCTCCTGCATCTGCTCGACATTGTGGTTTACGACATCTGCAACCTGCTGCAATGCTTGCAAGGCGCGGGATATGACAAGGCCTCCTGCATTGGCACCCTGGGACGCCTGCTTGGCGACATCATTAACCGTTACCGTAGTTTGCGAAACCTCGCTAACCGTCGCACTCATCTGCTCCGTTGCGGCGGCCATCGAGATCGTTTGCTCGGAGGAGGTACGGTTGCCCTGAGCGATGTTCTCTACCGCAGCGGACAGAGACTCCGACATGCTGCTCAGCTCGCTACTGGTGCTGGTTACGTGACCGACAACGCTGCGCAGGTCATCGGTCATCTGGTTGACGGCATCGGCTAGCTGGCCAAACTCATCATTGTTGTGTTTGACAACCTTTACGGTTAAATCGCCATCGGCGATCTGGCGCAGAGCCGAGACAGTCCGGTTTAGGTTACGGGTGGCACCCAGTCCTGTCCAGATAAGCAATAAGGTAATGGAAACCAGCACGATCAGGCCGACGCTGAGCAGCATAAGCTTGGCCATATCTGCGGCTTCTGTGGCTTCTTCGGTCGCCTTGACCATGGCCTGGGCTTCAATATAGCGCCCGCTAGCCGATGCCAGGTCGATCAGAGTTTGGATCTGCTGTTCCAAGTCTGCTTCGGAGGTCTTGAGTGCGCCGTAGCTTTTCATTACATCGGTTAATGCCTGGGTGTAGCCGTCGGTTAGGGCAACGTATTCACTAAAACCATATTCTATCAAGGTGCCTTTGAGCTCTTTGGCGATTGTGAGCGCTTGGTCTCCTAGGCTTGTATCAGCTTGTAATAGGAAATCTTTTTCGTGTTGGCGGATAGTCTGCATCAGGGCGCCGAGTGAGGAGAAACCTGATATTTTTTCATTCAAAGCCTCTGCGCTGCTATTAAGCTCCCCCAGCAGCCCCTCATTAACGCTTAGGCCAAAGGCTTCCTTTTGGTGCAGCCAGTCATCAATGTGGTCAAGATGGTTAAGGGTCGAGGGTATGATCTCAGTGGCTTGTTGTTGCACCGACATGTCGACGGCAGTCAGCGCGGATCTCAGGGCTTCGATATACCCGGTGCGAATATCCGTGCTCAGTATTTTGAACCGTTCTATTTGTTCGGTTGACAGGCTAGAGCGCTGCTTGGTCAGCGAATAAAGTTCAATCTGGAGTTCCATTAGCGAGTCGGCGACATCACCCAACTCACTGACTTGACGGGATGAGTCGAGAACAGCGTTGAGTGCGATTAGCGCGGTCAGGCAAAGGATTAGAGTTCCGCTGGCAGCTAGCGCTATGGCAAGCCCGATTTTATGTTTAAAGGTAAGAGTGAAAGCCATAACAGGGAGTCCGGTCTTTGGTTAGTTTTTATCGTAATATAGTGATTAATTAGCGGGGCTGAGGTGTTTGCATATAGGGTTGTCGGGTGGCTGAGCCTCTTCTTACTTAGGAATTAGGGCTTAGATCGTTGTTTGCCTTTGGCTAGAACAGCGAGGCCTAGTAGGATCAGACTAAGCACCAGAATAGGTTTAGAGCCGAAGCGTACAAAAGGAGAGAGCCCTTGCATCGGATGCACTTCGCCTCGAAGTATATCGGTCGCAAACTGAGGGCCTTGTTGAATGATCTTCCCCTTGGCGTCTATGAGTGCAGAGATGCCATTGTTGGTGCTGCGGATCAGGTAGCGGCCAGTTTCTAATGCGCGCATGCGTGCCATCTGCAGATGCTGGTGGGGAGCGAGGCTATCGCCGAACCAGCTGTCGTTGCTGATCGTCAGTAATAGCTGGCTATCGCCCGCACTATTGGCGACAAGGTCTGGATAGACAATTTCGTAACAGATATAAGCCGATATCTGTATCGTCGACTCTGCAGCGGAATTGCCGTCTGGATTAAGGTGACGCACGAGCTCTAGTGGCTTCTGCCCGGCGGGGCCGAGGCTGAAGTTAGACATTGGCAGGTTGAAGAAATCGATCAAGCCGCGTAGCCAAGTTTCTAGGGGCACATATTCACCAAAGGGCACTAGGCGTTGCTTATGGTAGAGGCCTTTGGCGTTGCCAATTCCCATGATGGAATTATGGTAAAGCGTCGGGCTTTCAGGGTCATTAGGGGTCCGATAGGGAACGCCACTGATCAGCCCTGCTTGGCTGTTGAGTAACCGTTTGTCAAAGAAAGCCAGGTGTTCCCGAGCTGAATCGTATAACAAGGGTATGGCTGTCTCGGGCCAGATGAGTAGTTCAGCCGTTTTAGACTCCTTGGTTGTTGCTTTAGCGGCCTCGTTAGACGTAGAGCGTTCTATCAGTGGCTGGCTGAGTGATAGGTATCGATCGATAATTTCCGCTCGATGAGCGGAACTCCATTTTAACGCCTGGGGAATATTTGCTTGTATCACTGCCACTTGCAAGGGTGGTTGCGGTGTTGGCTCGGTCCATTGAATTTGTTGCAATAATTTACCTGAGACGAAAGGAACCAGAGCCATAGAAAGCAGTGCGATCTTTCGTCGCACAGAGACGCGAGGTATGAGATACAGGCAGCTCGCGACTAAGGCGCTGAAACCGCTGAGTCCTAATACTCCCGTTACCGGTGCCCAGCCTGCAAGCCAGCTGTCGATTGGGGCGTAGCCCAGATACAGCCATGGAAAACCGGTTAAAAACCAGCCGCGGAATGCTTCGGCTAAGACCCAAAGGGCGGGGAATCCGGTGGCGATGAGTCGTGGCTGATCCGCGATCCAGCGTTTATACAGATATCCATGCAGGGCAAAGAGCAGTGCCATGGCACAGACGAAGAGGGCGGTTAAAAACAGCGCTAAGGCGACCGGGGCATTGCCGAACTGGTTGATGCTGACATAGACCCAGGAGACACCGGTTCCAAAAAAACCGACACCATAGAGCCAGCCAGTCCAGGCTGCTTGCTTGGGCGTGGCTGCCGTCTGAAGCGATACTAGGAATCCGAGGCAGGATAGGATCGCCAGCGGCCAGAACTCGAAAGGAGCAAAGCCCAGTGTCGCCAGAGCCCCGGCAGCTAGGGCGAGTGCGTTGTTTGTCATGGGTTTCGAGTACGCCTGCAAGCGTCTGCTGCGGTTGGTTGGGTGAGACGCTGCTGTTTGGGGATATGACATGCTGGCTTAGTCGTTGCTTACAAGGCGTGATACCTGCAATAGCCTGATCCGGCGGTTGTCAGCGTTGAGGACTTTGAATATCAAACCTTCGAATTCTACCGATTCATCGCGCTGGGGCAGGTGTCCGAAGCGTTGGGTAATGATGCCGCCGATGGTATCGAATTCGACATCGTCTAGATGGCTGTTGAAGTAGTCGTTGAAATCATCAATTTCGGTTAGCGCTTTAACGATGTAAGTATTATCTTCGATCTGTTTGATTGGAATATCTTCCTCTTCAGCATCGAATTCATCCTCTATCTCACCGACAATCTGTTCAAGCACATCTTCGATAGTGATTAATCCGGCGACGCCGCCGTATTCGTCCACGACCACCGCCATGTGATTACGGGTGGCGCGGAACTCGCTAAGAAGAATGTTTAAGCGTTTGCTTTCAGGGACAAAAGCAGCAGTGCGAAGCACATCCTGGATCTTAAAATTGTCGATGCCGCCTTTGAGTATGTAGGGCAGCAGGTCTTTAGCCAGTAAGATGCCGATCACTTCGTCTGGTGATTCGCCGATAACAGGAAAACGCGAGTGAGACGCGGCAATCATCTCGGGAAGGAACTGCTGCGGAGTCAGTGTCGAGTCGATAACGACCATCTGTGGTCGGGGGATCATGATGTCCCGGACCTGCATATCCGCAACTTCCATAGCACCTTCGATGATCGCCAGTACTTCGCCGTCAAGAACCTTGCTTTCAACAGCGTTGTTCAACACGATCATCAGTTCGTCCCGGTCACGGGGCTCGTCTGAAAAAGCCTGGGTGAGTTTTTCCAGCCAAGACTTGTTGCCCTGGCTGTTACTCGATCGATCTTCGCTCATGAAAATAGTGCCTCGGATATGGGTGGCGATATAGTGCCAGAATAGTGCCAAAATAGTACGTCACTACTCAATAATGCACTACTAGTTACTATTAGATATTGACTAGAATAAGTGATACGTAAAGTTACAGCGGTACTTCTTCTGGCTGATAGGGATCTGCGATAGCCAAGCCTTTCAGAAGCTGCGTTTCAAGTGCTTCCATCGTTTCAGCCTGCTCATCTTCGATATGATCGTGTCCCAATAAGTGCAAGATACCGTGAATAACCAGATGTGCCCAGTGGTGGTCAACAATCTTAAGCTGTTCGGTCGCTTCTTGGACAACGACGGGGGCGCAGATCACCAGATCGCCGAGCAGGTTGATGTCAATGCCGGGCGGCGCTTCAAACGGAAAGGATAAAACGTTGGTGGGTTGGTCTTTTCCACGGTAGTCATGGTTGAGCTGCTGGCTTTCGCTCTCATCAACAATACGAATGGTCAGTTCAGCGTCATCAAGGCGTCCCCTCAGCGCATGCTCGACCCAGTGCTGGAAAAGTTCCAGGGCGGGGATCTGTTTGGCTTCGCTGGCCAATTGCAGGTCTAGTTCGATACTCATGAGGGGTTGTCCTGCTGGTGTTTGTCGTAAGCGCGGACTATTCGCTGGACGAGCGGATGGCGGACGACATCCTTAGCATCAAAATGGGTAAAACCAATGCCTTCGACGCCTTGAAGTACTTCGGCGGCGTGTTTGAGCCCGGATACTGTTGCTTTGGGGAGGTCTACCTGGGTGATATCCCCAGTGATAACTGCGGTCGAGCCAAAGCCGATTCGGGTCAGGAACATTTTCATCTGCTCCTTGGTGGTGTTCTGGCTTTCGTCGAGGATGACGAACGCATGATTCAGGGTACGTCCGCGCATATAGGCCAGCGGGGCTACCTCGATAATATTGCGTTCGATCAGCCGGGTAACGGTTTCAAATCCCAGCATTTCGTACAGGGCGTCATAGAGAGGCCGCAAGTAGGGGTCGATCTTCTGGGCCAAGTCTCCGGGAAGGAATCCTAGTTTCTCTCCCGCTTCAACAGCGGGGCGGACCAGCAGAATGCGGCGAACTTCATCACGCTCCAATGCGTCGACCGCACAGGCGACGGCAAGAAAGGTTTTGCCGGTACCCGCAGGACCTATACCGAAGTTGATATCGAGGCTTCGAATACTGCGAATATAGCCGATCTGATTGTCACCGCGGGCCTTGATCAGGGCCTTGGGTGTCTGTATTTGGAGCGATTTAGCTTCGCCGCGAGCGCCTTTTTGGTTTAGCTCAGACTCCTGCAGTGACAGGTGGATCATCTCGGGTGTGAGCTGGATTCCCTGGCGAGCTTCTTGGTAAAACTCTTGCAAGATGACAGAGACCGCCTGGGTCGTTGAGTGATCGCCAATCAGTTGGAAATCGTTGCCTCGGTTACGAATCTGGATTCCAAGTCGGGACTCTATCAACTTCAGATGTTCGTCCAGTTGGCCGCATAGATTCGCCAAGTGGGATGGATTGTCCGGTTCAAGGGTAAAGCGAACTGCACTGTCGGTAGTCAAGGAGATATCAGGCCTCTGTTGGGAGCTGCTGCTAGTAATCTAGAAAATGTTCTGGAAGGACGAGTTGAAAGATAATCTAAGCACCGATGGGTCTTGGTATCCTCTATCGGTGCGCTCGGATAAATCACCCTGGCGGATTAGCCGGATCTAGTTCGCTGTGGAGTAACTTCCCGACCAAACTATTAGGGTAAGCATGGGTAATTCGAACGCTGGCGAAATGGCCAATCAGATCAGGATTGTCGCAGAGAAAATTAACCACGCGGTTATTTTCGGTACGTCCCTGTAATCTGCCAGGATCTTTTTTAGAGTAACCGCTGACCAGTATCCTCTGCTCGCTTGCCACCATCGCTTGGGAAATATCCATTGTTTGGGAGATGATCCGTCGCTGCAGGATCTGCAGCCTAAGTTTTTTTGTCTCTTCAGTGATCGAATCGGGTAGCTCAGCGGCAGGGGTGCCGGGTCTAGGGCTGTAAATAAAACTGAAGGAGTGATCGAAGCCGATCTCGTGGATCAGGTTCATCGTCGCCTCGAAATCAGCATCGGTTTCACCGGGAAAGCCGATGATAAAGTCTGAGGAGAGGCAGATGTTGGGGCGAGCCTTGCGCAGTTTGCGTATTTTTGACTTGTACTCCAGCGCGGTGTGGCCACGTTTCATCGCCATCAGGATGCGATCAGAACCGCTTTGGACCGGTAGGTGAACATGGCTCACCAGTTCTGGGATGTCAGCGAAAGCCTGAATCAGGCTGTCGCTGAACTCAACCGGGTGTGAGGTAGTAAAGCGGATTCTGTCGACGCCGTCGATGGCGGCTATATAGCCGATCAACTCGGCTAGATCGGTTGCGTCCTCATCTATTCCCGTATTTTTACCACAATAGGCATTAACATTTTGGCCGAGCAAATGGATTTCTCGTACGCCCTGTTCAGCCAGCTGTTGGACTTCTAATAACACGTCTTGAAGAGGACGACTAACTTCTTCGCCACGGGTATAGGGTACGACGCAGAAAGTACAGTATTTGCTGCAGCCCTCCATGATGGAAACGAATGCCTCTGCGCCATTGACGCTGGGTGCCGGGAGGCGGTCAAATTTTTCAATCTCAGGGAAGCTAACATCGACGTGACCGGTTTTACCCTGCTGGGTCAGGTCGATCATTTCAGGCAGTCGATGCAGTGTCTGTGGGCCAAAGATCATATCGACATAGGGGGCCCGGTCTCGGATAGCCGCGCCCTCTTGGCTGGCTACACAGCCACCGACACCGATCATCAGTTCAGGCCGGCGTTGCTTAAGTTTTTTCCAGCGGCCTAGTTGATGAAACACTTTATCCTGCGCTTTTTCACGAATTGAACAGGTGTTCAGTAGCAGAATATCAGCCTCGTCAGGGTTGTCGGTGAGTTCCATCGCATGGCTCTCCCCCAGCAGATCGGAGATGCGCGACGAGTCATATTCGTTCATCTGACAACCGTGGGTTTTGATAAACAACTTTTTGGCCATGAAACAACTACCTTTTCAATGGGTGAGGGTGGTCAGATACAGACGGACCCATCGTGTAAATTAACGGAATATTATACCGATTTCAGCGGTGCTTCGGCCAGTCGAAATCAAGAGTCTAGAAAGATTCTTGATATTGATGTTTTCGTCTACCGCTGTTTCTCCGTACTGATATAAAAATGGCTGTTTAAAGTAACTGAAGACAAATTGATCGCTCCAGGTGTCGAAGTGATTGGCAAATGATTACTGATTAAATTTGGTTGTGGTTATAGGGTTTATAATCAGTTGTTGATCATAGACAATGCTTGCGTCTAACGGGATGAACTGAAAAACTTAGCAGCTGAAGGTGTCCGGCTGAGTATTTTGAGTATTTAGTGGGGGTTTGGTTTCGTCAGTTGGACTAGAAAGTGTGGTTTTGCAGGAAAAGTTTCTTTTTTACTCGGATTTTAACGGTCCATTTTGCTTCGTTCTGAATGAGCGTATCTTGATGTATGGCGATTCTGCCAACAGAAACGATGCCGAAGGCGTGCGCGTGGTGGCTGAAACCCTGATCCGGACAGTGCCTGATATCAACCTGCTGGATGAGCACTCATCGGCTGCTGCTTTTGTTACCATCAGCGCAGGAGTGTCGGCGATGGTGCCCAGCAATGACTCGACGCCTCGTTCGCCCTCAGAATTGGCCGATGCTGTTTAGTATCGGCCAAAAGAGTCAGGCCTAACCGGGTATGCGCCTCAGCGGTAGTGAACGCTGAGGAGTGATGCGGCGTGACGCCCGATAGCCTCATCGGATAATAGGCTATCTTTGTTCTGTTGATGATTTGATTTTATAGTTTCCAGGAGTGCCTTATGCCCAGTCTGGCTCGATTGCAGCGGATCGTTCAGGACGTAAATACCGCCGCCTCGCTTGATGAGATGCTGCCTATGATCTCCTCCCAGGTTCAGGAGGTTATGTCGGTGGATGTGTGCAGCATCTATCTGATGGATTCGGATCAGGAAGAGCTGGTGCTGATGCACACCCTGGGTTTGGATACCGCCTCGGTAGGCCAGGTGAGAATGCCGCTTGGCGATGGTTTGGTCGGATTTGTCGGTGAGCAACAGCAACTGCTTAACGTCGAAGACGCTCCGCAGCATGCTAAGTTCCACTTCTTTCCCGAAGCCCAAGAAGAGGGTGTACACGCCTTTCTCGGTGTGCCTATTATTCATTATCGTAAGCTGGTAGGCGTGTTGGTGGTGCAGCAGCGGGCCATCCGCCGCTTCGATGATGAGGATGAGGCCTTTCTAGTCACGATTGCAGCCCATCTGTCTGGCGCTCTGAACGATGCGATCGGCAGTGGAAAAATTGCGGAGCTGCTGAAAACCAGTAAAAAGACCAATAATTTCATTAACGGTATTGTGGGCTCTACCGGTGTAGGCATCGGCTGGGTCGTCGCTGCAGGCAGTAGCCTGAGCTTTAAGGATGTCGAGGATCTCTGTTCGATGGATCCTGTGGCCGAATTGGCGTTGTTTGACCGCGCGGTAGATCGGGTTCGCGAGCAGTTGGATCTTGGGCATCAGCAGATGGATGGCACGCCCGGTGATGTCCAGGCTATCTTTGATGCGTATCGGATGATTTTGGACTCGGATGACCTGCAACGTGCTATTCGCGACCGGATCAAAGCGGGATCCATAGCCCCTGCCGCCTTGAAGGTCGTGATCGAAGAGCATGCGGCTATTTTTGAAGCGATGGAAGATCCCTACTTCCGGGCTCGCAGTGAGGATATTCGTGATATCGGATTGCGCATACTCAGGCTTTTGATTGAACCGGACGCGGCGGTGGTCAGCTACGATCGGCCAACGATTCTCGTGGGGAATATTGTCGGTGTCTCTGATCTCGCCCAGGTACCTATCGGCAAACTAGCCGGAGTGGTCTGTAAACAAGGATCTGCGTTATCGCACACAGCCATCCTTGCCAGTGCCCTAGGTGTCCCTGCGGTGATGGGGGTCGGTGAGTTACCGCTACGAAAACTGATTGGCAAATCAGCCATCATCGACGGTTATCAAGGACGGGTGCACTTTCAACCCTCCAATGCCTTGCGGGCAGAGTTCATTCGGTTGGCAAGGAAGGATAGCGAGTTTGATAAATCCCTGGAAAAGCTACGGGATCTGCCCGCAGAATCCCTTGATGGTTTTCGAGTCAATCTGTTCGTCAATACCGGCCTGCTTTCTGATATCACCCCTGGATTACAGCGTGGTGCAGAGGGAGTAGGGCTGTATCGCACTGAAATTCCCTTTATGGTGCATGAGAGCTTCCCTACCGAGGAGGAGCAGTTTCGTGTCTATCGGGAAGTATTGAGGAAGTTTCACCCACGTCCGGTGACCATGCGTACCCTCGATATTGGCGGCGATAAACCGCTACCCTACTTCCCGGTGCAGGAAGATAACCCTTATCTGGGCTGGCGCGGGATACGCTTTACCCTGGATCATCCTGAGATATTCCTCGGTCAAATTCGTGCCATGCTACGCGCCAATGAAGGGCTTGATAACCTGAAAATTCTACTGCCAATGGTCAGTAGTGTGGATGAGGTGGATAGCTTTTTTGAGTTATTGCGCAAAGCTATAAAGGCGTTACGTAATGAAGGGTTGGTGATCGACAAGCCGCCGGTAGGGGTGATGGTTGAGGTGCCTGCTACCATGTTTTTGCTTGATTACATGGGTTGGCGACTAGATTTTATCTCTATAGGCACCAACGATTTAACCCAGTATTTATTGGCGGTGGATCGGAATAACCAGCGTGTAGCTAACCTGTTTTCTCGTTTGCATCCGAGTGTGGTCAGAGCGCTGCACTATATTACCGTAGAAGCCTATAAAAATGGCCTGGAGGTCAGTCTCTGTGGTGAATTGGCAGCAGATCCGGCTGCGGTCTTATTGCTGTTGGGGATGGGCGTGAAGTCATTCAGTATGAATGCGCATAGCCTTCCTCGGATTAAGCATGTTATTCGCTCGGTGAGCCGACTACAAACCGAAGGTCTGGTGGCCAATGCGTTGCGGATGCAGAGTGAAACCGAGATTCGGTTGATGCTCAATAAAGCATTAGAAAATGCCGGGTTGGAAGAGCATCTAGTCAGGGGCGGTAAAATCAGCAAAAAGGCTGAAGCGGCCAGATAAGCGCAGAGTTAGTACTACGGCCTGCGAGATAGCTGCTGTTTTCGAGATAACTACTGTTTTCAGGGGGGCGCCTGGATGCCGCGCTGCGAGTTCCTAGATTTGAATGAAAAATCGAAAGATAAAAAGGCGTATAGCTATGGCTATGCGCCTTTTATTTTTTAGGGCTGGGGCCTACTTTTCGAGGGCGATCCGAGCGTCAACATAGTCATAGCCGAGTGCTTCAGCGACAGCCTGGTAGGTAATCATCCCTTTATGGACATTGAGACCGTTAAGCAGATGCTTGTCGTTCAACAATGCCTGTTTAGGATCTTTGGCTAATGCCAGCGCAAAGGGGAGGGTGGCATTGTTGAGTGCCATTGTAGCCGTGCGTGCAACACCACCGGGCATGTTGGCAACACAATAATGCACCACGTCATCGATAACGTAAGTGGGCTCCTGGTGCGTGGTGGCCTTGGATGTTTCGAAACAACCACCCTGGTCAATAGCGACATCAACAACGACTGCGCCTTTTTTCATCCGGCTGATCATGTCACGAGTCAGTAGTTTAGGGGCTGCAGCACCTGGGATAAGCACTGCACCGATAACTAGATCCGCGTCTAGAGCGTATTCTTCGATAGCGCTTGTGGTGGAATAGACACATTTAACCCGGCCGTTGAATTCAGCATCCAGTTGACGCAAGCGTGGCAGTGATCTGTCAACGAGGGTGACATCAGCGCCCATGCCAATCGCCATTGTGGCGGCATTGACGCCAACTACACCGCCGCCGATAACCAGTACCTTTGCCGGGGCAACACCGGGAACGCCGCCGAGCAAAACGCCACGCCCACCCGCTGCTTTCTCCAGATGATGTGCGCCAGCTTGGATCGACATGCGTCCGGCAACCTCGCTCATCGGCGCTAACAGGGGGAGGCCGCCTTGATGGTCGGTGACTGTCTCATAAGCGATGCAGGTCGCACCAGATTTAAGTAGTAGCTCGGTTTGTTGAGGGTCTGGAGCTAGGTGCAGGTAGGTATAAAGAACCTGGCCTTCGCGCAACATCGCGCATTCCTGCGCCTGGGGTTCCTTTACCTTGATGATCATTTCTGCGCGTTCAAAAATCTCTGCGGCTGAGGCTACGATCGATGCACCCGCAGCGATGTATTGCTCATTGGAAAAATCGATGCCCGCACCGGCGTTATCTTCAATGATTACCTGGTGGCCTCTGTTGACCAACTCCAGCACCGACGCTGGGGTAAGGCCGACACGATATTCGTGGTTTTTAATCTCTTTAGGTACGCCAACTAGCATCTGTATTCTCCTGTGATGTCATTGTTTTTATGGGCTAGGGATACTGCTTAGCCTGTCTCTATCATAGCGCTATTTAGAAAGTCTTTATTACCATATTTAGTAACTTTTTAATAAAATAGGATTGTATAATTTATTTTTTGTAGTGTTAAAAGCTGGTGCAATGCAACAATATAGTTAATAAAACTTACTATGATCTGATTGATAAGGTTGGTTTTTTTGTGCCTGTAGTGCAGTTAAATTGGATATTTTTACTGGTTTTATATACAGTATTAATTTTCCAGTGAATATTCTGATGAGCAGGAAAATAATCCATGCCGATTGCGATTGCTTCTTTGCTGCGGTGGAGATGCGAGACGATCCGCGATTGAACACTGTGCCTATGGCGATTGGTGGTGATCCTGGGCGTAGAGGGGTGATCGCTACCTGTAACTACCTTGCCAGAAGCTTTGGTGTGCGTTCAGCCATGGCGTCCGCGCTGGCTAAGAAACGTTGTCCCGAGTTGCTGATTCTGCCTGGTAATATGGAGAAATATCGACAAGCATCGAAGCAGATCGGGGATATCTTTCGTCAATACACCGATCTGGTTGAGCCGCTGTCACTGGATGAGGCTTTTTTGGATGTCAGTCAAAGCCGCTGTTGTGGTGGTAGTGCTACTCGGATGGCTGAGCAGATCCGGTTGCGAGTTAGCGAGCAGGTCGGCATCACCATTTCAGCAGGTGTGGCTCCGAATAAGTTGATTGCTAAGATTGCCAGCGACTGGAATAAGCCTAATGGGCTCTGTGTCGTTACACCTGCTGAGGTGGATGCTTTTGTCGCCCTGTTACCGGTAGCACGAATCTACGGTGTTGGCCCTGCGATGACATTAAAATTACAGCAGCGTGGGGTGCAGACCTGCCAGCAACTTCGCCGGTTTGAGCGCGCTGAGTTGAAGCTGTGGTTGGGAAGTTTTGGCGAACAGTTATACCAGCTGTGCCGGGGGATCGATGATCGCCAGGTGCGAACTGATCGACGGCGTAAGAGTCTCAGCGTCGAGCAAACCTATGATCAGGATCTAGCTGAGCTGTCTGCCTGTGTAGCATCGTTGCCGCTACTGTTGCAGCGATTGCGGCGAAGAGTCGAAGCGCTCGGGTCCGAGTATTCGATAACAGGTACCTGGGTTAAAGTAAAATTTGATGATTTTAGCCAGACAAGTATCGCCTCACAGGACAGGAATCTCGACTCAACACCCATGTTTGAGGCATTGTTGGCCGAGGGTTTTTACCGCTACAAGCGCCCCGTCAGGCTGCTGGGTGTTGGGGTCAGGCTCGGCGATTCGCAACCGCAGTCTGGCCAGCAATTGTCGCTATTTGGTTGAATGCGATATCTTTACCACGGGCTTGGTAGGTTACTGTGTTATGTTTTTATCTATCCATCCACAGGGGAGAAAAATCATGAGAACCAAGAGTTTCCAGTCCCTCAATGCGCAGGGGCTACATCGATTGGTTTATCAGGAGTGGGGTGCGGCTGATAATTCGAATGTTGTTGTCTGTGTGCATGGTTTAGCTAGAAATAGCCGTGATTTTGATGAACTGGCAGAAACCTTATCCGCTGATTATCGGGTGATCTGTCCTGATGTCGCCGGCCGTGGTCAGAGCGATTGGTTACCTGCAGGAAGCCCCTATGCGATGCCGCAGTATCTGCAGGATATGGTGGCACTGATAGCGCGTTTGGATGTCGATAAGGTCGATTGGATCGGCACCTCGATGGGTGGCTTGATCGGAATGGCATTGGCGGTCTATCCCAACTCACCGATCAAGCGCCTGGTGTTAAATGATATAGGTGCCTTTATCCCTCAGCAGGCTCTAGAGCGTATCGGTCATTATGTAGGGCTTGACCCTCGCTTTGAATCTGTTGATGCCGTAGAAACCCACTTGCGCCAGCTCTATCCTGCCTTCAGGGGATTATCTGAAAAACAGTGGCAAAGGTTGGCGTTAGTAGGTTCCCGGCAAACCGAAGATGGGGACCTAGCAGAACATTACGATCCGCTCATCGGTGAGTATGCGCGTGCAATGGCTAGCGAAGCCATAGATCTATGGCCGTTGTGGCAACTGGTCCGCTGCCCACAGCTACTGTTATGGGCAGAGGATTCAGATGTCTTGGATGCCGATACCGTGGCCCGAATGCGACAGCTTAATCCCCAGCTTGATCTCGTCAGCTGGGCAGGGATTGGGCATGCCCCTTCACTGATGGAAGCGGAGCAGATTGCGGTTGTCGTCGACTGGCTTGGCAGCCGCCAGACTAGCGTTGAACAGGATCAAGCATTAGCGGGAAGCAAGTAAATGGCAGTACTGACGTGTTGGCCCAAGGATCAGTTATTCCAGACTGAGCAGAAGCGCAGCGAGGTCGTGGCAGCAGTAGAGGCTGATTTTTCTGAAACACTGGAGTCGCTGAAGGTTGATATAGGTCTGGTCGAGATGCTGGAATCGATCTACGTGCCTTTGGCTGCATGGATTATGGAGCACCGGGCACATCATTCCGGACCCCTGATTGTCGGTATTAATGGCGCTCAGGGGGCGGGTAAGTCGACCATTTTTAATCTGCTTGAGGTAACCCTGTCATTGGGCTTTGGTCTGCGGGTAGTGGGCTTTTCTATCGATGATATCTATAAAACCCGAGCGGCGAGAGAGCGATTAGCGGCTGATGTGCATCCGTTGCTGGTGACGCGGGGTGTTCCTGGAACGCACGATGTTGAATTGGGGATCAGTTTGCTCGAACAGCTGCGTCAGGCTAAAGAAGGCTCGGTAGTTAAGATTCCAGTATTCGACAAGTCGATCGATGACCGCTGTCCCGAGCGGGTCTGGCAGGAGTGGTTAGGCCCTGTTGATGTTGTGGTTATTGATGGCTGGTGTCTCGGTGCGAAGCCGCAATCGGAGCAGGATCTGGTTGAGCCGGTGAATGTGCTGGAAAAAACAGAAGACCCAGAGCAAATTTGGCGCAGGTATGTGAATGAGCAATTGAAAGGCTGCTATCAGCAGTTATTTGGTATGATCGACGTGCTGATTATGCTTAAAGTACCGAGCATGGAGTGTGTGTTTGAATGGCGCGCCTTACAGGAGAAAAAATTGTCTGAACGGGTCAAATTTATGGAGCAGGAGGGACGCCCAGACGCGCTTAAAATCATGAGTGAGAGCGAAATACATCGCTTTATTATGCATTACGAACGACTAACCCGGATGATGCTGGAACAGATGGCCGATGCCGCAGACGTGACCAGTTTCTTGAATGAGAATCATAAAATATTCAAAATATTGATCAACAGGCCATTGCCTCGGCTTTAAGTGAACGCTGAGTCTGTAGTTTTTTGGATAGCGCAGATTAGATGGTTAGAAGAAATAGACTGCCAGAGCTGACGCGGTGCGAAATGATTGCTACAAAGGGATGGGGAGCAAGACAGTCGAGGCAAGGCTATGGACGACAGTATTGATTGTTCGGTTGTTTTTACCCGAGACCACCTTGGCCATCATGTCCTGAATTAGAATCATTTTACCGAAAAGCCGCTCAAAGCTCAGATTGGCGATGCCCGCTTGAACGCCGTTACTAAGCAGATATAACTGGCCGTCATCACCACGATAATTATTCAATCTCCAATTGATAATCTCCAAGTTTCTGGCGCTGTGATAGAGCAGTTGTTGGTTCAGTTCGTCGAGTAAAAAAATCTCTGTTCGCATCCCATAAGATCCGTGAAGCATGCTTTTGAGGCCGACCATCAGGGCAAACACCCTATCGCCAGAAAAGTTGGGATTGAACGCTAGGCTCAGTGCGCCGTCGCCAACCTCTCGGCTGAGCTCTGCAAAATGGTAATTAGGGGGTGGGGCTGCTAGTTGATGGCGGCGTTTCTCGATCGTCTTTCCCGGTGCTTTTGCTAACTCTTTAGGGTTGCGTTTATAGAGCTTTACCAAGAGACGAGCGGTTAAGGTGTTCAGTTCTTGGATATGCTGGTCGACGATCATATCAACGTCGCCTTTGACCAGGTTCTTCATCTTGAAAGAGCAGCCTGTCAGCAATATTACTAACAAGGCTAACAGGCAATGAACACTGCCGGTCGATAGGCGTTGAGGTTTGCTCTGAGTGAACCGCATGGCTTGATTGTAGTCCTGCGATCAGCAGGATAGTAGCCTTATCAAACCTCGTTTTGGCTATCACGCAGGGTTTGATAAGGCTGGTTTGATCAGGCTTATTTGATAAGACCTAGTTAAGAAGGCCTAGAGAGTTCACTTATCCGGCTTGGAGTCTAGCGGCTAGCTCATCGGCACCACCCACATGCTCACCGTTGATAAAGACCTGTGGTACCGTCAGCCGTCCCGAGACAGCTTGAAGTCCTGCATGGGTGATTCCCTGTCCGAGAATGACCTCCTCATAGGCCATTCCTTTATCGTTTAATAAGGCTTTTGCACGAGCACAATGGCCACAGCCCGGACGGGTAATAAGGGTGATGGCGTCGTTTTCTTTGTAGTCTGGATTCAGGTATTTCATCATGCTGTCGGCGTCAGATACCTCGAACGGATCGCCAGGGACATCAGGCTCGATAAACATCTTGGTGATTACACCATCGTCGACTAGCATCGAATAGCGCCATGATCGCTTGCCGAAACCTATGCCTGACTTGTCGACTAGCATACCTAAGGCAT
This sequence comes from uncultured Neptunomonas sp., assembly GCA_963974645.1. Classification (GTDB taxonomy): domain Bacteria; phylum Pseudomonadota; class Gammaproteobacteria; order Pseudomonadales; family Balneatricaceae; genus Motiliproteus. The sequence goes on along the minus strand of CAXBEA010000008.1, from coordinate 37,507 downwards.
CACTGAAGTCGCCGTTACCGTCGGGCAGGAAGTTAATGTTGTTAGCCTGCTGATCTTGCTGCCAGGCATCCATGACGAATGCGTCGTTGACCGACAGGCAGTAGATCGCATCGATCCCTTGAGCCTTAAAGTGCTCCGCAAGCTGGTTATAGCGCGGTAGATGGCTGGAAGAGCAGGTTGGAGTAAACGCACCGGGGAGTGCGAATAAAATAACTTTCTTGGCCGTAAACAGGTCAGCGCTGCTACGATCTAGCCATTGATCCGCCTCACGGCAATGGAACGTAACTTGGGGGATCGATTTTCCTTCACTGTTATTGAGCATAATGGTTACTCTCTGTAGTTTTTAATGTGATTGTTAACTAACTGTTAATGTGGCTTTTGGTTTAGTTGAAGATATTTTGATAACTATCATCGGGCTGATTGTTAGAATAGCGGGTCGAGATTAATTAGTTAAATTGATTGTGACTTCTTTGTTGATAGCTTTAGACTATTAGAATCCTTCAAAAAGCTGGTTGAGTGATCCTGTTTAGGTGGTGCCGATATGAAACAAAGCGATGATTTAACCTCAATAAGGCGTGATTACCAGTCTAGCCCCTTTGATCTGCAAGACCTTGATCCTAGCCCTGTTAATCAATTCTCTTGCTGGTTTGAGCAATATCGACAACTCGCACCAAGCAACGCCACCGCCATGGTGCTAGCGACAGCCTCCACAGAGTGTAGCCCCTCCGCGCGCGTGGTACTGCTTAAACATTATGATAGAGAGGGTTTTTGCTGGTACAGCGATTACCGTAGTCGTAAAGGAGTCGCGTTAGCGGCGAACCCTCAAGCAGAGTTGCTGTTTTACTGGCCCGAGCTGGATCGTCAAGTGCGTATCTTCGGAGGGGTACAGCGATTAGATCGCAGCTTCGCTGAGCGCTATTTTTCCGAGCGCCCCAGAGGCAGCCAGTTGAGTGCTGCCGCCTCATACCAAAGTCAGCCGATCGCAGATCGTAGTCAATTAGAGCAACAGGTTGATAGGCTATCGAGACGTTATCTAGGGCAGTCGATCCCCTGTCCGGAACTCTGGGGTGGCTATCGATTGGTACCATTGCGCTATGAGTTTTGGCAGGGCAGAGAGAACCGACTTCATGACCGTTTGGTATACAGCCTAGATCCAGCCGGTGTTAAGGAGAGTCGCGATGAGTCAGGGTGCTGGAGCATCAATCGATTAGCGCCTTAAACCGCATCGGCCTCCTTGCTCTGTCATAACTATTGTCAGTGCGGAGTATTGATCAGGCCTTCGAGCCCACCGCCATTATGCAGTGCGGTATAACCGCTATCTTCAAGTGTTTTATAGGCAATCCCGGCTCTGTTACCGCTGCGGCAATAGAGCACCACCGGCCGGTCTTTACGGATCTCCAGTAATGTAAACTGCTTCTCTATCGCCTGATAGGGAATATGGAGTGCATTGGCCAGATGGCTGGTGGCGTACTCTTCCGTTGTCCGGACATCGATTACCAGTGCCCCCTGTTCTATAAGCTTCCAGGCCATTTGTTCGCGGCTTTCGGCCCAGCTAGGCAGTGCCAGGATGAACAACAGGCTGCTAAAAAAAGTAACAATAAAAGAACGATTACTGATTCGCATGATTTAGTCCTTGCTAATATTAGTCTGCCTATTGTGGGCGTCACCTGGGCGATGGTCAACTTCGGCACAACAGGGTGCTGGGTCGGCAGAAACTCGGTGCTACAGTCTAGCTATGTTGAATTAGCGTGGCGCCGTCTGGAATTGAAACTTACTCAGCTGCTCGGACGAGTTGATGTTGATAAAGCTCTCCGGCTGATCGCTGAAGTCCACAATAGACGGCTGATGCTGGCGCAGCCAGTGTGCAAGCTTACGATCATCAGCTTTAAGATAATCCAGTAATGAGGGCAGCAAACTCGCGTGAATCAGGTTGAACGCCGGCTGTAAGTAATCACCATCGTGGGCAATCGAGGCCAAGCTGGTATCCTTAATAACGGCCTGATACAGGCGGCTGACAAGGTCCGTGGGTAGTTGTGGGCTGTCGCAAGGGACTACGAGTAGCCAGGCCGTGGTCAGTTTTTGCAGGCCCTCTGCGATGCCTGATAATGGCCCCTGATAGTCTGCGTGTTTATCCTGTAATACGGGATAGCCGTAATCCTGGTATTCGGCGTGATTGCGGTTGGCGCTGATCATGATAGGGCCGACCTGTGGCCGAATCCGATTAAGGACATGCTCGATTAGGCGCTGCTGTTCCAGGTCGACTAGACCTTTATCAACGCCACCCATGCGTAGAGCTTGTCCGCCGGCAAGGATGATAGCGCTGATTTGAGAGAGGTCGATCAAAAAGGTACCTTCATGTTACGAGGTGACGGAGCGGGCAAACGAAAATGCAGCTTCGGGCTGCACTGTACCGAATGCGGGGTTGGTCAGCAAGGCATCTATCTTTGATAATAACTACCCAAACTGAGTGAGGTTTATAAGGGTGCGCGCATGCTGCGCTGCGATCCCTGCACGAACATCATCCCTTCTAGGGTAAGGGCTGGCTTGATTTGCTCACAGTTACTGTGGATAAACCTGTGAGTGCCTAGGGTATAAAGGCTCTATTGGTGCCTGGATAGGCGTGGATTGTTGTTTTGATTAAAAAATAACCAAGATGTTTTCCATTTTTAAAAACAACGACTTATATCTTAGGGTTAGTAATGCTTTTCGTGGAGAATAAGCATGCCGTTTATTTTCCACCAGCGCGAATGCGTCGCAGGTCTGGAGGTTAAATTTTTTTGGCAAAGTATCTTGGGTATTAATTCATTATTTTGATAAGGTTTTTGTGTGTAAATTAATATATGCAGGAGATGAGTAGATGCCATTATGGCTACTTTTTGTAGGAGATCGACTACTGATAACCGACTCCCAGGAGCCGCTCCATGAGCACTGCCCCTATCCGCAGGCTTTTCCCAAAAATCTTCGAGTAGGCCGCTATAGAGGCAGCGATATACACCTGGGCTGTTTAACTGTTGAGCAGCTTGAGACTGAGCAACAAGATAGACTATTGGGGTTACGACAGCTGTTGATAGGTGCTGATGCAGAGCTAGGGTCGCTGCTTAACAGAACTGCGCAGATCAATAGTTGGTTCCGCAATCACCGTTTTTGCAGTCGCTGCGGGACAGAAGTGAGTCGTTATGATGCAGACTTTGCCACGATCTGCGATGACTGCGGTTACCACCAATACCCTCGAATCTCTCCCTGTATTATTGTCTTGGTCGTCCGTCAAGGGGCTGCTGGAGAGCAGTGTTTGCTGGCGAATGCTGCTAACTTTGATCCTAACCGTTACAGCACCCTGGCGGGATTTATCGAGGCGGGTGAGACTGCAGAGGATGCAGTGGCGCGAGAGGTTCGAGAGGAGGTTGGGATAGAAATCGGCAATATTCGTTACTGGAAAAGTCAGCCTTGGCCCTTTCCGCATTCGTTGATGCTGGGCTTTTTTGCGGACTACGCCGGTGGCGAGTTGATCCCCGATGGTAAAGAGATTCTTAAAGCAGCGTGGTTTGATAAGGATAGGCTGCCACAGCTGCCACCCAAGCTTTCTATCTCAAGGGCGCTGGTAGATGGCTATCTGGCAGGTGTGCACCGAAAGTTATCGGCCCCAGTGACGCTTGATTGAAGATCTGGCATTAGCCTGTTGAGCTTATTTGCGCTTAAACAGGCTCGTTAGCTTGGTGGCGAGCATGATGTCGCCTTCTGCGCGCAGCCTTCCGCTCATAAAAGCACTGGTGCCGCCTAACTCGCCCTCGATTACATCAATGAAGGTCTGGCTGTCCATGATCAGGGTGACATCAGGGTCTGGGTGTTCCTGCTCGCTGACCACGCAGCGTTGATCGGCGATATTGAGGCTGAAATAACGCGAGTCATCGATTAAAAACTGGAACACGACACTCATCCCTTCAGCAGCTTCAGACTGAAATTTATCAGGGAGTTTTTGAATCACTTCGGTGACGCTTTTCATAATCAAATCGGCCGGTTTGGAGTTCATAACAGGCCGCAATATTAGCAGCTTAGGCTGAGGGGTGATAACAGCCAATCGCTGTTTAGCAAACTATTGCTTGGGTTTACTCGGTGTCGCAGTAAAAGTCTGTGCGTTGGTCAGGGTTTTGCTACAATCGCCGGTTTACGATCAGCATCGGAGTGTTTAGGTGGAGTTTATCTACGAATACGGCTTGTTTCTGGCCAAGGTGGCTACCTTTGTAGCGGCTATATTGTTAGTGATCGGTGCTGCTGCACAGTTTGCCGGACGCAATAAGCATGATGGCGAAGGCTACATAGAGGTGCATAACCTGAATGAGTCGTTGGAGGATATGAGCCAGGCGCTCAAAGACTATGTGCTTGATAAAGATGTTCTCAAACAACAGCATAAAGACGAGAAAAAACAGCATAAAAAGGATGCCAAGCTACGCGCTAAGCAGCTGAAGCGCGGTGAGGATCTGGAGAAAGAGCACAAAAAGCGGGTTTTTGTACTCGATTTTGATGGTGACATCTCCGCATCCGATGTTGAACCGATGCGTGAAGAGATCACCACAGTGCTATCGCTAGCCACCGAACAAGACGAGGTGTTTTTAAGGCTCGAAAGCGCAGGTGGGATGGTCCACTCTTACGGTCTGGCCGCCTCACAACTACAGCGCATTCGTGACCAGAATATCCCCTTGGTGATTGCCGTCGATCGCGTCGCTGCCAGTGGCGGTTATATGATGGCTTGCCTCGCGGATCGGTTGATTGCCGCACCTTTTGCAGTCTTAGGTTCGATCGGTGTCGTTGCCCAGATTCCCAACTTTAATCGGTTGCTAAAAAAGCATGCTATAGATATCGAAATGCTTACTGCCGGCGAACACAAGCGGACCCTGACCATGTTCGGCGAGAATACCGACAAGGATCGCAAGAAGTTTGTCGAGGACCTAGAAGATACCCATCTACTATTTAAAGAGTTCGTTGCAGAGCATCGGCCACAGTTGAATATGGAGCAGGTCGCTAACGGTGATGTCTGGTTCGGCAAGCGCGCCTTGGAGCATCAATTGATTGATGAGATCCGCACCAGCGATGACTATCTAGTCAAAGCCTGCGAAGAGAGCAATGTCTATCAGGTTCGCTTTGTGCTGAAAAAGAGCCTCAGTGAGCGGCTCGGAGGGATGATCTCCGGCTCTCTGGATCGGGTGCTGCTGACCTGGTGGGAACGTGCTCAACGTAGCCGATTCTTCTCCTAGCCAGATCTGATTTGATTATACTTTAGAGCAACGGGTTCAGACTCAAACCCCACCAAAAGTAAGGAATTTCCAGTGGCGGCATCTAAATCGACTGTTCAGCGCATTCTCGATACAGCGGTCGAACTCTTTGCTGAAAAAGGATTTGAGCACGCCTCTGTTCGGGATATCACCCAGGCAGCCGGGGTCAATCTGGCGGCGATTAATTACCATTTTGGTTCACGCGACGCGCTAATTCATGCGGTCGCCGAGCGCTATCTGACCCCGTTATGTCGGGATATGGATCGCCAGCTTGACGACCATGAAGCTTCGGCAACGGACCTGTCGCTCGAAGATCTGCTGGAGTTGATGATCCGCTCCATGCTCAAGGCTGTTGAGCAAGACACCCAAGGCGTTTGCCTGTTCATGCGACTGGTAGGCCAGGCCTATCTGAGTTCTGACGATGCCCTGCGTAGTTTTCTGGACCGTCGCTATGGGTCCAACTTTAAGCGTTTTCTTGCCCTGATGAGCGCCAAGGTGCCAATGTTGAGTCCCAGTGAGTTCTACTGGCGCTGCCATTTCTTGGTGGGTGCGGCGGTATTGCCGTTGGCGCGTCACGGTCTGCTCAGTGGCCATGAACAAGCATTGTTGGGGTTACAGGCCTCTGAAACCGAAGTCTTTCATCGATTGGTGGCCTTTCTAGCTGCAGGGTTTCGTTCGGAGGCTGACCTGGTGACGCATAACCCCTTATCTCCCTCAATGTTGCAGGCTAAAGCAGAGTTAGATTCAACCGATGCTACTGATGCTGTCAACCCCCCCGTTGTCGACCCTGCTGGGTCCGACCCGAAACAATGAGCTCCCCGGTTATCCAAACTGTCCAGATTGATATCGCCCAGCAGCAACTCAGTTTGACTGAAGGGGATACACTCCTTGCCACGTTCAGTATTTCCAGTGCGCAGAAGGGTCAGGGTGAGCAGCGAAATAGTGGCTGTACCCCGCGCGGCTTACATCGTATTCGGGCCAAGATTGGCGCAGGCTGCGCGGTGAACACAGTCTTTGTTGGGCGTCGCCCCAGTGGTGAAATTTACACCCCTGAACTGGCTCGTTGCTATCCCGATCGGGACTGGATTCTGAGCCGTATTCTTTGGCTGAGTGGCTGTGAGCCGGGCTTTAATCGCCTCGGCGATTGTGACAGCATGCAACGCTTTATCTATATCCATGGCACCCCGGATACCGAGCCGATGGGGGTGGCGCGCTCACACGGCTGTATTCGGATGCGTAATGAAGCGTTGATCTGGTTGTTTGAGCGTGTCCAGCCAGGAACTCCAGTGCAGATATTTCCCTGATCTATTCCCTGTTTATGACACTATCCATTACAGCCGTTAAGGAGCTGCCATGACTGCCGGTCCACTGATGCTTGATCTTGAGGGAAGCCAATTAACGGACAGGGAGCGTGCGTTGTTGCAGCGCCCTGCGGTGGGCGGGGTGATTCTATTTAGTCGAAACTATCGCTCTCCTGAACAGCTGCTGGAACTGACCCAAAGTATTCACCACTTGCGTCCTGAGTTGTTGATCGCTGTGGATCATGAAGGCGGCAGGGTGCAGCGCTTTCGCGATGGCTTTACCCGTATTCCAGCAATGGCGAAGCTGGGCGCGTTGTGGCGCAAAGATCCAGAGGCTGGGCTGGCGCTGGCTCAAGACTGTGGCTGGCTATTTGCTTCCGAGTTGCTGGGCTATGGGATCGATATCAGTTTTGCACCGGTGCTGGATCTGGATCGGGGTATCAGTGAGGTGATTGGGGATCGAGGGTTTGGCGCCGACAGTGATGCGGTAGAGGCTCTGGCTGCCGCTCTGATGACGGGCATGCATGAAGCTGGCATGGCGACTACCGGCAAGCATTTTCCGGGTCATGGCGCCGTGGCTGCCGACTCACATCTGGAGATGCCGGTTGATTCGCGACCCTGGTCACAGATTGAAGCCGAGGATCTGCGTCCCTTCGCGCGTTTCTCGCAAGGGTTACAACCTGCCGCTACCCCTTTGATGGATGCAGTTATGCCCGCACATGTGGTCTATTCAGCTTGCGATTCCCAGCCAGCGGGTTTTTCCCCGTTCTGGTTACAGACCGTACTACGTCAGCAGCTGGGTTTTGAAGGAGTGATCTTCAGTGATGACCTGAGTATGGCGGGCGCTGAGATCGCCGGAAGTTATGCCGAACGAGCTGCCGCTGCGATGGCCGCCGGCTGCGATATGGTACTGGTGTGTAATCAGCCCCAAGCTGCCCTAGAGGTGCTGCTATGGCTCGAGTCTCAAGGTTGCTGCGAGGCGAGTCGGGTATCGAGGATGAAGGCTTGCCAGCAGGTAGCGCTTGTGGAGTTGCAACAGAATCCACGCTGGCAGCACAGCCGGCTGCAACTTCTTGCTATGATCTAATTTTTTAAAGACTTACGTGTTTAATCTTGAGTGTAACCTTAACTAAATAGCAGGTTCGACGCTGACGTGATCGGATCGATGCGTCAACCAAACCCTGAGGAGTGAACATGGAGTTGAAACAGCTGTGGAGCCAGTTAGGGCTGCAGAGTCCGGAAAAGTTCTGGATAGTCGAGGTCTTTATTGCTGTTTTTCTGACCCTGCTGGCCAGCTTCCTGCTGAGTCGATTGCTTGCTCGACTGGCCTCCAAGTTAGAGCTTACCCGTAATATCTGGGATGATATTGTTATCGAGGCGTTGCGCCGTCCTGCCATTATCCTGGTATGGACCCTGGGGCTGAGCTGGGCTGCCGCTATCATCGATCAACGCACCGATACCCTGCTGTTGGCGATTGTCGCACCTGCACGGGATGTGGCTGTGATCGTGCTTCTGACCTGGTTTCTGTTACGCCTGGTACGGGGCTTTGAAGCGGGATTAATCGACCCTCAGCGGGTCAGCAAACCTATGGATCAGAGTACCGCGCTGGCGATCAGTAAGCTGCTGCGGGCATCGGCAATTATCACCGCGGTGTTGGTGATTTTGCAGTCGATGGGCTACAGCGTCTCTGGGGTGATGGCGTTTGGTGGTATCGGCGGTATAGCGGTCGGTTTTGCGGCCAAGGATCTGCTGGCCAATTTCTTCGGCGGCCTGATGATCTATCTAGATCGTCCTTTTGTGATCGGCGACTGGATCCGCTCACCCGACCAGGATATCGAGGGTACGGTTGAATATATCGGTTGGCGCCAAACCCGTATTCGTACTTTTGATAAGCGTCCGCTGTATGTGCCTAATGCGACCTTTGCCAATATTTCGGTCGAAAACCCGTCACGCATGACCAATCGTCGGATCTATGAAAAGTTGGGGGTGCGTTATGCCGACGCCGCTCAGGTTAAAGTCATCGTTGATAATGTGCGATCGATGCTGCAGCAGCATCCCGATATCGATACCGGCCAGACCCTGATCGTCAATCTTAACGCCTTTGGTGCCAGCTCATTAGACTTCTTTGTGTATGCCTTCACCAAGACCACCAACTGGATCGAGTTTCATGCCATTAAAGAGGATGTGATGTTCAAAATTATGGCGATCATAGACGCCCAGGGGGCTGAAATCGCCTTTCCAACCCAGACTCTGCATCTGGCTGAGGCGGAGTTGCTGGGGCGAGGCGCCAAGTAGGAGTTTTCCTTGCCGCGGCAGACTGAAATCTGCCGCTTGCTGCTCTAGGTCTGAGGTCTGAGGTCTGAGGTCTGAGGTTTCAGCTCTGAGGTTTCAGAACTTAGATTCTACTAGGTACTAGGCTCTAGCTCTTGGGGTTTGGGTTTCAGATCCCCGCCTCATCTTGTGCCAGTATTGCCGTCTCCTCTTTACCTGCCAGAATCCACTCCTGCAACAGCGGATTATCCAGGTGCTGGCGGATATAGGCCTGAGTGTTGGGGCTTAGTTCGAGCTGGTACCCTTGGAGGCGGATAACGACCGGAGCGAAAAAGGCGTCGATGATACCGAAGCGCCCGAATAACCAGGCGTTTTCGCCGGTGTTGTTGGCAGTGCCTGCATCTGTACGGGCGTTAGCACTCGCATCGGCGCATTGCTGCCAGATCTGTTCGATCCGTTGAAGCTCTTGATGAGCCCCAACCGAGAGCGTTATCTGGCGTTGATGTGCGCGGCAGTTCATCGGTAACTCGCTGCGTAGGGCGGTGAAGCCACTATGCATCTCGCAGACCAAGGCTCGCGCTCTAGCGCGCTCAGGGCGATCTTCCGGCCACAGCGAGGGATGGCTTTCGGCCAGATATTCACAGATCGCCAGACTGTCCCCGATTTTCAGTTCGCCATCTACCCACACCGGCACCCGGCCCGCGTCAGAATAGCGGCTCAGTTGGGGTTTAAAGGATTCGGTATCTAGTGCTAATTGAACCTCATCAAAGTCCACTCCTAGATGCTTGAGGACAAGCCAGGGGCGTAATGACCAAGAAGAGTAGTTTTTATTGCCAATCACCAGGCTCGGCATAGTGTGATGCTCCTGTTTATAGACCCCAGTTGGGTCGTTATGGCTTTTCTATCAGGGCTGTAGCAGCGGGTGGTCGGCGGGCAAATTGCGCGAGATCCAGAGCGCTAACTTATGCCGCATATTGGGTAGATCGACCTGATCTTTGGCCAAAGGTTGCACCAGTTTATCGAGTACCAGCAGTTTATAGATAGCAACGATCTTAAGATCAGAGCTGTCGTTAGCCTCGAATGAGCCGGCACCTCGATGGGTAAGATAGAGTCCGCCGACACGTACAGCTTCTTTAAGTAACTCTTTCTCATGTTTGAGTTTTTTCATGCGACGCCTTACTGAATTATCAGGATCAATGAGAGATTGAATGAGTATAAGGGAGCCTTGCGATAACGGCTATAAAGTTGCTGCTGTGGGGGTGCAGGTGGCTATCGAAGTTCGCTATCGTAATGACTCTCAAGGTGTCTGGCCAGCGTCAGGCTCTATATCCTGTGCCTTAGCGCTGTTGGTAAAGGCTACTCGCTGAGGTTCCCGAAGAACAGCGGTTGCCGTTTGGCGCCCCAGTCTCCCGGCTGTGACTCAAACCGGCCGGGAATAGGCTGCTGGCAGTTTTTGCAGCAACCCTCGGCAGTCAGCTGCCAACGGCCGAGCCGATAGCCGTTGCGCTCGATCAGTAAGCTGCCGCAGCGGGGGCAGAAGGTGCTGCCGCCCTCGGGATCATAAATATTGCCGGTATACACATACTCCAGCCCGGCAGCGAGCCCTATTTGACGCGCACGGATCAGGGTTGCTGGCGGTGTAGGGGGGTGTTTAGCCATCTTCCAGTCAGGATGAAAGGCGGTGAAATGCAGCGGCACTTCGGTCCCAAGGTGTCGGGTGATCCAATTGCAGAGGGCTTCGAGCTCAGCGTCTGAATCATTCTCTCCGGGAATCAGCAGCGTGGTAATCTCCAACCAGGTATCAGTTTCCTGGTGAATATATTCCAGGGTTTCGAGTACGTTATGCAGGTCGCCACCGCAGATCCGGTGGTAAAAGCCTTCACTGAAGGCTTTGAGATCTATATTGGCGGCATCCATAGCAGCAAACAGCTGACGTCTGGGTTCTGGGCAGATATAGCCGGCACTGACAGCGACCGTGCGGATCTCTAGTTCATGACAGGCTTGGGCGATATCCAGTGCATATTCCAGAAAAATAACCGGGTCATTGTAGGTGAAAGCAACCGAGCGGCAGCCCCGGGCCAGGGCTGTCTCGGCCAATGCCTGCGGACTGGCTTGATCGGCTAGGGTATCCATCTGTCGTGACTTGCTCATATCCCAGTTCTGACAAAATTTACAGGCCAGGTTGCAACCGGCGGTGCCAAATGAGAGTACGGGGGTTCCGGGGAGGAAATGGTTGAGCGGTTTTTTTTCGATCGGATCGATGCAAAAACCGCTGGATCGGCCCCAGGTATAGAGCATCACCTGCTGCTGTTCACAACCCCGGACAAAACAGAGACCCCGTTGTCCCTCATGGAGTTTGCACGCGCGGGGGCACAGATCGCACTGAATACGTCCGTCGTCAAGGCGATGCCAGTAGCGGGTGGGCATGGGTGCGCCTAGTTTTGGGGAGGAACGGTGCTCAGCAGCCATCTCGGTGCTCCTGTAGGTTCACCTCGAGTATAGACCGCAGTGTGCTGGACTTGAGTAATCAGCCCGAATATTGCACCAAGTTGCTCGCGCCCTCGCTTGCTTCTTGATTCCACAGGCTATTTTTTCTCTCTCGACCGTACACCCCGGTACAGCGCTCAATCGGAAAAACTCCTGTGAAACCAATTAGCAGCGCGATCATCATGGCATCTGATACAAAATCCGGGTTAGCGCATCAGATTGACGAAATCGGCAAACATCTTTTTATCAAAATGATCAGCCATCTGTTGTTTCATCAGCACTAGGGCTTCGTACGGCGTCATCGCTTTTTTGTAGGAGCGTTCGGCGGTTAGTGCATCGAAGACATCTGCGATGCAGCAGATTTTGCCGTAGATATGAATCTCGCGGTTATGCAGTTGTTTAGGATAACCCTGGCCATCGGCTCGCTCGTGGTGTTGCAGGATGATGATGCGACTCTCTTCGGTCAGCTGGCCAGCTTTTTCGAGCATCTTGTAGCCTTTGTAGGGGTGGGTGCGCATATGCCGCATCTCATCATCGTCGAGTTTCCCTGGTTTGTTGATTACATCGGCGCGGACATTGACTTTACCGATATCGTGCAGGAAAAAACCCGCTCCCAGTTCATGCATGTCATGCGCATCGGAGTTTCTGAACAGTGCCTTAGCCAGCATGATGCTGGTCACACCTACGTTGACAGAGTGGGTGTAGGTATAAAAGTCGTGGCTGGTGATCCGGAGCATGTTAGAGGCGGTTTGGTCATCGCTGAGGATCAGGTCGGTTATCGAACCTATCGCTTTTTTTGAGGCTTTCAGGTTTTCCGCAGTGGGGCTCTCCAGCAGCCGGGTCATCAGCTCTCTGGAGTGCTGGTAGACCGCTTTGGAGCGCGCCTCGGGTTCCAGTTTTATATCGTGCAGCGCTTCAAGTAGCGGTTCTGGGATCAGGGTGTCAGGGTTCCAATCGGGTAGTTCGCCATTCTCTTTAGGGTCCTGCGGGTGGGGGTGGTCGGTGGGTTCTTGGCGGAGCGATTTTGGCGCTGCCAGTTGGCTCTTATCCAGATCTACCTGGACCTGTTTCAGATCACACTGGCTGAGCTTTTTGAGCTGACTGGTAGATTTGATCAGGAACTGATTTAGCAAAAAGGGATGGTCTAGCCAGCCGTTTGGAAGCACCACATACATCCCCAAAGCGAGCTCGCTGACGGGCAGGGTAACGATTCCAGCAGATTTTTTTGGCATCTGGGTTAAGGCTCCAGCTTGTTGCTTTTAATCGTTGATCAGGGTGGTTGCTCGGTACGGCTATTATTAATAGCTACTCTAGGCTAAACAGTGATTTAGGTGCGCCACACTCGGGGCAGACCCAGTTCTCGGGAATATCTTCCCATGGCGTCCCGGCTGCGATCCCCTGATCAGGGTCGCCAATGGCCTGATCGTAGCTATAGTCACAGATGTCGCAATGGTAGTTCATGAAGCTGGCCTCGGTGGTTATTGTCGAACAGGTATTTGGTTGGAAACAGTAGTTCATTAAGTCAAAAAGAATACTATTCTGTCTGAATTGCTGCGATCAATTGTGAATCTCATCTTACTTGGATGAGGCTGCTATACAAGCGGTGACAGAGTGGTTAATTCTGAGCTAAATCAGATGAATGAATGTCGAGCCATAACAGCTGAGCTCAAAGAGGAATTAATGAAGATGGTTAGTCGGTCGGCGGCTGTCGCGGGTATTTTTTATCCCGAGACCTTTGAGGAGCTGCGGCAGCAGGTTGATGACTACCTGGGTGATACCAAGAGCGATTACGCGCATCTGCCGCATGCGCTTGTTGTGCCCCATGCCGGCTATAAATACTCCGCCGCGATTGCCGCCAGTGCCTACCGGATGATAAAGCCTCTGGCTGAGCGGATTAAACGCGTCGTTATACTGGGGCCGGCGCATCGCGTGGCGTTGGATGGGTTGGCGCTTGCTGACGCTGAATGCTTTGAGACCCCCCTGGGGGAGGTTCGTATTGATACCGAGCTGGCCCGCCGCATAGATGCCTTGCCCCAGGTTCAGTATTCAGCCCTGGCGCATGCTCAGGAGCATAGCCTAGAGGTTCAGTTGCCTTTTCTGCAGCGTCTAATCCCGAGCTTTACTTTGCTGCCCCTGGTCGTAGGGCGCTGCTCGGCGCAGGAGGTCGCCGAGGTGCTGGAGAAAGTCTGGGGCGGCGATGATACCCTGGTCGTGTTTAGTTCGGATTTGAGTCATTACCAAGACTATAACCAGGCCAAACACATCGATAGCCTGACCGCGCGGCAGCTGTGCCGGTTACAAGGTGTGCTTAACGGTGAGCAGGCGTGCGGCAGTTATGCGCTCAATGGGTTGATTGCGTTTTCACGCCAGCATCCTCTGCATATTGAGCTATTGGACCTGCGGAACTCCGGCGATACTGCCGGCGATAAACACCGAGTAGTGGGTTATGGCGCCTTTGCCGTTTACTGAAATACCGGCTAATCGTCGGCGGCAGCTGTTACAGATCGCGCGTACCGCCATCGCTCGCCGGTTGCAACCGGATCGACGTATGCCCGAGTGGTTTTTTAGCGAGGAGGGGTGGAACCGACTGGCGGCCTGTTTCGTGACTCTGCACCAGGGGGATAGCCACCGCTTGCGAGGCTGTATTGGCACCCTGAAGGCGGAGCTGGCTTTGACCCACGCGGTAGCTTACTACGCTGAGCAGGCGGCATTTGAGGATCCCAGATTCGATCCGTTGACCGCAGCGGAGTTGCTCAGTATCGAGATAGAGATCTCTCTGCTGTCTCCGCTGACTGAACTGCTAATCGGTTCCGAAGCCGAGCTTTTACAATCTCTGAGGCCTTGCATCGACGGGCTCTGGCTTCAGGCCGGGAGCCACAGAGCGACTTTTTTGCCGCAGGTGTGGCAGAAGTTGGCCGATCCGGTTGAGTTTGTTGTCCAGTTGAAGCTAAAAGCCGGGCTGGCGAAGGATCACTGGGATCAGAGTTTTCGTTGCTGGCGTTACTCTGTGGAGAGTTTTTCTGAATCAGATCCGGCTCTGAGACTCAGGCACGCTAACCCTGATTGCTCCGGCAGCGGTGGCGATGACTCCGGCCTTAATCGCGGGGTATGCTAAAAAAACAGCACAGAGGGAAACCGGAGAAAATCACGTTTAAGTAATCTTTTTCTAGGCTTAATGGCGGCTAATAATGTTGGCATCGGTGGTTTGTTATTTCTCTGCTAACGGTTATCTTGGTGCAGTAGCTAAGGAACCTGCGAATAAGTCCTTGGCTTTCTCAGCGTGGCCTAAAGAGGCCAGATGCGCGAAAGGCGCGCCGCTAAGACTGGTTGCCTTTGCAAGGCGTCTGACAAAGCAGATGGCATCTTTAGGCCATGCCCTTCGGGGCTTGCAGGGCGAAGCCCGCTCGGTGTTGGCCGCTTTTGACAGGCAACCAGCCTGCCTGCAAGCGACCGCCTTGATCGGACTCCGCTCTGCGAGCCTGAGGCGCTAAGGACTTGTTCGCAGGTTCCCTAACAGTACTGCTCCGGGCAAGGCGCTACAAAGCTTGCTGGCAAGATTTTAAGGCTGAGTCTAGTCAAACCTCACCGAGTAATCATCGATACGTTTACTGGTGATATGAAATTTTTTCTTTACAATACAAATTGTTAAACAGTAGTTGATCAGGTGGGTTGCTCTCCGGTTGGCTATCAACATTCATTGGCAGCTTCAGGCCACTTTGGGGTTTTTCATTTGCTTAGCTTTTTCCAGCGTTTCGAAACCCGGCTCACACCGGTGGTGTTTGTCTGGCTATGGAGTACCGGTTTTATCGGCGCAAAATACGGCTTGCCTTACGCCGAGCCCTTTACCCTGTTGCTGTATCGGATGTTGATTACGCTGCTGCTGCTCGGGTTGCTAGCAATCTGGTTGAAGTCCAGCTGGCCGTCTCCCCGCTTAGCGATGCACACCGCCGTTACCGGACTGTTGGTGCATGGGTTTTATTTGGGCGGGGTGTTTTACGCTATCCAGGGAGGGATGCCAGCAGGTGTCGCCGCCTTGATCGTCGGCTTGCAGCCTTTAGTGACAGCCTTAGCCGCGGTGTTGTTGTTGCGCGAGGATGTGTTGCTGCGTCAATGGCTGGGGTTGCTGTTGGGGCTTGTGGGTGTAGGCATGGTGTTGTTTGAGAAGATGGGTGGTGTAGGGCAGGTTGATAATTTGCCGCTGTGGCCATTGATCTGGGCTGCCATTGCGTTAGTCGGAATATCGATCGGTACTGTCTATCAGAAGCGCTTTGGTCAGGGGGTAGAGCTTGTCCCTGGTACCTTTATTCAGTACTGCTCGGCTGCACTGTTTTTCGGTCTGGGCGCGGTTATGTTGGAAACCGGCGTCGTTACCTGGAGTACCCAGTTGCTGTTGGCGATGGGCTGGTTAGTGCTGGGCTTGTCGGTAGGAGCGATACTTTTATTGATGTTGTTGATCCGCCGAGGCGCTGCCTCGCAGGTCGCTAGCCTGTTTTATCTGGTGCCCCCCGTAACTGCGCTGGAGGCTTATATCCTGTTTGATGAACGATTGGGGCTGGTTGCCATGGTGGGTGGTGCGCTGACCGTGATGGCAGTGGCCCTAGTGGTAGTGAAAAAGGCGCGCTGAGTCATTGATCTATACATCTGGACGGGGGTTTATTCCGACCGCAGGTACTGTTTGGGAGTTTTTTGGAGAGAAGTTGGATCTATTTTACCCCGAGCGGGGTCGCCAATCTTGGCTAAAAGGGGGTTGGCAAACGTACAGGCAAGAGGCCGATCAAGCCGTGGCGCTGCGTTAGCTGATCGGCACTTTTTAGTTCTTGATGTTTATGGTTTTAGATTGGGCCGCTAGGTTCCTGAATCCCGTTAAGGGTTGATAGCAATCAGTTCGACATCGAAAATCAGTACCGAACCGGCGGGGATAGATCCAGCAGAACTGTTGCCATACGCTAACGAGCTGGGGATAAATAAGCGGGTTTTTTCGCCCACGACCATAGTCTGTAATCCTTCGGTCCAGCCTGCAATAACCTGATTGAGGCCGAAATCGATCGGCTCGCCACGTTTTACTGAACTGTCGAACACCGAACCGTCGATCAGAGTGCCATGATAATGTACTTTTACTCTATCGGTCGGACCGGGATGCTCGCTACCGTTGCCTGGCTCCAGTACTTTGTACTGTAATCCCGATGGAGTGGTCTTAACGTCCTCAGCAGTTGCATTGGCTGTCAGAAATACCTCCCCTTTTTGAATGTTATCTACTGCGATCTGAGGGTTGTTGCTCAGTCGTTTGAATCCATAGAAGAGCAGCGCGATGGCGCCCAGAATCAGAATCAGTTTAATCACGCGAATTTCTCAGCAGCCAATAAAGAAGGCTATTGTGCCACGCGAGCAAAAACGCTGACTAGCACTAATCGTTCTGTTTGGTTGCAATTGGCTATAACCGCTGCCCTGTTCTCTCATCTGTAACCAGCCACCAGTTACAACCCTGCTGTAACGATCCATCTGTAACAACGAGATAGTACCCAGGCCTGAGTTGCTGTATCCTTCATGCCCGCTTTCCAGCGTCTCTCCTCCGTAGTATCCAGAGAATATCTTATGAGTTTTGCCTCACTGGGCTTATCTGCCCCTATCCTTGCCGCTGTTGAAGAAAAAGGCTATGACACGCCGTCGCCCATTCAGGCGCAGGCGATTCCCGCCATTCTAGAGGGTAAGGATGTGATGGCTGCCGCCCAGACCGGCACCGGCAAAACAGCGGGATTTACCCTGCCGCTGCTGGAGTTGTTGAGTAAGGGTCCCCAGGCCAAACCCAATCAGGCGCGGGCGCTGGTGTTGACCCCGACCCGCGAGCTGGCAGCCCAGGTGAGTGAGAGTGTGGCCACTTACGGAAAAAATCTGCCGCTGCGCTCAACGGTGGTGTTCGGAGGGGTGAAGATCAATCCGCAGATGATGAAGTTGCGCCAAGGGGTGGATGTACTGGTAGCAACCCCAGGACGCTTGCTCGATCTTTATAATCAGCGCGCGGTTCGATTCGATCAGCTGGAAGTATTGATTCTCGATGAAGCCGATCGGATGTTGGATATGGGTTTTATCCACGACATTAAAAAAATTCTTGCCGTGTTGCCTAAAAAGCGTCAGAACCTGATGTTTTCAGCCACCTTTTCCGGAGAGATTCGTAATCTGGCTAAGGGGCTGGTGAACGATCCGGTCGAGATTTCGGTGAGCCCGAGAAACACCACCGCGACCAGTGTTGAGCAGTGGATCTGCGTGGTTGATAAAAATCAGAAGCCAGCCATCCTGACTAAGTTGATTCAGGATAACGACTGGAAGCAGGTCTTGGTCTTTAATCGCACCAAGCACGGTGCCAATCGCTTGACCAAACAGTTGGAGGCACAGGGGATTAACGCGGCAGCAATCCATGGTAATAAGAGCCAGGGTGCGCGGACCAAGGCGCTGGCTGAGTTTAAAAGCGGTAAGGTACGGGTGTTGGTCGCAACCGATATAGCCGCGCGCGGTCTGGATATCGACCAGCTGCCCCAGGTGGTTAACTTTGAACTGCCCAACGTTCCCGAAGATTACATTCACCGCATCGGCCGCACTGGGCGTGCAGGAGCGACTGGACAGGCGGTTTCACTGGTCAGCGAAGATGAAACCAAGCAGTTGTTTGATATCGAGCGGCTGACCCAGACCCTATTGACTCGCAAGTTGATCGCCGGTTATAAACCGGTGCATGATGTCCCTGAATCACGCTTGAATCAGCGCGCACACAGCCCGAAAAAGCCGAAGAAGCCAAAAGTGGGCCATCGCGATGGTCAGCGTTCGGGTGACAACTCTCAGGGCCACCAGCCGCGCGCAAGGCGTTAGTTCTAGCTAAGCGTAAACATCTGGGTGTTAAGAAAAGGAGGAGCTGCATGCGACGATCCCTGAATTTTATTCTGGGACTCTGCTGTCTGCTGTTAGCCGCGATTGGGGTGCTGTTGCCGCTGCTCCCTACGACCCCATTTGTACTCCTGGCTGCATTCTTCTTCTCCCGTAGTTCGCCGCGCTTTCATGCACTGCTGCTGAATCATCGGCTGTTTGGGCCGATCATCCGGGACTGGGAGAATTACGGCGTTATTCCACTGAGGGTGAAGCTCTTCTCCAGCAGCATGATGCTGGTGATGGTGAGCTACCCGGTCTTTTTCCAACCCTTGCCATTGTGGGTGGATGTTTCGGCGGTGGTTACGGTGCTGATTGCACTGGTCTATATCTGGAGTCGACCTTCGGTTCGCTCCTCTATTTAGAACTTTTGTTTTACCAGACCTCCTATTTCTCCCAGACCGATTTGCGCGCGGGCTTTTCCTGACTGGCGATATACAGCTGTTCGGCCTCGCTCCTGGCCCAGGGGGTTTTGCGTAAAAATTTAAGGCTGGATTTCACCGAGGGATCGCTGCTGAAACAACGGATCTTGATCCGAGTACTCAACTCCTCCCAGCCATACAGATCCACCAGACTGTTGACGATGGTTTCAAGGGTTACCCCATGCAGCGGATTGCGTGGTTGTTGCTCACTCATGGATCTATCCTAGGGTCAGTAATTGGCGCTGGGGGTGACAGTGACGGCGAAAGTGCCATTGTATAAGTTATTCAGTGCTTCGATCCGTTCAAATAGCGTATTTATCTTGTATTAACGTGGTTTATACGAGACCTGACCCCTGCGGCTCTAGTAACATTCGCATTTTTAACACAGATATGGGGCAGCGTCATGGGTAGAGCCTATCAAAACCGTAAAGAATCGATGGCCAAAACGGCTGATGCTAAGGCTAAAGTTTACAGTAAGTACGGGCGTGAGATTTATGTCTGCGCTAAAGCCGGTGGTGTAGAGCCCGACGGTAACCTGGCGTTACGGGGCCTGATTGAACGGGCTAAGAAAGATCAGGTGCCTACCCATGTTATCGAGAAGGCGATCGATAAAGCCAAAGGCGGTGGCGGAGAAGACTTTTTTGTGGCCCGTTATGAGGGCTACGGTCCTGGCAGCTGCATGGTGATTGTTGAGTGCCTTACCGATAATCCAAACCGGACCTTTGGCGATGTTCGGCTCTGCTTTACCAAGACTAAGTGCAAAATTGGCACCCAGGGCAGTGTCAGTCATATGTTTGACCACAGCGCTATCCTGGCTTTCAAACACGACGACGAGGAAGCCGTGCTCGAAGCCTTGATGATGGCCGATGTTGATGTGGCTGATATTGAAAACGAGGAGGGTTTGATCACCGTCTTTGCCCCCCAGGCCGATTACTACAAGGCTAAAACGGCGTTGACCGAGGCTTTTGGAGAGATCGATTACGAGGTCGATGAGATCCAGTTCTTGCCGCAAACCACGACCCCGATTGGAGAAGACGATCTGCCGATGTTCGAGAAGTTTTTAGAGATGCTGGATGATGTTGATGATGTCCAGAACGTCTTCCACAACGCTGAGCTCTGATGTAAGGCTAACCCTGGTTTAAACGCGAGTGACTCTTAATCGATGCTGGCTGGCGGTGGTTGTGCGTAATGCTGCTTGAGTAGCGGCTTAAGTAACAGCCTTAACCGCTGCTGGCGGTCCACTACCTGGCACGTAAGCTCGTGGGGGCAGGCGAGCTGAAGCTGCTTAATCTGTTCACCTTCTAGATTAAGCAGGGCGATAAGCACGATCTCTTGTCTTTCTTGTTCGCTTTTGGCTTGCTGCATCAGGGTGACAGTATCAATGCCGTCAATGAAACGTTTTTTAGCCATCAAGGCGACGCGTTCAAAATCGAAGTGTCCTTGGCAATCCAGAATATTACCCGACATCAGACGGCATCCTCTGCTTCTCTGAGAAATATCATAATCTTGCATCTTGACTATAGAGGCTCGTGGCTTAGATTGCTTGTTCGGAATCGGTTGAATTTGTCGCCGATAGTCCCTGGTCGGATATACCTAGCTCAAGCAAGCCCGTTGAGTAGCCGTTCCACAGAACAGCCGCAATCAATTACACCAAGCCGCCCGAATTCCTCTATAATTCGCGCTCCGTTTTTGGCTGTAGCTCGATCTACAGAGGATTTATTATGAAATTTTCATCGCTAGATTTGGCACCCGAGATTCAGCAAGCCCTCGATGCCTGCGGCTACAGCCAGATGACGCCCATTCAACAGCGGGCGATTGTTCCTGCGCGGCGCGGTAAGGATCTGCTGGCTAACGCCCAAACCGGAACCGGAAAGACCGCTGCATTCGCGTTACCGATCCTGCAACAGATGTATGATCGTCCGTTAGCGACCCAGTCTGGCGCTCCGCGGGCCTTGATCCTGACCCCTACCCGGGAGTTAGCCGAACAGTTGGCCGAGAGCATTAAGCGTTATGCGCAGAATCTGCCGTTCAAGGTTACTGCGCTCTACGGTGGGGTAAAGATGACGGCGCAACAGAGCAAGCTCAAAGCAGGTGTCGATATCCTGGTCTCTACACCCGGGCGTTTGCTGGAGCACCTTGAACAGTGCAATCTCAATCTCTCCAAGGTCGAGTTTGTGGTATTGGATGAAGCTGACCGGATGCTGGATATGGGCTTTATCGCCGATGTCCATGCGTTGTTGCAGATGGCGCCTAAAAAGCGTCAGACGCTGCTGTTTTCGGCCACGGCCTCGGCCTCGGTGAATGAACTGGCCAAGTCGCTGTTGAATAATCATGAGGTTATTCGCGTCGCTAAGCAGAATGCCACCGCCGATACCGTGGAGCACGTGGTTTATCCGGTCGAAGAGCGGCGTAAGATCGAACTCTTTATTGAGCTGTTGGAAAAGTACAACTGGTTCCAGGTGCTGGTGTTTACCAGTACCAAGGCGCAAGCCGATGCGCTGATGAAAAACCTGAAAATGATCAAGGTTGGTGCAGTGCTTTGCCACGGCGATAAAAGCCAGGGATCGCGTCGACGTGCTATTGCCGATTTCAAAGCCGGTGAGGTGCAGGTCTTGGTGGCGACCGAAGTGGCTGCTCGTGGTCTGGATATCCAGGGTTTGGAGCATGTGGTCAACTTTAACTTACCCTATCTGGCCGAAGACTATGTGCACCGGATCGGTCGTACGGGTCGAGCAGGCGCTAAAGGGCAGGCGATCTCGTTTGTTAGCCGTGAAGAGGAGCGTTCGCTGGACAATATCGAGCGTTTGATCGGCGCGGCGATCGAACGCGTCTATATGCCCGGTTACGAGGTCGGTAACCGTGAAAAGTTGTTTACCAGCTTGGCGCAGCAGACACGTCCACAGCGTACCAATAAAGCCACCCAAACTAAGATTGTCCGTAATAAAGTCAACAGTGAAAAGGCCAGAACTAAAACCCAGGGGCGTAAAGTGGTTAAGTCTTCGGCTTCGAAGAAAAGCTAACAAAGTTGGCTAGCAAGAAAGGCTTATAGGCGCCTCTAACTATTAACGCCAATAGTTTTATTGCTGGAGGCGAGCGACTTCTTTGGCGTTGTTTTAGCGGTCGTAATTATCTATTCAGACTAATCGCTCTATTTAGACTAGCGGTTTTGTTTAGGCTAGCCGCGCCTGCGCTTTGCCGGTTTCTTTCCCAGCGCGCGCTCCCTGGCTCGGTTTTTTTGTGCCGCAGGGCTGTTTTTACCCGATCGGGGCAGCTCACGATTAATATCAGGCTCATAGCCCGGCAGCCATTGCGGCAGCAGGCTGGTGTTGAGAATTGCCTCTATCCCTTCAAGCAGGTAATTCTCTTCGCTGCTCAGCAGTGAGATGGCTTGGCCCGAGCCGCCGGCCCGTCCGGTACGACCGATACGGTGGATGTAGTCTTCGGCGTTGTAGGGGAGTTCATAGTTGATCACATATTTGAGCTGATCGATATCCAATCCGCGTGCCGCCACGTCAGTCGCAACCAGAGCGCGCAACTCGCCCTGGCGGAACGCGTCCAGTGCCCGTTCACGAGCGCCCTGCGACTTATCACCGTGGATTGCGAGGGCTTTCAAGCCGTCTTTGACCATCTCGCTGGCTAGCAGGTCCGCACTCTGTTTGGTCCGAGTAAAGATCAGTACCTGATGCCAGTTTTTAGCCCCGATCAGGTGCGATACCAGCTCGCGCTTACGTTCGGCATCGACCGCATAGATAGTCTGCTTGACCTGAATCGCGGCGGTGTTGCGGGCATCGACTTCGATCAGAGTAGGTGAGCGCAGCAGGGTCTTGCTCAGGTTGAAAATAGCGGGATCGAAGGTGGCAGAGAACAGCAGAGTCTGCCGCGCAAGCGGGATCGACTTGAGGATGCGTTGGATCTCATCGATAAAACCCATATCCAGCATTCGGTCGGCTTCATCAAAAACCAGATGCTTTATCAGACTCAGATCCGCCGCACCCCGCTGGATCAGATCCAAGAGCCGTCCTGGGGTCGCAACCAGGATATCGACGCCGGCGTTAAGTTCGGCAATCTGGGTGTTAAGACTCGCACCGCCGTAGACCAATGCTGTTTTCAATGGGCACCGTTGGCCGTAATTGACAAAACTACGGTGGACCTGTTGGGCCAGCTCCCGTGTCGGCGCTAGTACCAGCGCCTGGGGTCGGTGTGGTAACTGATTAGCAGGATAGGAGGCGGTTATTAGTTGCAGAATGGGCAGCGCAAAGGCAGCGGTCTTACCGGTGCCTGTTTGCGCGCCTGCCATCAGATCCTGCCCTGCCAGTACCACCGGAATAGCAGCGAGCTGAATCGGCGTTGGATCACTGTATCCGCGCTCGGTCAGAGCTTCGATCAATTCAGCCTGGAGTCCTAGCGCCGCAAAACTGCTTGGTTCAGACATTTTCCGGTCCGCTGCTGGCTTCTGACTGCTGCTGGTTGATGCTCAGCGCGATCGCCTCGGCGATCTTAATCCCGTCGATGGCTGCCGACATGATACCGCCTGCGTAGCCTGCGCCTTCGCCGCCCGGATAAAGTCCCTGGGTATTGATACTTTGCAGATCATCGGGGTTGCGTTTGATCACCAGCGGTGATGAGGTACGGGTTTCGACACCGGTGAGTAGCGCATCGTTCTGGGCAAAACCCTTGATCTGACGATTAAAGGCGGGAAGTGCTTCGCGCAGGGCTTCAATGCAAAAATCGGGTAGCGCCGTAGAAAGGTCGGTGAGTTTGACCCCCGGTTTAAATGAAGGGGTGACCGCGCCCATCGTTTCCGAGCTTTCTCCGCGCAGGAAATCACCCACCTTTTGCGCCGGAGCATCGTAGTTTTCACCCCCCAGACGGTAGGCGGTTCGCTCTAGCTGACGCTGCAGGTCGATCCCCGCCAGCGGCCCACCAGGATAGTCGGAGGGATCGATGCCGACGACGATGGCGCTGTTGGCGTTGCGCTCCTGACGCGAATATTGACTCATGCCATTGGTGACCACCTGCTGCTCCTCCGAGGCGGCAGCGACCACGGTGCCGCCTGGGCACATACAGAAACTGTATACCGAGCGACCATTGCTACAATGGTGCACCAGCTTGTAATCGGCGGAGCCGAGGATGGGGTGCCCGGCGTATTTACCAAAGCGTGCGCTGTCGATTAACGACTGCTGGTGCTCGATCCGGAAGCCGATCGAGAAGGGCTTAGCCTGCATATGGACCTTTTTGTCATAGAGCATCTGGAAGGTGTCGCGGGCGCTGTGGCCGATGGCCAGGGCGATATGGTTTGAGCGTAGGGTCTGGCCATCTGCGAGGGTGATGCCGGTCACCCGGCCGTCTTCGATATGCAGGTCATCGACCCGGGCGCTAAAGCGTATCTCACCACCGAGCGCGATGATTTTGGCACGCATCTTCTCCACCATAGAGACCAGTCTAAAGGTACCGATATGCGGCTTACTAACATAGAGAATCTCTTCGGGTGCACCGGCCGCTACAAATTCGGTTAGCACTTTGCGGCCGTACTGTTTCGGGTCTTTGATCTGGGTCGAGAGCTTGCCATCGGAAAAGGTGCCGGCACCGCCTTCGCCAAACTGCACATTGGATTCGGTGTTGAGCTTTTTTTCACGCCAGAAGCCGAAGGTGTCCTTGGTACGTTCACGCACCTCCTTGCCGCGCTCGATAATCAGCGGTTTGTAACCCATCTGCGCCAGTACCAAACCGGCTAACAGGCCGCAGGGGCCAAAACCAATCACCAGTGGCCGCTGCTGGAGATCGGTTGGTGCCTCAGCGACGAATTTATACTCTATCTCCGGCGCTGCTTTGACCGAGCCGTTACCGGCAAACTTTTGCAGCAGCTGGGCATTGATAGAGGTGTCGAGATCCAGGCTGTAGACCAGATAAATATTTCTCTTATTACGGGCATCGTAGCCGCGCCGGCGGATTTCATAGCGCTGTAATTGCTCGGGGCGGATCTCTAGCCGGCTAAGTATGGCAGCGACCAGTGCCGGTTCGTCGTGATCGAGCGGGAGTTTAATATTGGAGATACGAATCATGTAAGACATTCCAGCGAGCCAAATGCAAGCAACACAGCCGTTTTGAAAACTAACGGGCCTCCTGTAAAGAGCACCCAGTGTCGAGGCTGGTTAGCGATCAAAACGGGGATTTTACGTTATTTTTTGAACCTGCGCGCCTGTTGACCCTGGTTTGAGCGGAACTATCCGCGTGCTGTAGGCGAAGAGGACGTATGCGCTCATTCGCCCTTATTTCTCGGAAGGCTGCGGCAGAACATCTCCAGATCGTAGATAAAGCGTTCTCGATGCCATAGATGGGGGGAGTGGTCGGCGTTCTCGTAGATTTTTAACTGGCTATCGGGAATCTGTTCGGCTACCCAGTGGGCTAGCTCCTGAGTATAAAACTGGCTCTGGTCGCCGTAGATCTGCAGACAGGGGATCTCGATCCGGGGCAACAGATCGCGATAATCCTGCGCTGACAGGCTCTCCCAGCAGCGTGTCAGGAGTTCGCCGGGGAGTGTTTGTAGCGCCTCGCGCATCTGCTGGAAGCCGTGCGAGTTGCGTTGGTAGTTGTCTTTGCTGCGCTGGTTGAACCCGTTGGCGACCAGTTCCAGTACCCCTTCGGCGAAATCTTCCCGCAGCCGGCTGATAAATTGGCGATTATAGGCAGCATCGAAGTCGCCATGGATACCCTGCGTCCAGTCCGCTCCAGTAACCAGCTTGGGCGATTGGTCGACAATACAGAAACCGCCCAGGTGGCTGCTGCCATAACGACGTATATATTCCCAACCGGTCAGTGCACCCATCGAATGGCCGATCAGTACCGGGTGTTGTAGCTGGCGTTGCTGGATAAGCTGGTGCAGATCCTCGGCCATCGCCCCTACGCTCATATCTGTAAGTGGATCGACGGGATGGTTACCGTGACCACGGGCGTCCCAGCACAGGGTATGAAATCGCTCCGAGAGCGGGGTGGCAAAGGGGAGCCATTCACGCACATTGGCTGTCCAGCCATGGAGAAAAATAAGGCTTATACCCTGGCTGGAGGGTTGATCTCCAAGCGAGACATAGTGGATTGGGGTGTTGTCGTGGGAGGTTAGAATTTCCATGCGTGTGCTATCAGGATTCCATGAGGCTGGGTCAGGGTTTTAATAGGATTTTATCGCAGTCGGCAGCGTCTGGCTGTGCTTATATCTGCTAGGCACAGCGCAATAATCAGGTTGGTGCACCCCGATAAAAGTGCCACAAAAACAGCGCGCCGACGCTACGCCAGGGTGCCCAGTGCTGGATCAGTTCCCGGCTCTGTTTGGGGGTCGGTTTTTTCTCCAGCCCTTTGAGTCGCCCTAAAGCGACCTGCAATGCCAGGTCGTCTGCGGGGAAAATATCGGTACGTCCCAGCGAAAACATCAGATAGATCTCGGCGCTCCAGCGGCCGAAGCCGTGTAACTGGGTAAGTGCAGCAATAGCGGCCTGATCATCGAGCGTTGCCAGCGCGTCGATGTCCAGTGTGCCGCTGTAGATCGCGTTTGCCAGGCCCCGGGCATAATCAATTTTGCGGAACGATAGGCCGGCATCACGAAGCACTTGAACATCCAGGGCTAACAGGGCATCAGGGGTCGTGGAACCCATTGTTGCGACCACGCGGCCCATGATAGCGCGAGCTGCCTCGGTAGAGATCTGCTGGCTGACGATCGTATTAAGCAGGGTTTCAAACCCGGCAGGGCGGATCCGAGGGGCGGGCAAGCCTAGTTGCGCTACTGCGCGAGCGAGGTCGCTGTCGCACTCACAGAGCGCGGCGATGCCGATCTGGATGGTTGTTTCATCCATTGTTGATGGCTCCCGCGGTTCGGATTGGTCGTGCTTGGCGGTAGCGTCCCAGCACCGTTAGGCCGATTCCGCCAAGGATCAGTAGTGCCGCAACGATCAACCGCCAGCTTAGCTCTTCTTTGACAAACATCACCCCACCAACAGCGGCGATAACGGGCACCAATAGCTGAATGGCAGCAGCCTGAGTATTGCTCAGATCGGCCAGCACCCGATACCAGATGCTGTAACCAATCCCGGAGGCCAGCGCGCCGGAGGCGATCGCCAAGATCACTCCGTTGCTGCTGAGGTGGCCTTGATTGATGCTGATAATCAGCAGCAGCGCCGCAAATGGCAGGGTACGGACGAAGTTAAACGCGGTCTCTGCCAGGGGGTCGCTCGAGCCTCTTCCTTTGAGGGTGTAACCTCCCCAGGCGATACCGGCTAGCGTCATCAATACAAAACCGAGCAGCGACGGAGTACTTAGGTTGGGTAATACCAGATAGACGAAACCGGTAAATGCCAGCCCCAATCCAAACCATTCATAGCGACTTAATCGGGAACCGCTAAGCAGAGTAACGACGATCATTGTCAGCTGGACCGCGCCAAACAGGATCAACGCACCGGTACCGGTGTCGAGACTGTTATAAGCATACGAAAATGCGATGGCATAGGCGAATAGATACAACCCAGCCATCCAGCTTCCCGGCTTGGATTGTTTTGATTTGATGTTGGACTCGTTATTGGGGGGAATATACAGACGAGCTATCCGGCGCCGATTACGCAGTTGTAGCAATGCGATCAGCATGATCGCGCCGGCACTCAGTCTGATCAGGGTGAAACTGGCAGCGTCAATTCCTGGCTGGTTGTTATCGATACTGAGCGCCAGGCGACAGAGGACCGAATTGGCAGCGAGTGCGATTAACGCCAGCAAAATCAGCAACAGCGTTGTAGCCAAGGATCTAGAAAAAAAGAACTGGGACATCATCAGGCGGTGTGTCATCCAACTGCGTGGTAACAAATAAATAAGAGACGAGCTGTACATCAGAGCACGTGAAGGCGTGAAATTCCAGCGTGGAGGCTGCAGTTTACAAACAGCGTGCCGAGATGCGGGCGAACTATGGCGACACAGGGGGCTAGTTAGGCGTTCTCGTTGATGCGCCCGTGAATGCTGGGTACTGCCGATAAGGCAGTTGAGGTTGTTGTGTCGTCGTCACAAGAAGGTTCAGCCTTCTCGTACAGGCGGTACTGGTTGCGCCCAAACTGTTTAGCCGTATAGAGTGCCTGATCAGCTTGGTGAAGAATCTGCTTGGCGCTTAAACCCTGGCCGCGGATAATACTGATACCTATGCTGATCGACTGTTGCAGGTGGTTACCCGCCAGGGTGAAGGGTTCGCTGATAACGCTCACCAGCTTATCGGCTACTGCAGTAGCGTCGGCTTCCGACTGAAGCCTGGGTAGCAGAATGGTGAACTCATCCCCGCCTAAACGGCAGGGAATATCGCTGTCGCGCAAGCAGGAGATTATTTTTCGAGCGACCAGTTTGAGCAGCTCATCACCAAATTCATGACCCAGGGTGTCATTGATCATTTTGAAATGATCCAGATCCATAAATAGCACCGCCGCCAACTCGTTACTGCGTTCGCTGAGTCGGCACTGATGTTCCAGCTGGTTCATGAAGTAGCGCCGGTTATTTAGTCCCGTTAATGGATCGTGGTAGGCGAGCTTCTCGACCTGGAGCTGGATCTCCTTGTTTTCAGTGATATCTTCGCTGACCGATACAAAATGGGTGATAGCCCCGCTGGCATCTTTGATTGGAGAGATAGACATCAGAGACCAGTAAATGGCGCCATTTTTACGAACATTGCGCCGCTCACCCCGCCATTTTTCTCCATGACTGAGGGCGCGCCATAGGTCCGCATGCTCCTCTTGTGGGGTGAAGGGGGATTTGAGTATAGAGGGTGAACTGCCTATCGCCTCCTCAGCCGTATAACCGGTTACTTCGGTAAAGCGGGTATTAACATACTCTATAGTACCAGTAACATCGGTGATCACTATGGAGTTGCCACTTTCGTTGACTGCGTTCTTGAATTTTTTAAGTTCCAATTTCTCATGTTGGAGTTGCAAGTTGTTGCTGTTGAGTTCTCGGGTACGTTGGTTAACTTGCCGTTGTAGTTTCAGTGTCTGCTGTCGCCGGATAAGAGTAAAAAACCAGTAGCCTGCCAGGAGCGTGATGCAGATATTTAACGAAATCAGCATGACTATCCATCCAAAACCTAGGCTGCCGCCCTGATAGGCAATCGCCAAAAACCACTGTTCATCCGGCAGATTAATGGAATGCTGACTCCATAACGCAGCGGACAAGCGTCCCTGACCTGCAATTAATTGCAGTTGACCTGTTTTTGTGGATGCTCTGTTTAAACGGTAAGCATAATTCTGCTCTGTAAGATTAGGCAGTAGTGTTTGCTCGAGCAGTGGTTGCAGGCGAATGATTACCGAAGAAAAGCCCCAGAACTCTTCGTCAATGTGGTCGGGGGCACTTGTACGACTCGTCTGATGGGCGGATTTGCCAAGGTTAGATTGATGCAAGTATATTGGCTGTAGTGCGACAACTGCTTGCCCATTTTTTTCGAAGCTAATGGGGTCTGAAAGTCTTAATTGGCCGGAGTCACGGGCTCTCTGCGCCTCTGTTCGATAGTGTTTGTTTTTGAAAATATCGACGCTAAATTGTTGGTTAAAACTATTCTCCGGGTAGGATTTGGTCGTAATGCCACCCGGTGAAAGCTGTAGAATGCTGATCCCTTTGATATCCTGGTGCAGCGTCTTCGCAATCTCTGCAAAATCATTGATTACACCGTTTTGGCTATGAACATGAATAGCCAGTATTTTAGCGGCAGTTAACGAGCTATTTAGCTTGTTTTCCAGTAACCGCGCCTGGTCGTTGGTTAGTTGGCGGATGTGGGCGCTGATGGTGTTTTCCCAGAAGGTCTGGGTGGCCTTGATGGCGATTAAGCCCAAACAGAAGATCAGGATAGAGGTAGCGACCGCAGTGAGGTTTTGGCGGTTAATAGCTACCATTTGATTAATCCTTTAATCCGGGCTGCACCAGGGATTTGATTGGTGCCTGCATTAGCTGAGTTGACTCGTGCGGTTTACCAGATCTAGGTCACCCGCCGGACGGCATTCTATCAGTAATTAGCCCAGTATCTTTGGTTCAGAGCAGATAGTCTAGACTTGTAAAACTAATCCACAGCTAATTATGCCTTTGGTTAATTTCCAATCCACACGAGAGTCACAGTGCCAACCAAAACGTCAAGAAGAGAGTCAACCGTTGTTTCTCCCTGTGTCAGAAATTGCTGCCTGGATGCTCAGGATATCTGTGTAGGCTGCTTGCGCAGCCTGGATGAAATTTTACAGTGGGGAGGCGCCGACGATCGGCGTAAGCGAATGATACTTGACAGGGTTGAAGCGCGGAAAGGTGAGTTAGGAGGCGTAAGTAGGTACGGTTCCTAATTAATATAACTTCTTGTTTAGGAAGGTTAGTTAGCCGTAAACAGAAAAGACTTTATCCCGGTAAAGATAATTTCGGCAGCCATCGCCGCCAGAATTAATCCGGTGATTTTACTGAGGATGTTCAAACCGGTTTTACCCAGAATTCTTTCCAGAGCAGCTGATAGGTGCAATAACACCAGTAATCCGGCCAGCGCTAACATCATCCCAGCGATGCCATAGGCCAGCTCCACCCCTTTGAGCTCTGCACCGAACACCAAAATGGCACCGATGGTGGCAGGGCCGACGATGGTGGGAATGGCAAGGGGTACCACAGAGACATCATCGCGGCTCTCGTTGGGAACCTCTGCGTGAGCGCGTACCCCGTCTTTGACCAGACTAATAGCGGAGAGAAACAGCAGGGTGCCTGCACCTATTCTGAACGAGTCGAGGGTGATGCCCAGCAACGCGAACATTGGCATGCCGAAAAAAAACAAAATTAAACTGATGCAGGCTGCAGAAAAAACGGCACGGTTGGCAACAGTGCGTTTAGCCGCAGCCGAATCGCCTCGGGTCAACGAGAGGAACATTGACACCACAAAAAAGGGTGCAAATAAAATCGAGAATTTGATCCAGGCAGAGATAAGCAGAGTCATGTTGTATATATTCAACGTTTTCGGGCGCGCGATCATAGCATTACGCCAGGGCAAGGCAAGTTCTCAGGCGTGTTTTTGTAAATATATTTGATCAAGTGGATATATACGTACGGGTAGGAACGGATTTTTTACTGTGTTGGGCGGGCTTCCAGGGCTACTATTTTTGACATGACTGCGATTAAACAACAGAACACTTTGGTGGAGTTGATTAGTAATGCTGTCAACAACATCACTGCCGGATTCAATGAGACTGCAGCGTGCATCCAGCGTATGCGTTCAGTGATTCGCTATTGAAGGGCGATATAGGTTCCAAAGAGGATCCAGGAAATAGCCAGCAGCAGCCAGGGTGTACGACTGTTGTTCTTCACCGGTGGGGTTGGGCTACTATTGTGCTCGGCTTGGGCAGGCGGCGGGGTTGAGTTCGATTTTTTCAAACGTTTATCCAGCTTACGTGCCTTGGTACTCTGCTGTTTTTTGTAAGTCTCGATCCCTTTCGCGATTCCCTTCGCGACAAGCTTGGTTTGTGCCTTGGTCTGGCCCGGTTTCTGGGTGCTGCGAGCGATGGCCTGCGACTCGCTCTGGACCTGTTCGGATGTCTGGTTGTGCTTGGGGTAGTGGGACATGACATCTCTCGGTGGATACTTTGATTGAGTGGAGCTGGTTCAGGGTAATGGTTTTATTGCGCCCTAACTAGTTTTACGCGACGGTAAGCTTATATAGGCAGCCTCTGTGACTATTGAGGTGTATGATGCGGCGTTTATTCGTTTTGACTTTCAAGGTCTATCATCAAGAGTGCGTATCATGAGCCAGTTAACCAATGACCCCCAGCAAAACTACCTTGCCTTCGTGGAGGGTATAAAAGCCACAGGCGAGGTCTGGGGCGTTACCACGCCTGAGGGCTGGGTGGTTTGTGATTCTGAAGAGTTTGAAGATTCTGACGTGATCCCTTTCTGGTCTGACGCAGCAGACGCCAAAGCCCAGTGTGCCGATGAGTGGGCTGATAATGTGGCGAAGTCGATCAGTCTGGATCTTTTTGTTGAGCGTTGGTTGACGGGTATGGCTGAAGATGGGGTGCTGGTTGGCCCCAACTGGAATCTTGATATGGAAGGGCTAGAAATTGAACCTGAAGCCCTTGCTGAACAGTTACTCGATTAGATCAGTCTGACTACCGGTTGTTGCTGGTTTTCTGGGTGTTGGCAGCTAGCAGATAAGCGCCTGGCCTTACGGGGCTAGGCCTGTTCGCCCGAGTGTTTTTCGGTCGATACCCCGATCACGGCTCAGCATCTCTTCGATCTGTTTTGGATCTAGAGGGTCTTGACCCGTTACGAATAGTTGCAGATGCTCGAACTGGTCGTTGCCCCAGAACAGTTCACCATCGATGATAAAAGTTGGCACCCCAAAGACCCCCTGTGCGACCGCCCGTTCGGTGCTTTGTTGCAGTAAGGCCTTCACCTCCGGCTGATCGATAGCGTTGAGAAGCGATTCTTGCTCGAAGCCTGCAGTATTTAGAATTTCACCTAACTCCGTTATTGAGCCTAGATCTGCCCCCTGTGACCAACCGGCTGAAAACAGGGTGCTGATCAGTCTGGATTGTTGCGGACCACAGACCTCGGGTAGTGTGAGCCGCAGTGAGGGCAGTGGATTGAAAGGGTGGTAACGCGGTGGGTTGAATTCGAAACCATGCACTTTTGCATAGCGGTAGCAAAATTTATAGAGGGCTATCTTTTTAGGCGAAATTTCAGCTGGCCCGAGCTGGCCCCAGTGATCAAGTAGCTTTCCGAATACGACCGGGTGTGCTCGAAGTTCAATATGATGCTGGTTACAGAAGGGCTCTATCTGTTTCCAGCTGAAATAGGCGTAGGGCGAGAGGTAATCGAAATAGAAATCGAGCACACGAGTCGTCATCGCAGTTCCTGTATTGTTAGGTTCACTTCGAGTGTGGCATGAGCGATACAGTCTTGTCGATACGGTCTGGTATGGATGCTGGGTTGCTGGTATGCAAAATTGGGTTCTAGTAGAGTATCGATAGCTATTTTTTAGCACTGCTATATTGATGCCAGTGATCACTGTTCTGCTATAAAGAGCTGCGTAAGAAACACTCTATTTTTCCTATATGCACTGGCCTGCTCGTGTTGTTTGACCGGGCCTTAAAGGAGTTGAAATGCTCGGTTATTCTGAAGCCTGTGAACGTAATAAAGAGCCGATTATTCAACAGTTGCTGAGGCTGTTTGGCGACCGCAGATCGGTCTTGGAGATCGGTAGCGGTTCGGGTCAGCATGCTCTCTATTTGGCGGAAGCGCTGCCACACCTGCAGTGGCAACCCAGTGATGTGGCCACGGGGGTTGATACCTTGGCGCATAATTTAGCGGATTCTGCACTAAGAAATCTTAGTCCTCCTCTCTGTATCGATGTTGCTTCAGCGGTATGGCCCAGGGTCAGTGTTGATGCGGTTTTTAGTGCGAATACGCTCCATATCATGGGTTGGGAGGAGGTCGAGTCGCTGTTTTCGGGTGTAGGGCGAGTGCTTGCTACGGGCGGGAAACTGGCAATTTACGGTCCTTTTCGCTACCAGGGTGGGTATACCAGCGAGAGTAACGCCCAGTTTGATCGTTGGTTGCAGCAGAGAGATCCGCGCAGTGGTATCCGTGATTTCGAGCAGGTTAATCGCTTGGCTGTAATGCAAGGGCTGCAGTTGCAGATCGATCAGGCGATGCCAGCCAATAATCAGTTGCTGCTTTGGCAAAAGCAGCCCTGAGCTTGGTTAGTTTTGATGGTTAGTTTTGAAGGTTGGTTTTGAAAACGGGTATAGATAATGGGCGTCAAACTCGTTCTGACCGTTAAGTGTATAAGGGTCGTTGCCGCTTGGTAATGCCCATACTTCGCCTGGTAAAGGGTCTGTCGATCCAGGCGCAGGTTCCAGCTTTCTCGGCATGTATAGGTTCAAAAATGTTAGCTACTTTGATTTAGGCTGCTAGGGCATTCTTGATGCTCATAAGAAGATATCTTCGCCTTGCTGGTCGATCGTTAATCGGGCTTTACGCAGGCTAAGATCGATACACTCCTGTACCTCTCCTAGCTCATCGGCGCGGATCAGGTGGTGATTTTTCTCGCCCTTACTAATCATGGCGGCAACGCGGTAGAGGTTTCCATTTCTAATCGGTGCTGGGGTAATCAGGAATCCCTTGTAGTCAACGCCAGGGGTTGGTTCTGAAGCGGGGCTCTCGGTTGTTTCGCTGCTGAAAAGCGCTTTAAGACGGTTAAGTAGCTCCATCTTGGGTTCTGGCCTCTGTTTTGGGTTTAGGTCGCTCCGGTCGTAGACGAAGTCGCTTTGTTGGCATCCGAATCTGACACCGCTGTTGCCGGTGATCTGTTGCCTAGGGGTAATGCAGTTTCCTTAGGTAATACAACCTCAGGGGTGTAGGCCGTTATACGTATCAGTACGCCAAACAGCGGGTGGTCTAAGTAGTGCAGTTCATTGCGGCGCATCCGTCTGGATTGGTCCAGATGCAACCTCAGGTATTTAGGCGCTAGCAGTTGCGGTTTTGCCTGGGGATCCGCTGTGGCAGAGCCGGATAGAGACCTAGATAGAGGGCCGGATTGAAGGCTAGGCAAAAGTGCTGGTTGAGGATCAGCGCTGTTCGCTGTGGCTGCCTCTTGGGCCGCCTGTCTAGTCTTTACCCGGGTATCGAGGGTGTGGGGATTTCTGGGTTGCCACTCAGGAGGTAGCGCTAGGGTGAGATAAAGGTTGGGCCGAAGATGTAAATAGCGGCTTAGCGACAGTTGAATATCCCCTTCAAGCTCAAAGTAGTCCGGTGCCAGGGCTTCTCCTCCGCGGATGACGATTGAGCGGGCTGCTTCTCTGGGGTAAACAGGTTGGCGCCATTGACCTTGAAATAGAATCCGATGCCCTTTGCGCTCGAGTAATCGGGTGTTTATGGATGGGACTGTTGCAATATCTGCAGCCGCATCGAGAATCGCTTGCTGTTCAAGTTGCTCTTTATTTAGCAGGGTAAAGGCACCGTCGCTGTACTCTTGGAGCAAGGGGGTTGGTAGCTGTCGTGGCTGCAGGGGGTGAGGATTGAGGCCAGCGTCTAGGTTTGAACCTGACTCTGGGCTGTTAAATTCGGTTTCGAGGGGCGTCGCCTCGCGTCTGCTCAGCCTGTTGGCTTGCTCAGATTTCAGGATGGTATTGTTCGGGTGCTCAAACTCAAAACCATCGCTAGGCCTTAGCTGGATGGCGTTGTAATCAAACTTGGGTTGCAGGGATTCCTGCCAGTATTCCGCCTGGATATTCGCCAGCGGCTGGGTGAATACCAGCAACTCTATCTGGTACCAGTTGGGCGCCTCGGACTTCTCTGCGGCCGTTGAGAATCCAGCCAAGCTTGCCAGCAACAGGGCTGAACCGGTCAATAGGCTTTTTTTTGCTGTCATCCGCTGTATAAGGGTGCTGGTTAGGCATGACCCTTTGGGGGTACGGTGTTTTAATGTCTGGTTCATGTCGGACTGTTTCCGGGTGATATCTGCTGCAGTAAGCGTTCCAGTGCCTGAAAACGTTGTTCGGGTGCCTGCATATCAAGCTTGAATTTAAGCCGGTTACCGCCCTCCAGTCCATAGTGCTGGGGCTGAGTTTGGACCATTTTCACCAAGACGAGTGGGTCGACATGGGTTTCAGGTGCGAATTCAAAGCGACCACTCTCGGTACCCGCATCGATTTTACTGATCCCCAGCAGTTGTGACTTGAGTTTGAGCTGGGTTTGACGGAACAGGTTTTTGAGCGGGTCGGGCAGCAACCCAAAACGATCGATCATCTCGACCTGTAGCTCTTTAAGTTGGGCATTGGTTTTGGCCCCTGCGATACGTTTATAAAGAACCAGTCGGCTGTGCACGTCAGGCAGGTAATTGTCGGGTATAAGGGCGGGCACCCGCAGGTTGATCTCGGTACCCTGGCGCAGCGGACGGTCCATTCCAGGGGTCCTGCCGGCTTTGATCGATTCGATCGCCTCTTCGAGCAATTCCATATACAGCGAGTAACCGATCCCCTCCATCTGCCCACTCTGCTCATCGCCAAGCAGCTCGCCAGCGCCTCTGATCTCAAGGTCGTGGGTGGCGAGGGTGAATCCGGCCCCGAGGGTGTTGGCGGCTTCGATCGCCTCTAAACGTTTGACTGCATCGGCGGTCATCGCTTTCTGATTGGGGGTTAGCAGATAAGCGTAAGCCTGGTGGTGCGAGCGACCGACTCGACCACGCAGTTGGTGCAGCTGCGCCAGACCAAACTTGTCGGCGCGTTCGATGATAATGGTGTTGGCGTTGGGGATGTCGATACCAGTCTCGATAATCGTAGTGCAGATCAGTACGTTGAAGCGCTTGTGATAGAAATCGGACATCACCTGTTCGAGTTCACGCTCGCGCATCTGGCCGTGGCCGATAGCGATTCGGGCTTCGGGAACCAGCTCTGTCAGTTCGCGGGCCAAGTTATCGATGGTTTTAACTTCGTTATGAAGGTAGTAGACCTGACCGCCACGGAGTAGCTCGCGCAGGATCGCCTCTTTGGTCAATGCTTGGTCTTTTTCGCGAACGAAGGTTTTCACCGACAGTCGGCGTGCCGGTGGGGTCGCGATGATCGACAGGTCGCGGATGCCCGCCATCGCCATATTCAGGGTGCGCGGGATCGGCGTGGCGGTGAGGGTGAGGATGTCGACGTTGGCACGCAGGGCTTTGATCTTCTCTTTTTGGGCGACACCGAAGCGATGTTCCTCGTCGATGATCAGCAGCCCCAAGGCTTTGAAATCGATGCTGCTGGAGAGTAACTTATGGGTGCCGATGACGATATCAACCTTGCCATCGGTGAGGCCCTTGAGGGTCTGGTTGGTCTCGCTGCCGCTGCGAAAGCGCGATAGCACCTCGACCCTGACGGCCCAGTCGGCGAAGCGGTCGGCAAAGGTCTGGTAATGCTGTTGTGCCAGCAGCGTGGTGGGTGCCAGAATCGCGACCTGGAAGCCGTCCTGCACCGCAATAAATGCAGCGCGCAGAGCGACCTCGGTTTTGCCGAAACCAACATCGCCACAGATTAGCCGGTCCATCGGCGTGCTGCCGGTCATGTCGCGGATCACTGCATTGATCGCCAGTTCCTGATCGGGTGTCTCCTCAAACGGGAAATCATCGGCAAAGATAGCGTAATCGGTTTCGTTGAGCTTGAATTGACGCCCTTTGCGAGCAGCCCTGCGGGCGTAGATATCCAGCAGTTCAGCGGCGGTATCACGAATCTTCTCTTGGGCTTTGCTCCGCGCGCGACTCCACTGCTCGCTGCCCAGCTTGTGCAGCGGTGCCTGGGTGTCTGCTGCGCCTGAATAGCGTGAGATCAGTTGCAGCGATGCCACTGGAACGTACAGCTTGGCACCGTCTGCATACTCCAGGGTTAAAAACTCATTGGCCTGCCCTTCAAGATCGAGCGTTTGTAAGCCCAGGTAGCGGCCAATGCCGTGTTGGTCGTGGACCACGGGTGCGCCGATCTGCAGTTCGGTCAGATTACGGAAGATCAGGTCGGCGCTATCGGTAGCTTTTTGACGCCGCCGCTGTTGCATCACCCGTTGGCCAAACAGCTGGCTTTCGGTGATCACCTCGAGCTTGGCATCAGCTAGGATCAGGCCGCTATTGAGCGGGGCGACCAGGATCGAGATGCGGGCCTTGCCCTCGACAAACTCCGACCAGCCGTTGACCGATTGCGGTTGGATATTGATCCGCCCGAGCAGTTCTAGCAGGGACTCACGACGCCCGGTAGATTCGATAATGAAGAGAATACGGTTCTGGGCCTGGGCTAGGTGCTGTTGCAGCGCTTTGAAGGGGTTGTCCGCTTTGGCGTTGACCGGTAGCTCGGGCGGCGGG
>CAXBEA010000007.1:0-66594 GCA_963974645.1 uncultured Neptunomonas sp. | reverse complement strand
TCCCCATGTGAGAGTAGGACATCGCCAAGCGCCTAACACAGAAACCCTCAGCACGTAGTGCTGGGGGTTTTTTGTTAGTGCTCGTTGAACTTCTTTTACCGCAAGATACGGGGATTAGGCGCATAAGCGTCCCGTAGGGATTGTGAGCAGCGCTCGCAACCTATTGTAGGACATCGCCAAGCGCCTATTGAGAGAATCCCTGACTGGAAACAGTCAGGGATTCTTGCTGTCTGGGCTCCAGGAATTTCCTTTCGCCTGCAGGTAGGCTCCCACAGTATCGGGCTGGGGTTTTGTGGGAGCTGGGCCCCCGGCGATTATTTGACCTGAACCTCCTTATCCTGCAATTTTGATTACAGAATAAGGATCTGGAAGTCTGCTTTTAGCGTTCTCTAAACTGAGTCACAAGGGACTGCTGGTCGTTGATGAGTTTGACGAATGTCTCGGTCATTTCGAGGGCTTCGTTTGAATGTTCGACAGTTTCCACCGCTAGCCCGTTTATCCGGTTTAAATTGCCGGACACCTCGGAGGCAACAGCGCTCTGCTCTTCGGTAGCGGAGGCGACCTGGATCGATAGGTCTGAGACGCTTTCTACGAGGGACACGATCTCATCCAAGACGGATGCCGTTGCTTGCATCTCTCCAACCGCTTTTTCTGAACTGTTCTTGCTGTACTTCATGACTTCAACACTGTTTTTAACCCCGTGCTGGAGAGCATCTATCATCGACTCTATCTGGGTTGTGGAGTCTTGAGTTCGCTTTGCCAGTGACCGAACTTCATCCGCTACAACCGCAAATCCTCGACCTTGCTCGCCTGCACGTGCTGCTTCTATAGCTGCGTTGAGTGCCAGCAAGTTGGTCTGCTCTGCAATCGATTTGATCACATCCAAAACCATGCCGATGTCACCGCTCTGCTTTGCCAATTCGCTGATCATCTGGGTTGCTTGATCGACCTCTCCGACCAGTGTGGTGATCGAGGCGAACCCCTTCTCCACCTCCGTCTTGCCGTTACTGCTAATCTCGTGGGCGCGTCGTGCTGCGTGGGAAACCTCCGCAGTATGACTGGCAACCTCATGCACAGTTGCAGACATCTCTTCAACGGCGGCTGCAATCAACTCTATTTCTTGCTGCTGGGCATCGGCGCCTATGGCTGTGCTGTGGACATGGGTAGTGGATATATCAGCCGCCATCTGGACCTGGCTGCAGGTATCTTCTACTCGACCGACAACCGCACGAAGTTCTGATTTATACATTTTTATAGCGAGATCGATCTGGCTGATATCATCGCATTTTCCGGTAAAGATATACTGCATCAGCTTGTTACTAACAGCGGTCCGCGCTTTAGCCACCAGACGTGCCAAGGGGACTGTCTGCCAAAACACCCAGCCGCTGATAAGTCCAAAGGAAACCCCTAGCCCGCTTAGAACGATGGGATCGCCATTCATTATTGCCGCTGCAACTGCTGGAGCGAAGGCTGCAGCTGATCCGATAATCAATCTCTGGCGCAGCGTGGTTGAGGCAGCTGTCACCACCTTGGGTAGCTTGCCCGCATTAATCATCTGGTAGGTTTTTTCGGCGCGCTCAACGTGCTCTCGTTTAGGCTGAAAGCGAACCGATTGGTACTCAACAACCGAACCATTCTTTTTTATCGGGGTGATATAGGCATCGACCCAGTAATGATCGCCGTTTTTGCAGCGGTTTTTGACGATGCCCATCCATGAATTGCCCGCTTTTAAGGTATTCCAGAGATCTTGGTAGGCAGCAGGTGGCATGTCGGGATGACGAACGGCGTTGTGGTTTTTTCCAGTCAATTCATCCAGGTTAAACCCGGCTACCTCTAGGAACTCCGAATTGGCATAGGTTAAGGTTCCTTTAAGATCGGTGGTGGATAGGATGCTGTAGTCTGAGGGATAACTTTTCTCTTTCTGGGAGACCGGCAGGTTGGTTTTCATCGTTAATATCAGCCAAGTTAAATACGAATACCGCCTCTTCTTCTTAAAAGGCTCTGTATACACAATATGCTGTCACTTCAATCTGAGTGACTCTTTAAAAATCGTCGGTTTAGAATTCAGTATGGTTTTAGATCAAGGCCATATAAGTAATAGATTGCTCTATCCTCTCAGCAACGTTGATTTATGCCAGTTTTTTCACAAGCTGTCATCTCAATGGGCGATGTTTGTCATAAAAGCGTGATCTGTCTCATTTAATAAGTTGGTAATTATCGCGCCTATGTTTGGTTTATATCAGCGCCAGGCTTTTTAGCAACGTAACTCCGATGCTGGTAGTCAACAGCGAGCCTAGCGTGGTCATAACGATAATATTGGCTGCCAGGGATGCATTGCCGCCCATCGAGCGAACCATTACATAGCTGGCTGCGGCGGTAGGTGCTGATGCCATCAGGAACAGAATTCCCAATTCTAACCCTCTGAAATCGAGCAGAAATCCCCCGAGGGTGATCAGCGCGGGGACGGCGATCAGCTTAAATGTTGCCGCCAGCATCGCGTTGGATAGGTTATGGCGCAGGGCGCCGAAGTTGAGGCTGGCACCGGTACAGATCAGGGCTAACGGCAGGGTCATGTGAGCAAAGTATTCACCTGTTCGAATAACCAGTTGTGGTAGCTCTATCCCGAGCCAGGCGACCGGAAGGGCGAGAAGAATACCCAGGATTAATGGGTTTTTGGCGATGCCAAGTAGCGTTGCGCGCACCCCAGCACCTCGGTTCAGCGAGCGACTGAGAGTGATCACCGAGAGGATGTTGAACAGTATTGTCACCAATGCCAGATACAGCGATGCGCTGACCAGCCCTTGATCGCCGTAGGCGTTGACACAGTAGGCCAGGCCGATAATACCCATATTGGAACGAAAGCCACCCTGGACCACCACGCCGCGCTCTGTGCTCGGGTATACCCTGCGAGCAGCGATCAGTTCTAATAGCAGATAAGCGATTAGAGTGCCGACCAGCCCGACTCCGATAAGTTTAAAATTGGCGGCCTGTTCAATACTGGTCTGGCTAATACTGATAAAAAGTAGCGAAGGCAGGGTAATGTTGAACACCAGGCGTGAGCCGATATCAACAAAGTTATCGTTGATCATGCCGCGGCGACTGAGCAGTACCCCAAGCGCCAAGACGACGAAGATAGGCCCGGTAATCGAGAAGGAAAATGCTAGCGTATCGAGGAAGCTGCCCATACCGGAGTTCCAGAGTTAGATGATGAATTCGCAGCTCAGTGGTCTGAGCTGTTGCTTGTGATCTAGACCTGAATTCTCTTACAGCGATTAATCGATAGTCGCGGCTAATCCAGTACGGCGACCGATTTTACCTGTACCCAAACCTCTTCGCCAGGTGCTAGACTGAGTGCATCCACTGAGCGCGCAGTCAGTCGAGCTAGCAGCGGGGTGGTATCCACTAGCACCTTCACCAGCACTACGGCAGGGTGGTCATTGCTGGCTATATCGGTGACCCTGGCTGGTAGTAGATTAAGCGTACTCTGGTCTTCATGTCGCGTTTTCGCCAGGCTGATATCGCGCGCCAAAACGCGCAAACGGACCTGCTGGCCGAGTGGCAGGCCGTTGTCTTTAACCCAGAGACTGCCGCCGGCAAAAGTTGCACGCGCCAAATGCCAGCGCTGATCGAGTTCAACAATGGTTGCCTGGATCACGACACCTGCGTCTTCATCCTGTCTGATTGGAAGATCCAAGCGCGCCAAGGTTTCGGTCAAAGGACCGCAGGCTAGCGCCTTACCTTTCTCCAGTACTACCAGATGATCGGCTAGGCGGGCTACTTCATCGGCTGCATGAGTGACATAAATAACTGGAATCGACAGGCTGCTATTAAGTTGCTCCAGATAGGGCAGTATCTCACGTTTGCTTGTTTGATCTAGAGCCGATAGCGGTTCATCCATCAGCAACAGTTCAGGACTGGTTAGCAGAGCCCTGGCGATTGCCACACGTTGGCGTTCACCGCCCGACAATTTATCGGGCATCCGCCTGAGTAGTCGTTCCAACCCTAGCCATTCTACCGCCTGATCAAAACTGATACGACGCTGCTGGGCTGGCAGGCGCCGGTAGCCATATTCGAGGTTGCGCTGGACCGACAGGTGCGGGAATAGGCTAGCCTCTTGAAAGACGTAGGCGAGCGAACGGCGGTGTACGGGCTGAAAATGGCTGGCGTCTTGCCAGACGAATTCGCCGATGCGTAGCTCGCCCTGGGCTCGATGCAAGCCGGCAATGCAACGTAGCAGGAGGGTTTTACCCGATCCTGAGTGGCCGAAGATGGCAGTTACACCCTGTCCGGGAAGTCGCAGCTCGACATCAAGACAGAAGTCAGCAAGGTCTGTCTTGAAGCGGACCTCGATCTCTCTTCCGTTTGCATTCCCATTCAGACTCACGACCGCGGTTCCCTGTTGAGGCGACCATTAACCAGGAACAGGGTTAGCAGCACTAGAAAGGCGAAACCGAGCATACCGGCAGAGAGCAGGTGAGCCTGGTCGTAGTCAAGTGTCTCCACATGATCGTAGAGGGCTACCGAGAGAACCCGGGTTTCGCCGGGGATATTGCCGCCGATCATCAGCACCACGCCGAACTCACCGACGGTATGCGCAAATCCCAGCACCGCGGCGGTCAAAAACCCGGGCCGTGCGAGCGGCAGGACAACGCTAAAAAAACGATCCAGGGGTGGAGCGCGGAGTGTCGCCGCGACTTCCAGCATCCGTTCTTCTATCGCTTCAAAGGCGTTATGCAGCGGTTGCACCACAAAGGGCAGGGAGTAGATCACCGACGCCAACACCAGTCCGCTAAAAGTAAAGGGTAGCGTGCCGAGTCCTAGGCTTTGGGTAAGTTCACCCACAGGCCCCTGGGGGCCGAGCAGGATTAGCAGATAAAACCCCAGCACCGTAGGAGGCAGCACCAGCGGCAGTGCCACCACGGCAGCCAGCGGTTGCTTGAGCCAGTGTCGAGTGCGCGCCAGCCACCAGGCGATAGGGGTGCCGACGACGAGCAAAATCAGCGTGGTGAGGCTGGCAAGCTTGAGAGTCAGCAGCACCGGATCCCAGTCGAAACTCATCGCTTGATTCCTAAAGAGGTAGATTGTAGCCGTAGGCGCTGATAATACGCCGCGCTTCCGGACCTTTCAAAAATTCCAGGAATTCGTGTGCGACAGGGTTATGCCGGCCCCTGTTCAGCAGCACGGCCTGTTGATCAATAGGCTGGTAATAGGACTCGGGAACCAGCCAGAGGCTGCCGGGTTCTCCCTTCCAGGCTTTGATCTGCGCCAGCGCGACAAAGCCCAGGGTGGCGTTGCCGGTTGCGATAAATTGGAACGTCTGGGCGATAGAGTCGCCAACTGCCAGCTGAGGCTTGAGCATCTCCCAGATATCGAGGTGCTGCAGTACCTGTTGTGCGGCTAGACCATAGGGCGAAGTGCGGGGATTAGCGATGGCTGCGCGCTTGAACGTCGCCTGGAGCAGCAGCTTCTCGGGATTATCGAACAACTGCGGCTGGATGCTCCAGAGTACCAGTTTTCCTCGTGCATAGCTGAAGCGACTGTCGCTCAGCGCCAGACCGGCGTCGATCGCCTTTTCGGGTATTAGGCTATCAGCGCCCAGAAAGACCTCGAACGGCGCACCGTGCTCAATCTGCGAAAACAGCTTTCCGGTCGAGCCGTAACTGATGTTAACCGAGTGACCGGTATCGGCTTCAAAGCGGGTAGCGATCTCGCGTGATGCTGCGGTGAAATTTGCAGCGACGGCGACCAGCAGCGAGGCTGCGGTCGCTTGATTGATGGACAGCAGCAGGCTAGTGAACATAATCAGTCGTGTTGATCGTCGTCGCACTGTCGTTTTAGCCTCATCAAGTGAACCGCC
Source organism: uncultured Neptunomonas sp. (assembly GCA_963974645.1). Lineage (GTDB taxonomy): Bacteria > Pseudomonadota > Gammaproteobacteria > Pseudomonadales > Balneatricaceae > Motiliproteus. The sequence goes on along the minus strand of CAXBEA010000007.1, from coordinate 60,737 downwards.
GAGCTTAGCATGGGGGGCTAGCAAAGATCTCTAGTCACAGTCTGATAACCAGCGCTGATTCTAGGGTGGTTGGGATCTCTGCAGGCCGGGTTATCTTCGGTTACACTGTATTTTTCTCTCACGGATAGAGTTGATCATGGGTGTTCGCGCTTTTAACTTACTTTCGCTGTCGCTGTTCTTATCGGTACTCTTCTCGATGACGGCGCCCTTTGCTCAGGCCGTGAATCTTTATCAGGACGCACTCCAGTACCAGCAGCAGGGTGAACCCAAGGCGGCCATTATCCAGTTGAAAAACCTTCTTCGTGAGGAGCCTGACAACAGCCAGGCGCGGCTCTTGCTCGGGACCCTGTACCTACAGACCGGCCAGTACCAGGGCGCGGAGAAAGAGCTTAACCGAGCTAAACAATTAGACTCGAAAGATCCAGGGTTGGCATTGATGCTGATCCGTAGTCGCTTTGGCCAAGGACACTACGCGGAGGTGGTAGAGCAGTTGCTGGCGTTGAGCGTTACTGACAAGGTTGCCAGCAGCGAACGAGACCTGCTGCTGGGGCATAGCTACAGCGCCTTGGGCCAATTTGCGGAGGCGGAAGCGGCATACCGGCAAGCGCAGACACAACAACCATCAACCCGGATCAGTTTAAGCCTGGCGCGCTTGGCGTTATTGCAGCAGACTCCTGCTATCGCTTTAACCCGGCTTGAGGAAGCAGAATTGGATCCTAGCGGTGCTGCGGAGGCCACGATGATCCGGGGGCAGGCGTATTTGCAACAACGCCGAACCGACGCGGCCAAACAGGCTTTTGATCAGGTGTTGGCCCTGAATCCGGCGCAGCCGTTGGCTCTGCTGGGTCGGGTTAAGGCGTTGCTGCTTGAAGGTGATACCGATGCGGCAAGGGTCAGCCTTGACCAGCTGCTCAGCCTAGCACCTCGCTTTCCCGATGCCCTGCTGATCTCTGCGGTGTTGCATTTAAAGGCGGGTAAACCGCAACAAGCAAAGGATATCCTCGATCCCCTGAGCCAGATGCTTGGCGAGCAGGCCGAGGTGCTGCACCTGACCGGCTATGCCAATCTGCTGTTGGGCCATGATGCTCAAGCCGCTCAGCAGCTCTCGCGTAATCTGACCAACCATCCGGAGCATGCCCCGTCACGGTTAGCGCTAACCCAGCTGCATCTCAAGCAGAGTCAGTTTACTCAGGCGCAGCAGACCTTGGCACCGCTGCTGGACGCCGATGTCGTCAGCGCAGAGGCCTTGGCGTTAGCGGGCACCCTAAGTCTTCGCCAGGGCGACGCGGTTGCCGCCAGCGAGTATTTCCAACAGGCCTTGGCGCAAAGCGAGCGTACTGAACTGGCCCGGCCACTGGCGTTGTCAGAGCTGCTTAGCGGAGACCTTGAGGCGGGAATTAGCCGGTTAGAGGGGTTAACAGCGGAGGATGCTAACCCGCAGACGGACGCGCTGCTGTTACGTGCTTACCTCAGTGCGCAACGCCTGGATAGTGCGCGTACACTGCTTCAGCGGCGTATTCAGAGCTTTCCAGAAGATTCGGTCTATCGGCTGATGGCTGCTGCGTTGGAGCTGCAGTTACAGCAACCGGCTGCGGCAACGCAGCATCTGCAGGCGGTATTGGCTAAAGATAAGGCATCCATACCTGCATTGCTGGGTATGGCCTATCTCTCGTTGCAGCAACAGGCGCCTAGAGATGCAGAGGAGTGGTACCGTCAGGCGCAAGAAGCCGATCCCGATGATATTCGAGCGCTACAGGGGCAGGTTAGCCTCGCATTGTCAGAGGGGCGTTCCAAAACGGCTGAGCAGCAAGCGGCTAGTTTTTATCGTCAGCATCGAAACGCCAAAGATGCGGCGCAACTGTATCTGTCGGTATTGCAGCGTTTAGGGGATAGGGTTCAGTTACAGCAACTGCTTAAGACGGTCATCGAGGATCAGCCCGATGAACCTTCTTTTAAGCTTCAGCAAGCAGATCTTAGTTTCTCGCAGGGAGAGCCGGCTATCGCCAGCATTCAGCTCGATCAGCTGCTGATTCGACACCCCGATTATATCCCTGCGCAGCTAGCGCGAATCAAACTGCGGCTGGCGCAGCAACAACCGCAACAGGCACTCGATCTGAGTCGCGCGTTGCCGGCGCAAGCACAGGGCCATCCGAGTGTGGCGCTACTGAGGGGACAAGCCTTCGAGGCTCTGAAGCAGACCCCCGCAGCGATCGATGAGTATCTTAAAGCGTACCAGGCTCGACCCGTCTCGGATGCGACGCTCCGTCTGGCACGTATTTACGCGGTCAGTAAGGGAGAGGCAGAGGCGATCGCGTTTCTAAAACCGCACCTGGAGCGTCACCCAGACGATGTTGCTGCGCTATCACTGCTGGCAGGCCTGCTGCAACAAAGGGATGATAGCCTCGAAGCGATAAGCGCTTACGAGCGGGTAACCGAGCAGCAGCCCACGCATATGGTGGCTTGGAATAATCTGGCTTGGCTATATCAGTCTCAGGGTGACTCACGTGCCTTGGTTGCTGCCGAGCAAGCGCATAAACTGGCCCCGAAAATCGCCGCAGTCACCGATACTCTGGGGTGGATTCTATTGGCTAGCGATCCTCAGCGCGCACTAGGCTTATTAAACGAAGCGGCGCAGCAGCTGCCGGAGGATTATTCGGTGCAGTATCACTATGCTGCGGCACTGGCTAAGAATGCCCGTACGCAGGAGGCAGTGACCCGGTTACGGAGCTTGAAAGAGAGATCCTTCGCCGAAAAAGAAGCGGCGATGGCGCTGCTTAAAACACTTTGAAATCTAAACCAGACGAAATTAAAATACAGTGAAATCAGCCCTTCGTTTTCGTTTTCCGACCTGGCTTGGCATTCGGCTGGGATTTGGGTGAATGCTTCAATGTGCGCGCTTTGCTTGGCCGGCGTCGCGGCTTGCTTTTCGTCTCGGTAGGTAGCCCACTCAGGCCGCTCGGTAGGGTCTGTTTTGCGCTCTCTAGCAGTGATTGCAGGGTGCTAATCAGTGGCTGCATAAACCCCTCGTAGTTGGCCTGTCGTTGGCTAATCGCTTCCAGCGTCGCTTCCCATTGGGCTGTCATATCCGGGGTGGTTGCCTGTTCCGGTAAGCAATCGATCAACCCTCTACCCGCCGGGGTGCTGCGAATCTGTTTGCCCTGACGGGCTAAGAAACGGCGTTTGAACAGCAGCTCGATAATGCCCGCCCGAGTCGCTTCTGTTCCGAGTCCGTCGGTATCTTTCAACACTTTGCGAATTTCCGGGGCTGTGACAAAACGCGCAATGCCGGTCATCGCCGCCAGCAGGCTGGCATCGGTAAAGTAGGCCGGTGGCTGGGTTTGTTTTTCATCTAGACGACCTCCGCTGCACGCCAGCTGCTGACCCTGTTGGATGGCGGGTAGTTGGATGACGGGTAGCTGGGTGCGAGGCTCAACCCTGTCTGCAGCTTTGGCAGAGGGACGCTGCTCGGCGTCAGGGCGCGTTTTCTCAAACAGAACCTGCCAGCCCTGCTGCTGAATCTGCTGCGCCTTGGCAATAAAGCGCCCGCCTTCAATTTCAACCTCAATCTCGGTCTCATGGTATTGATAAGGGGGATAAAACTGGCACAGATACTGGCGCGCAATCAGGCTGTAAAGTTGCTGCTGCTGACGACTTAGTCGGGATAAGTCGGTGCGTTTTTGACTCGGGATGATGGCGTGGTGGGCATCTACCCGGGCATCGTTCCAGGCTTTGCTTTTAAGCCCTAAGTCAGCCTCTTTAGCTGCTGAACCCAGCTCGGCTGCGTTAGCGACGATTGCGCCGATCACCGCGGCTGCCTGCGCATGGTGCTCGACAGGCAGATAGCGGCAATCCGAGCGCGGGTAGGTGATCAGGGTGTGTCGTTCATAGAGTGCTTGGCAGCCATCCAGCACCTGCTGCGCGCTCATGCCATAGCGTTTTCCTGCATCGATCTGCAGTGCCGAGAGGTTGTAGGGTAGCGGCGGCAGCCGACGCTTGAGGGTCTTATTGACACGAACCACCCGTGCCGATTTCTGCTTGATTCGCTGCAGTACATTTTCTGCCAGGGGGCGTGACAGGACTCTTCCCTCGTCGTCCTGATAGCGCTGACAGGCTTCGCTGGGCTGCCATTTGGCGTTGAAGCTATCGCCTTCGGCGGTAGCCAATTCAGCCCACACCTCAAAAAAGGGTTTGGATACAAACTGCTCGATCGTCAGATCGCGGCGCACTACCAAGCCCAGCAGCGGCGTTTGCACCCTGCCAACCGATAAGACGCCTTGATAGCCGACTTTGCGCCCTTGCAGCGTATAGGCACGGGTGAGGTTGATGCCATAGAGCCAGTCGGCCCTGGATCGCGCCAAAGCTGATACTGAGAGTGGAATGAAGTCTCGGTTCTCGCGCAGCGCCGCCAGTGAGCGCTTGATGGCGCTGGGATTGAGGTCGTTGACGAGTAAACGCTGGGTCCGGCGCTGCTTTTCGGCCGATACGCCAAGGTAGCCGATCAGCTCGTCGACCAGTAGTTGACCTTCGCGATCTGGATCGCCCGCATGCACCAGCTGATCGGCCTGCTTGACCAGTTTACGTAGCACGCTGAGCTGTTTGCGGGTCTTCGGCTTGGGTTGCAACTGCCATTGCGAAGGCACTATTGGCAGGTGTTGTAGTTGCCACTGTTTAAAAGCCGGATCGTAAGCATCGGGCTCTGCTTGTTCCAGCAGATGACCGATACACCAGCTGACATAGTCGTCACCCACCTGGATAAACCCGTCACCCGAGCGGTGTGGTTTTGGCAGTGCGGCCGCAATGGCGCGGCCCTGGCTGGGCTTTTCGGCGATATAGAGAATCATGGCGGCCTGGTATCTGTATGCGGATGTAACAGGGAGCGCTGCTGGCTCCCTGATAGCGCCAGAGTATCACCCTATTTGCGCCACGGCATCGGGCTCGCTAACAGCAAGCGGAAATTGCAACTAGTGTGAATAAAAAAAGGGCACTCTTTTCAGGAGTGCCCAACGGGTATTGCAGCCAGTCGTTAAACCATAACTGGGTTTAATTAGCCTTTAGTAAACTCAGGGTAGGCTTCCATACCGCACTCGGCAATATCGACGCCTTCGTACTCTTCCTCTTCGGTGACACGGATCCCCATAACCGCCTTGAGTACAGCCCAGACGATCAGGCTGAAGCCGAATACCCAGACGAAGATGGTCAGGGCGCCGATGATCTGGCCGGAAAAGCTGACGTCACCGTTGGTGATCGGAACCAGCAGCAGACCTAGCAGACCACAAGCACCGTGGACCGAGATCGCACCTACAGGGTCATCGATACGTAACTTGTCCAGGGTAATGATGGAGAACACCACCAGAACGCCGCCGATAGCACCGAACAGGGTTGCCTGTAATGCGGTGGGGGTTGAAGGTTCAGCAGTGATAGCAACCAGACCCGCCAGTGCGCCGTTAAGCAGCATAGTCAAATCTGCCTTGCCGAACAGGATCCGGGCTGTGATCAGCGCCGCAATCGCACCACCGGCAGCCGCAGCGTTGGTGTTCAGAAACACCATGGCGACGGAATGGGCACTGGAGATATCACCCAGCTTCAGTACCGAACCCCCGTTGAAGCCGAACCAGCCCATCCACAGGATGAACGTACCCAGCGTCGCCATCGGCAGGTTGGCACCGGGGATCGCATTGATCGAACCGTTAGCGCCGTACTTGCCTTTACGCGCGCCTAGCAGCAGAACACCGGCAAGGGCTGCAGAGGCACCGGCCATGTGAACGATGCCGGAACCGGCAAAGTCAGAGAAACCCAGGTCGCCCAGAGTATACATGCCGAATACAGAACCGCCACCCCAGGTCCAGTTACCTTCCATGGGGTAGATCACCCCGGTCATGACTACTGCAAACGCCAGGAAGGCCCAGAGCTTCATCCGCTCGGCCACCGCACCGGAGACGATCGACATCGCGGTCGCAACAAACACCACCTGGAAGAAGAAGTCGGATGCGCCCGAGTAAATAGAGCCACCCTCAAAGCCATCTTCACGCGTTGCAAAATCGTCCAGCACGGCGGCGGTATCGACCTCGCCCATCCCGGTCAGGAAGATCTCGCCGCCGTACATCAGGGCGTAACCGCAGACCATGTACATGATGCAGGAGATCGCAAACAGGGCGACGTTTTTGGTTAAGATTTCAGTGGTGTTTTTAGACCGGACCAGGCCTGCTTCGAGCATCGCGAAGCCTGCTGCCATCCACATTACTAGTGCGCCACACACCAGGAAGTAGAAGGTGTCCATCGCGTACTGGAGTTGAAAAATTTGGTTTTCCATGATGATTCCCCTTGATTAACTAAACCGACAACTACGCCGCTTAAAGCGCGCTATTGCCGGTCTCACCGGTACGGATACGGATAACCTGTTCCAGATCACTGACAAATATTTTGCCATCGCCGATCTTGCCGGTGTTGGCGGTCTTAGCGATACTCTCGATCACCTGGTCGACAATCTCGTCGCTCACCGCCGCTTCCAGTTTGACCTTGGGCAGGAAGTCGACGACGTATTCTGCTCCGCGGTAAAGTTCGGTATGGCCTTTCTGCCGACCAAAGCCTTTGACCTCTGTCACAGTAATCCCTTGCACACCAATTTCGGACAGTGCTTCGCGCACGTCGTCTAGTTTGAAGGGCTTGATCACAGCCGAAATAAGTTTCATGGCTACATCTCCTAATGATTGAAAGTTGGCTAGCTGCTTTATCGAGAGCGACGCAGTATCCGTTGACGAGGGTTTAGCATGAGCTATGCCAACTTTAATATATTTAATTAAAACAATTGTTTATGGGTTGTATTTGATTTTTTCGGCGTTCTGGCCGAGGTGGTCCAGGCGAGCAGAGCACAGTAATTAGGCACGATCTCGGTGCGCGCACTGCATTAGTGCGCCATGATTGATTAGCTAGATTGAGCTGGCATAGGAGCCTGCGCTGCGTGCTAAACTGTGCGGACCGCTAGACTATCTTTGGAGTATCGAATGATCCCATCCAAGTTGTTTGAGGGGCTGAATGATCAGCTGACTCAGCTGCTGGGCGAAGGCCCAAAACGGACCCAGCAGGAGATCCGTAACAGTATTAATTTGATTGTGCAGAGTGCATTTTCTAGGCTTGAGCTGGTGACCCGCGAAGAGTTCGATACCCAGCAGGAGGTGCTGATGCGGACCCGCTCTCTGGTTGATGAGCTGGCCAAACGGGTTGCCGAACTGGAGAGCTCTTCGGATCAAAACGGCCCGAATTAAGGCTCAAAAGCTAGGGTTGGAACCAGGCTGCAACCAGCCGGGATTATTAAATTTGTATTTAATCGTCATTAAGTGGTTGTTAGATTTATAGTTAATTGCCATTAAATAAGTATTCAGTTGCTGGTGTGTTCAAGGAAGAACCATGTCGCTTGCGATCGTCCATAGCCGAGCACTGCTCGGGATAGAAGCACCCTCGGTTACGGTCGAGGTTCACTTGAGTAATGGCTTGCCCGGGCTGTCGATAGTGGGCCTGCCTGAGACTGCAGTAAAAGAATCCAAGGATCGCGTTCGCAGCGCCCTGCTCAACGCTCGATTCGACTACCCGATGCGACGCATTACCGTCAATCTGGCGCCTGCCGATCTTCCTAAAGAGGGCGGTCGCTACGATTTGGCGATTGCGCTGGGTATCCTCTGCGCCTCAGGGCAGATTCCTCAAGCTGAACTGTCAGGCTATGAGGTGATCGGCGAGCTGGCACTGTCGGGAGAGCTGCGTGCTGTTCCCGGGGTTCTACCGGTCGCGATTCAGGCGGCAGCTGCCGGGCGTGCTTTGCTGCTACCTGCTGCCTGTGCCGAAGAAGCGGCATTAGCTTCCCAGGCTACAGTGATAGGCGCCCCTCATCTATTGCACGCCTGCGCCCATCTGCTTGGGCATACAAAGATCGAAGCGACTCCTGCACCTGCTCTACCCACGCTGAGCTTTGTTCTGGATCTAGCCGAAGTGAAAGGTCAGTTTCAGGCCAAGCGAGCGTTGGAGGTTGCCGCAGCCGGCAGCCATAGTTTGCTGATGGTCGGTCCTCCCGGTACCGGCAAAACCATGCTCGCCAGCCGGTTGCCTGGCTTGCTACCGCCGCTTACCGTGCAGGAGCATCTGGATGTGGCATCGATACTCTCGGTCGCCTCGCAGCCGCAGGGCGCGATTTTGAGTCAGCAGCGCCCGTTTCGGCAGCCGCATCATACGGTTTCTGGGGTCGCTCTGGTAGGCGGTGGCAGTACTCCTCGGCCAGGGGAGATATCGCTGGCGAATCACGGCGTGCTGTTTTTGGATGAGCTGACTGAGTTTGATCGCAAGGTACTGGAGGTGTTGCGCCAGCCGATGGAGTCGGGGCAGGTGTGTATCTCTCGTGCTCGCGCCCAGGTGACCTTCCCCGCCCGCTTTCAGCTAATTGCCGCGATGAATCCTTGCCCCTGCGGCTACTACGGCGATCCACGTGGGCGCTGTCATTGCAGCCCTGATCTGGTGCGCCGCTATCAAGGCAAGATATCCGGCCCTTTGCTGGACCGACTGGATCTGCATGTCGAAGTAGCGGCGCTGGCCGAAGGAGAGCTGACCGCCGATACGGTAGCGGTTGAAACCTCCGCCCAGGTCAGCTTACGGGTACAGCAGGCTCGACAACGCCAGCTGGACCGGCGTGGCAAACTCAATAGTCAGCTCAGTGGTCGGGAGGTCGAGCAGGACTGTCGGTTAAGCCGAGCAGATCGTTTGATGATGGAGCAGGCGCTGAATCGCTTGGGGCTTTCGGCAAGGGCCTATCACCGGGTACTCCGGGTGGCACGTACCCTGGCGGATCTGGCCGAGTCTAATCTGGTACAGCGACCCCAGCTGCTGGAGTCGCTCAGTTATCGGAAATTGGACCGTGCGGTGGTGAATCCATAGTCCTCAATCCCTTTAAATTGGGCTCCTGGTTACATTTTATACGCGCAGCTCCAGTGCTGGATATTGCTCCGGCCCTTCCGATAAACGCTGTTTTTTTAGCTGTTTAAATAGCAAAGGCAGGGCAACGGGCTTGCTGAAGTAATAGCCTTGCACCTGATCACACTGATTGCGCTTTAAGAAGTCGACCTGCTCGGCGGTTTCGGCCCCCTCGGCGATTACATCCTTACGCAGGTTGTGAGCCAGGTTGATAATGGCGCGGACAATCTCTGCATCGTCAGGATTCTCGGTGACCCCGCTGACAAAAGAGCGATCGATCTTGAGGGTGTTGATCGGTAGTTTTTGCAGATGGGCAAAGGAGGAGTAACCGGTGCCGAAATCATCCAGCGAGAAGGTCACACCCAGGGTGCTGAGATCGGCAATACAGAGGCTGACATGCTGTTCGTTTAGCGCCACCGAGGTTTCGGTCAGCTCGAATTCGATCCGTCCAGGATGGATCCCGCTGTGGGTCAATAATCGGCCGATTGTGGGCACCAGGGTATCGTCCTGAAACTGCCGAAAAGAGAGGTTGATACCGATTTTATTCAGGCTGCAATCTTTTGCATCGAGCAGTTTGATATCTTTCAGGGCTTGGTTAAACACCCAGTAACCCATGGGGACGATCAAGCCCGATTTTTCCGCCATGGGGATAAACGTATCGGGGTACAGCAGCCCTTTTTGCGGGTGTTGCCAGCGGATGAGCGCTTCTGCGCCGACAATACGACCGCTGTTGAGATCTATTCTGGGTTGGTAATGGAGCACAAACTGCTCTTGGCGTAACGCGTTGAGCAGCTCGGGCTCCAGAGTGATCAGATTGACCGCGTCCTCGTAGTTGCTTTCTTGATAAAAACGGGAGGTGCAGCCGCGCTCTTTTTTTGCCAGATGCAGCGCTGATCCGGAATGGCGTATCAGACTGCCCATATCGCTGGCGCTATCGGGGTAGATGGCGCAGCCAATACTGATCCCAAAGGCCAGGTTGTGCCCTTGAACGCGGTAGGGACGTTGATGCAGATAGCAGATGCGTTCGATCAGTTTGGTCAGGCTGGATTCCACATCGTCGCCCTGCACCAGTAGCGTGAACTGATTATCACCCACACGGGCAAGTTCCTGCCTGGGCTCCAGACCTGCTTGCAAGCGCGAGGCGACCTTGCTGATTATTTCGTCCCCAACCTCTGGGCCCAAGGCGTTGTTAACGCGCTTGAATCCATCGATATTCAGGGTCATTAACCCCAGCCGTTGATGATTGTTCTGGGCGGACTCAAATTGCTGGCTGAGCTGCTGGGTGAAGCTCAACCGCGAGGGTGAACCGGTGAGCTCGTCAAACAGACGCAGGTTCTTGATCTGATTGTCGCGCTGATGCAAGCGTTCGGCGTAGCGGAAGGATTGGCGCAGTAGGCTAAGGCTGATCTGGGACAGTTCCAGGACATCGATAGCACCATTGGCAAGATAGCGCTCTTCTCTCTGAGGCTGGATGTGCTCACCGATAATCATCAACGGAATATGCAGCTGCAACCGGCGGGCTTGCTGGAGGTAGTTATGATGCGGATGGTCGGCGATACTATCGGCGAGAAGGATCAGATCGAAATTCGAATTGCGTCCCTGAACCAGTGCTTCTTTAATTGACAGGCACCAGGTCAGTCGATAGCCGGGTACCGGAGCCTGCAATAGCGGCCAGACTATCGCTTGATAGACGGGTGTTACCGGAGCGATGATCAAGAGATGGGGAGTATTATTGTTGTTATTATTGCCCGTTGGCATGACTTCTCAACATGTCCGGCTAGTATGATTCCCTCTCCCTGGGCTGTAGAATGACCCCCTCCTTGGTATCGATGATCCTTAATCTATCTAATATCGGCCCAGCTGGCTATTTCTTTAAACCAATAACTATCCCTAATCGCAGGCTTGTAGTCTTTACCTGACTAGCAAAGCGCCATTTTTAACTAGAGATTCGTAGTCGTGAGTACTCTCAATCCCCGCCAGAAAGAGGCGGTACTTTACGTTGACGGCCCACTGCTGGTGCTGGCCGGTGCCGGTAGCGGCAAGACCAGCGTGATCACCCGCAAGATCGCCTACCTGATAGAGACCTGCGGCATCAAGGCGCACCATATCGCGGCGGTGACCTTTACCAATAAAGCCTCGCGGGAGATGAAGGAGCGGGTTGGAAAACTGGTCAAGGGGCCTGCTTCGCGGGGGCTAACGGTTTCAACTTTCCACAACCTGGGTCTGAACATTATCCGCCGCGAGCACAAGTTGCTGGGGTTCAAACCGGGTTTTTCGATCTTTGATGCCCAGGACGCCAATGCGCTGATCAAAGGCTTGATGCAGAAAGATAATCTGGAGGAGACCGATCTGGTCGATACCATCCAGCATCTGATCTCCAGCTGGAAAAATGACCTGATCGGCCCCGACCGTGCTTACCAGCAGGCGCAGAACCCGAATGAAGAGCTGGCGGCGCGCGTTTATGCCAGTTATAACCGCAGTCTGCGCGCCTACAATGCGGTTGATTTTGACGACCTGATCTTGATCCCGACACTGCTGTTTCAGCAGCGTTCCGATGTGCTGGAGCGCTGGCAGCGCAAGATCCGTTATCTGTTGGTAGACGAGTATCAGGATACCAACACCAGTCAGTACCTGATGGTTAAACTACTGGTGGGGATTCGCGGCGGTTTGACGGTTGTGGGTGACGATGACCAGTCGATCTATGCCTGGCGCGGTGCTCGGCCCGAGAACCTGGCGCTGCTAAAAACCGATTTCCCGTCGCTGAAAGTGGTGATGCTGGAGCAGAATTATCGCTCTACCAGCCGCATCCTCAAGGCGGCCAACCAGCTGATCATGAACAACCCGCACGAGTTTGAGAAAACCCTCTGGAGCGAGATGGGTTCGGGTGATCCGCTGCGAGTAATCGTCAATCGCAACGAGGACGCCGAAGCGGAACGAATCGCGGCAGATATTATCGAGCGACGGCTGCGGCTGCAAAACCACTACCGCGATTACGCCATTCTCTACCGCGGTAATCACCAGTCGCGGCTGATCGAGATGAAGCTGCAGGTCAATCAGATCCCCTACAAACTCAGTGGCGGCACCTCGTTTTTTTCCCGCGCCGAGGTCAAGGACATCATGGGGTATCTGAAGGTGCTGATTAACCCCGACGATGATAACGCCTTCCTGCGCATCATCAATCTGCCCAGGCGCGAGATAGGTCCAGGAACCCTGGAAAAACTCGCCAGCTATGCGACCGAACGCAAGGTCAGTATGTTTGAGGCCTGCGGCGAGCTGGGGCTGACCCAGGTGCTGTCGGCGCGGGCCCAGGCAAAATTGCATGAGTTTAGCCACTGGCTAAAAGCGGTGCATCAGCGCTGTTATCAGAACGATCCTATCGAGGTGATCAAGCAGATGATCCGCGATATCGATTACGAAGCCTGGACCTACCAAAACTGTAATTCAGAGCTCCAGGCGGAGCGGCGGATGGCCAATGTTGGCTTTCTGGTCGATTCGCTGCAGCGGACCCTGGAGCGGTTGCAGGAGGACAATCCCGATGCCGAGATCGATGATGCAGTGACCCGTTTGTTGCTGATCGATATGCTGGAGCAACAGGAGGAAGACGAGGATGACGACCGGGTGCAGCTATCGACGCTGCACGCCTCGAAAGGACTGGAGTACCCGCACGTCTACCTGATCGGCATGGAGGAGGAGTTGCTGCCGCATCGCAATAGTATCGAGGATGATTTTGTCGAGGAGGAGCGGCGCTTGGCTTACGTGGGAATCACCCGCGCACGCAAAACCCTGACCCTGACCCTGACCCGTCAACGCAAGCAGTATGGCGAGTTGATCGATACCGTACCGAGCCGTTTTCTGGATGAGCTGCCCGAAGAGGATCTGGAGTGGTTCGGTCGCGATCCGGGCTGCGAGGTCGAGAACAAAGCCCAGGGCCGGGCGACCCTGAGCAGTTTGCGGGATCTGCTGAAGTAGGTCGGGTTTTAACCCGACAGCCTAGCGTGACCCTGCAAAATCCGCGTCGGAATAAATTCCGACCCACAACCCCTGATCCTGTAAGTCGGAATTTATTCCGACGTTGACCCGGCGGATGTCGGATTGATGCCGGATTAAAACTCAACCCAGAGAACGGCAGGGCTAGACATTCCCGTACTGCTCCCCCTGCGCTAGCCAGCGACGGATAATCCCATCGCAGTTTTGGCGCAGGTGCTCGATCTGGCTGGCGACGGCTTTGACCTGCTCCAGCAGGTCTGCATCGCGCTCCAGATCGGCGATGCGGAACTGCATCATCCCGGTTTGGCGGGTCCCTAACACCTCACCGGGACCCCGTAGTTCCAAATCTTTTTCGGCAATCAGAAAACCGTCGTTAGTTTCGCGCATCACCTGCAACCGCTCGCGGCTCTGCTGTGACAGCGGGTTGTGGTACATCAGCACGCAGTGGCTGGCAACCGAGCCGCGGCCGACCCGGCCTCGCAGCTGGTGCAGCTGGGCCAATCCCAGCCGTTCGGGATTTTCGATAATCATCAGGCTGGCGTTGGGGACGTCGACACCGACCTCGATTACCGTGGTGGCAACCAGCAGATCCAGTTGCCGGGTTTTAAAACGGTTCATCACCTCGGCCTTTTCTGGCGCTTTCATCCGTCCGTGGATCAGTCCGATCCGCAGTTCGGGTAGCGCGCTGGTCAGCTCGGTGGCGGTCACCTCGGCGGCCTGGCACTGCAGCGTTTCCGATTCTTCGATCAGGGTGCAGACCCAGTAGGTTTGGCGACCCTCGGTGCAGGCGGCGCGGACCCGGGCGACCACCTGGTCACGGCGCTGGTCCGAGATCAGCACCGTGTTGACCGGGGTGCGTCCGGGCGGCAGTTCATCGATCACCGAGCAGTCGAGGTCGGCGTAGGCACTCATGGTCAGGGTGCGGGGAATGGGGGTGGCGGTCATGATCAGCTGGTGCGGTACCAAACCATCGCGGCCCTTTTCGCGCAGTGCCAGGCGCTGATGGACGCCAAAACGGTGCTGCTCGTCGACCACGATCGCGCCCAGGCAGTGGAACTGAACCTGCTCCTGAAACAGCGCATGGGTGCCGATCACCACCTGGGCTTGACCCGATCCGATCCGTTCCAGTGCTTCGCTACGTTTTTTGCCTTTGAGCCGTCCGGCGAGCCAGTCGACCTCTAATCCGAGCGGTTCAAACCAGTTGCGGAAGTTGAGCATATGCTGCTCAGCAAGAATTTCGGTCGGTGCCATCACTGCCGCCTGGTAGCCCGACTCTATCGCTTGCAGCGCGCTGAGCGCGGCCACCACCGTTTTCCCGGAGCCGACATCGCCCTGGACCAGGCGCAACATCGGAATCGGTTGCGCCAGGTCGCGGCTGACTTCATTCCAGACCCGTTGCTGAGCGCCGGTCAGGGCAAAGGGTAGCTGCGCCAGGAAGTCATTGATCAGGCTGCCCTGGGTGTTGAGTCCAGGCGCGCTGTGCTGTTGCTGTTGGCGGCGCAGCCGGAGCAAACTGAGGTGATGCGCCAGCAGCTCTTCGAATGCCAGCCGACGCTGGGCAGGGTGGCGTGCTTCGGCCAGTTGTTGCAGATCGGTGCCGACCGGGGGGCTATGCAGATAGCGCACGGCAGCATTCAGATCGCTGAGTGCATACTGCTGGCGCAAGGCCTCGGGAAGCCACTCTTGCAATCCTCCCTGCTGTTCCATGAACTGCAGTGCCTGGCCGCACAGGCTGCGGATCCGGGTCTGGGTCAGTCCTTCGGTAGCAGGATAGGTGGGAGTTAAGGTGGTGCTGATCGGTGCCTGCGCTGCCTGGTCCAGAGTTTTATATTCGGGGTGGTAGATCTCTAGTCCGCCACTGCCGACACGGGCCTCGCCAAAGCAGCGCAGCTTGATGCCGGGCTTGAGGTTGTTTTTCTGTGCAGCACTGAAGTGAAAGAAGCGCAGGGCGATGCTGCCGCTCGCATCGCGTAGCACGCAGCGTAGGCTGCGACGGCGTCCCATCAGCAGATCACAGCTGACCAGCGTTCCCTCAATGACGGCTTCGTCGCCTGGGCGCAGCTGACCGATGGCCAGAATCCGGGTCCTATCCTGGTACCGCAACGGCAGATGAAACAGCAGATCCTGGAGGGTTTCCAGCCCCAGCTTCTCCAGCTTTAGCTGCATCGCTGCACCTACCCCTTTGAGCCGGGATACGGAGATCTGGTCTAAAGGGCGCAGTTCGGTATCAGTCATCGCGGCGAGAGGTCTTTGGCGGCGGTTCGAACCTGGATACCGCGCAGGGACGAATGGCATCGATCAGGATATCGATCGCCTTGGGACGGGTGAAACTGGCGCGCCAGGCCAGCGCCAGGGTGCGCTTGGGCACAGGTTGGCTAAAGGGCACCGCGGTGACCAGTGACGAGTTCTGTTCGGGATCGATAGCGGACAGGGGTAGCGCGGTTGAACCTAGCCCCGAGGCAACCATGTGGCGAATGGTTTCCAGTGAGCTGCCTTCGGTGACTTGGCGGCCGCTGGGGCGAGCATTAGGGCTGCTGTTGCCGAGTCCGCTGCAGGCCTCGAGCAGCTGATCCCTGAAGCAATGACCTTCACCCAGCATCAGTAGCGGAATCTGATCCAGCTCAGCCGCGTCGATACTCGCGCGGGTGCTCCAGGGGTGGTTGCTGGGGAGCAGTGCCACAAAGGGTTCGTCGTAAAGCGCCCGGACCAGGATATCGGGTGCCTCGAAGGGCAGGGCGATGACGATCGCATCCAGCTCGCCGTTGCAGAGTTTGCTGCGCAGAGTCTCGGTGTAGCTCTCCTCGAGGTAGATCGGCATCTGCGGCGCCATCTGCCGTAGCCGGGGAATCAGCTGCGGGAACAGATAGGGGGCGATGGTGTAGATCGCCCCCAGTCGTAACGGGCTGGTTAAGGGGTCGCGGCCGCTCTTTGCTAACTCTTCAATTTGCTTGGCCTCACGAAGAACGCGCTGCGCCTGATCAACCACCTGCTGGCCGACCGGGGTCAGCTCGACCCGGCTCTTGTTGCGCTCAAACAGCGCGATCCCCAGCTCTGCCTCAAGCTTTTTAACCGCGACGCTCAGGGTCGGTTGACTGACAAAGCAGCGTTCAGCAGCTCGGCCAAAATGATGTTCCTGGGCCAGGGTAACGATATAACGTAGCTCGGTCAGGGTCATTTGCAGCGGTGACTTAGTGTCGGCGTGACAAGCGGACGCGGACACGCCAGACTGGGTGTTTTCCAAAGATTGGCTGGTAGTTTCAGCCCAAGCGTAAAAGAGGTCAGCATCATGGCAACAGTTTTATTAGTCGGTTGTGGTGAATTAGGCACCCGGCTGGGGCTTGCGCTAAGCCAGGCAGGGCACCAGTGCATTGGGCTGAAGCGCCATCTTAATCAACTCCCTGCACCAATCCAAGGGATCCGTGCCGATGTCACCGATCCGGCCAGTTTGGCCGCGCTCCCCGCGCATGATTATCTGGTCTATACGTTGGTCCCTGCCGTATTTAGTGCCGAAGGCTATCAGCAGGCCTACGTTGAGGGTCTGGATAATTTGCTGCAGGCGTTGCAGCAACAGCAGTTGCAACCCCGACGAATTTTTTATGTTTCCAGCAGCGCGGTCTACCATCAGAGCAACGGCGAGTGGGTTGATGACCAGAGCCCGACCGAGCCGAGTAGTTTTTCCGGGCAGGCGATGTTGCGTGCCGAGGCGCTGTTGCAGCGCAGTCATTATCCGGGTACCTCCGTGCGCTTTAGCGGTATCTATGGTCCGGGGCGCGAGCGGCTGTTGAACTGGGTGCGCCAGGGAGACGCGGCGCTGGCGGAGCCGATTCAGTATGGCAATCGGATTCACCGGGATGACTGTGTGGGGGTGTTGCAGTTTCTGATTGAGAAGGAGCTGGCCGGGCATCAACTGGCCGACTGCTATCTCGCCTCCGATCCGCATCCGGCCTCGTATTATGAGGTGCTGGAGTGGTTGCGACAGCAGTTGCAGCTGCCGGAACCCGAGCTGCGGCAGGATTTTAGTCAAAAGTTGCGTACCGCAAGCAAGCGCTGTCGGCCGCAGCGGCTGCTTGATGCAGGTTACCCGTTCCATTACCCCGATTATCAGGCGGGATACCGGGCGCAGCTGGATGCGCTGGCTAAACCGGATCTCGAGGACTAGGTATCAGCGGGTGGCGTAATAGGCTAAGCCAAGAGGTTGTTGTGGGCATTCGTTAGGTGCCAATAAAGGTGTTAAATAAGCGGTTAATAAGGAGAGCGTAATGAAGCAGGTAGCGGTGATTTTATCGGGCAGTGGCGTATTCGATGGCTCGGAGATCTATGAGTCGGTGATGACGCTGTTTAATATCGAACAGCAGGGGGCGCAGTATCACTGTCTGGCGCCCAATATCGAGCAGTTGGATGTGGTTAATCATCTGACCGGAGAGGTGGCTGAGGGCGAGTCGCGCAATGTGCTGGTGGAGGCGGCCCGTCTGGCTCGCGGCCAGATTACAGATCTGGCCCAGGCCGATCCTGAGGATTATGACGCCTTGATCATTCCCGGTGGATTTGGTGCGGCGAAGAATCTCTCTGATTTTGCGCTGGCCGGCAGTGATTGTCAGGTTAACCCCCAGCTGCTGGCGTTTACCCAGGCGATCCACCGGGCCGGTAAGCCGGTGGGGCTGATCTGCATCGCGCCGACGATGGCGCCGAGGCTTTTTGGTGACGAGGTCCTCTGTACCATCGGCAACGACCCTGAGACCGTCAGCGCGATCGAGGCGATGGGCGGGCGGCATCAAGCCTGCAGTGTCAATGCGGTGGTTGTCGATCAGCAGCGCAAGCTGGTGACAACGCCAGCCTATATGCTGGCGGGCTCAATCAGCGAAGCGGCCTCTGGTATCAGCAAGCTGGTGGCGGAAGTGTTAGCGCTTACTCATTAAGCCGGAAAGCTTGATATGGAGCCGCTTCAGGCTTAATTGGTTGGTAGCCATGGTTAATATTTGCGCTACTGACGCCCTTGTCGAACGTGCTGATAGATATACATCGTTAAAGCGAAGGATCGCTTAGGCGCTCAATCGACGTAACTGTATAAGAGGTTGTTGCAGTGGTGAAGTCTCGGGTAACGAATGTGGCCAGGGCCGGCCTATCTGTAGGGCTGTTATTGCCCACGCTCTGTGTCGCAGCGCTTCATGACTCGCTGACCGAAGATGACCTCTTCGGTGGGATTCCGACGGTTGTCTCGGCCACCCGGTTGGAGCAGAAACTCAACGCCGTGCCTGCAGCGGTGACCCTGATCGACCGACGGATGATCGAGGCCTCGGGCGCGGTCAATATCGCCGATCTGTTCAAACTGGTACCGGGCTTTCAGTCGTATCAGGTCAATGCCAATGTCTTTGGCGTCACCGCGCATGGTCAGGGGGATGCGCATCCGGGGCGGCTGGAGGTGACTATCGATGGCCGTTCGGTCTATCAGCCTGCGCTGTCGAGCGTCGACTGGTCGGCGCTGGGGGTATCGCTGGACGATATCAAGTATATCGAGGTGGTGCGTGGATCCAACGTGGCTACCCAGGGTTCGAATGCCTTTCTGGGTGCGATCAATATCATCACTTATGCGCCCTTGGATCAGGCCGGTAGCTCGCTGCGAGCGACGTTGGGAGCGCTGGGTACCCAAGAGTATGCACTGCGCCATAACGACCGAATCGGCAATTTCAATTTCCGTCTAGGGCTCAATTACCATAAGAACCAGGGTACCGGCATCGGCACCATTGAGGGTACGACGACGCAGCTGCCTATAGAGGATGGGGCCGAAATTTCGCAGCTCAATCTGACTGGCCTCTATACCCCCACGTTGAGCGATAGCATTGGGGTGCAGCTGGGATTCGGCGATGGCACTGTGGGTGTGGGTAGCTCAAAACACCCTGAAGACTACCGTCCTAGAGAGGTAAGCAGTAATTATCAGGATTTGAGCTGGAATCGCCTGGTCAGTCCGCAACAGCAGCTGAAACTCCAGGCGACCCATAGCCGTAATGCCTACAACAATGAAAATAAGATTCTGCTGTCGGATCTGCTAAGGCGCGAAATTTCGGCCTTTGCGGGTGCTCCGCAGTCATTTATCGAGGGGTTTATCGCCTCTGCCACTGGCGGTGAGCTCGACCAGCTGGTCGATGAGGGGGAGGAGACGGGGGTTACCGAGCGTTATGACCTCGAGCTGCAGCTAACCCAGGAGTGGAATCCGAGACTGCGGTTGGTGGCTGGTATCGGTCTGCGACATGATCGCTTCAGCAGTTTCAATAATCTTGGCCACGGTCGAACTGTCTCCAGCAATAGCCAGCGCCTGTTTACTAACTTGGAGTGGCAGTTTATTCCTGACTGGACCGCTAATCTGGGTGCCATGCTGGAACAAAACCAGGCGCTGGGCGCGCGGCTGTCGCCTCGGGCTGGAGTTAACTGGCAGCTCAACGCGCAGCAGACCCTACGTGCCTCGATTGGCCGTGCTTACCGGATGCCGTCGCTGGCGGAAGAGCAGCTGTTTGCCGCGCTGATCTTGCCCAGTAATGGCCAGGTGCTGGATATTAATACCTACACCGCGGAAAGGCTGAGTCCCGAGCGTGTCGATGCGCTGGAACTCGGGTATATGATTCAGGCTGAGGCGATCAACTCCGTCTTTGATCTCAAGGCTTATCTCGAAGAGGTCAGCGATGGCATGGCCGAGCAGTGGGTCTATGGCGTCGGTAGCGGCCCTGATTCCCGCTGGGAAAGCACGATTATTCCTGCTACCGATGCCGAACAAATTGCGCTGCAATTGGTCAATAATGCAACCTGGCGTACCAAGGGATTTGAGGCGCAGTGGAAGCTGCAGCCCTGGGATCATACCTGGTTTTTCTTCGGCTATGCCTATGCCGATGCTCAGGGGCAGTATGATCGGAGAAGTATAAAACCCGAAGATCGCTTCAAAGATCTATCAGTCAGAGTCCCTACCCATGGCGTCAGTCTGTTGGCTAGCCACCGCTTTGGTGCGGGTATCGAAGCCAGCGCGGCCTTCTACCGCCAGACAGCCGTCGACTGGCATCAGGGTGATGAGAATGTCGGGCCCTACAATCGGGTGGATGGACGTCTGGCAAAAAAGTTTCAGCTTGGACAATTGCAGGGAGTGCTAGAGTTGATTCTGCAAAGTTTTACCGCGCCCTACACCGAGTTTGAACTCAATAATGTTGTTGATACACGTGGATTTGTTCGTTTGAAGCTTGATTTTCTATAGTATCCTTGTGATTGATTGGGGTAATGAAATCTGTAAACAAAGGATTGTTTAGTAGTGTTCAGTGTAAGAGATTTTCTTCACTACTACAGTAGGGCTCAGCTTGGGACTCGGCTTCGAACTTGGCTGAGGGTATTGTTGCTAGCGCTAGCTTTGACACCTGCCAGCAGCTGGGCGCGCCAGTCGGTGCTAATGGTGCTGAGTCAAGAGAGTCGGCCCTACCAGGAATTCGCCTCAAATCTGGTTAAGCTGCTGCCAGCGCAGCAGTGGCAGTTCGATACCGTGCTTGCTGAACACTACAATCCTGCGGCTGTTCAGGCGGATCTGATTGTTACTGTGGGTACCCAGGCTGCCCGGGAGGTATTGAAACGACCGCTGCACTGGCCGGTGTTGAGTGTGTTGATCCCGCAACAGACCTTTACCGCGTTGAGTCAGCAGCCAGCGCTGTCCGCTCGATTGCAGCAGGGTTTGTTAAGTGCGATCTATCTGGAGCAACCAGTAGCTCGACAGTTACAGTTAGCCAAATTGATCAGTCCGACTATCTCGCAGATGGGGGTGGTGCTCGGGCCTAACAGTCACGCTCAGTTACCGGCAATAGAAACGGCCATCGCTGCGCTGGGATGGCGGCAGCATGTAGCCAAGTTCAAATATAATGAAAATCCGATCCAGCTTCTGGATCCCCTGAGCGAGAGCAGCGATGCGATCCTGGTGGTACCGGATAAAGCCGAGTTCAACCGCAGTATCTCAAAATGGTTACTGCTGTTGAGTTATAGACGCAATATTCCGTTGATCGGCTTCTCCAGTCGTTATGTCGATGCGGGGGCTACGGCGGCACTGTTTAGCAGTCCCGTTTCCATCGCCCAGGATACTGCCGCTTGGCTGCAACGTGATGACACCCAGAGCCTTAAATTACCTCCCCCGGCGTACCCCGCCTTCTTTGAAATTCGCACCAGTCCTCAAGCTGCAGAGAGCATAGGTCTAAGACTGCCGAGTCTAGAGCAGATTGAGGTGGCGATGTCCCGAGACTCTCAACCATGAAGCTGAGCCCTAGAATCTCTCGACTGAGTATCGGTCAGCAGGTGATGTTGACCGCCTTGCTGCCGCTGTTGCTGCTGACCTTCGCCCTGTCGGGCTACATGATCAGCTCACGGATTCAGGATGCGCAACAGGCGCTGGATAATGAGACTGAAATTCTGATGGATTTTCTCTCCTCTGCAGCAGAGTTTGGGCTGTTGACTCAGAATGCGGATGCCTTGGAGCTGCTGATCCGAGGCCCGATGAAGAGACCAGAAATTTCCAATATCATATTTGTTAATGCCCAATCGGCGCTGCTGTACCAGAGTCATGCGTTGGCGCTGGATTTCGAGCGGATCATCTCCCAGGGGGCGTCGCTTCAGCCCGGCCAGCGAACCGCGTTGCCGGGACTTGAACACAGTTGGCTGGTGGTTAAAGAGGTGGTTATGAGTGCGGTTACGGTCGATGATTTCGATCTTAGTCGCGCTCCTGAACGCACGCTAGGATCGGTGGTGCTGATCATCAATGACAGCGCTTTGTTGCAGCGACAGCAACAGATCGTAATCTGGGGAGTCATTATTTCATTGGCCGGACTGTTGTTGGCGATGATCTTGGCGTTACGTATTGGCCGCAATATTAGCGAGCCGGTTCGGGCGTTGAGTCAGGCGTTGGTCAACTATAGGTCCGGTGACGGTCAGCCAGAGATAAGGGACATCTATCAGCAGGAGATCGGTGCTCTGCAGCAGGGGGTCAGGGAGCTTATCGACCAGGCGCAGCAGCATCAGCAATCGCTCCAAAACGATGTCGATAAGGCGACGATGGAGCTCCAGCAGGCACTTCGTGAGCTGGAGCAGAGCCACAGCAAGTTGCAACGCTCTAAAGAACGAATAGAGCAAACCGGGCGTGCCAAAGATGATTTTATGGCGCGCATGAGTCATGAGTTGAGAACCCCCATCAGCTCTGTTATCGGCTTTATCCGGTTGTTAGAAAAGAGCCCGTTGAATGATGGTCAGCGAGAGTATTGCCGCATTATTCTCAGCGCCTCGTCACTATTGCTGCGACTGATCGATGATATTCTCGACTTCTCCAAGTTCCAGTCTGACAACCTGACGCTGGAGCGGATCAGTTTCAACCCTGAACTCTGCATTGAAGATGTGATCGAGATGCAAGCGCCTGCCGCCGCGCAGAAAGGGCTGGAGATTGAGTTGCAGTGCGAGGCGCAGTGGCCGCTGTTACTGATGGGTGATCCGACTCGATTTTCTCAGATTATCAGTAACCTGATCAGTAACGCGATTAAATTTACCGAGAAAGGCCGGGTGCAGGTGCGCCTGAGTGGGTGTCAGGAACAAGGCCGGACCCGGCTACGAATCGATATTGAGGATACTGGGATCGGGATTGCTGCAGCTGAGCTGCGGACCCTGTTTCAGCCCTTTGCCCAGGCGGATACCTCGATTAGCCGCCGCTTCGGAGGGAGTGGCCTGGGGCTGGTTATCTGTAAGCGCTTAGTCGACATGATGCAGGGCGAGCTGACGTTGAGTAGCGTCAGCGGTCAAGGCTCACAGTTTAGTATCGAACTCTGCCTGGATCAGGCCCCTGAATCGCCGATACCGAGCTTGCCAGGATTAAATATTCTGCTCTGTTGTTCCGATCCTGAGTGCAGTCAGCAACTGGAGCGGCAGCTTAGTGATTGGGGCTGTCGAGTGGATGCGATTCCTGGCCGACAACAGCTGGTGTCGACGATACGGACATCCAAGTATGACGCTGTATTGATTCATCTCGCGCTTGAAGAGCTTAAAGCATTATCCTGGAGTCGTTTTCTCAGCCCGGTGCGAGCCTGCTTTGCCGGGAAGTTGATTCTGATTACCGAGCATGATTCAGACGATCTGGCGCTAGATGGCGATCAGCTTATCGAGCAGTTATCTCCAGCGTTGTTGCTACGCCAGCCGGTAGGTCGTTACCGGCTGTTTAGTGCCTTGCAGGCGCGCGGTTTGCCGAATGCTCAGCTTCTTTCCCCATCGTTACCGCTGCAGGGGGTGAAGGTATTGGTTGTTGAGGATAACCGCTTTAATCGCTTGTTGTTGATGCGGATGCTGCAGGCGCAGGGTGCTGAGGTGGCTACCGCGGCAAATGGCCGCGATGCGGTGAAAGAGGTAGAGCAAGGCGCTGTTGATTTGATCATCATGGACCTGCATATGCCGATCATGGGGGGGATGGATGCCTGCCGAGCGATACGAAAACTCTCTAAGGCTTCTGCGGCGCAGACCCCGATCCTGATCCTTACCGCAGATGTGATCAGCAACGAAGCTGGGGTGTTGGAATCGCTTGCGCTTAAAGGAATACTCTATAAGCCGGTTGATGAACCAACCCTGGTCAGCCAAGCATTACGGGCGATTAATAAAGTTGATGGACAGCCATGCAGTGATGTTGCGATGCGGTTGCAGCGTTTTGGCATTCCAGAGCAGGAGTTGCAACAGGCGCTTGCCGAGCAGCTTGACGCCTTGGAGCAGGCACTGACGACAGGTAATAGCGCCCTGTTTCGCGATCAAGCGCACCAGCTCTGTGGGCTGGCCGTTATGGCCGGGCTTAATCAGCTTGATGAGCGGGTTAGAGCGTTGAGCGGGGCGGTTAAAGAGGAGCAGATAGCGATGGCCTGGGAGCTATACAGGTCTATAAAAGAAGATTTTGATGCTTCAGATGGTGTTTTTGATTTGTCATAATTCGCTATTGTATTTCGCGGTAAGAATTAGATCGCTTCATGATCGCAGGAGGTGCCCCTGGTTGAGGTTTTTTTGATATCCTAGCGTCCACTTTGATACTCCGTACGATGGAAATAACGGTTTGAATTCGATCAACGTTCTTAAAACGATCGCCGATGCTCGGGCTGACTTGCGAAAGTCGGAGCAGAAAGTTGCCGATTATGTCTTGGCGCAGCCTAAAGAAATTATTCACATGCGTATCGTTGATCTGGCTGCCGAGGCGCAGGTGAGCGAACCTACGGTGGTGCGATTCTGTCGGGCGCTTAACTATGATGGCTTTCAGGATTTTAAACTGACCCTGGCCCAAGTGTTGGGAACCGGTTCCAGTTTTGAGCAATTCTCGCTCGACAAAAAGGATAGCGTCAGTGACTTTCAGCAGAAGGTTTTTGATTCAACCATAGGCAATCTGATTAACATCAGAGATGCGCTGGACTCTGAAAAATTAGAGCAGGCGATAGAAGCACTGGCGAAAGCTCAGCGGGTGGAGTTTTATGGTTTTGGGGCTTCTTCTGCGGTTTGCACCGATGCGCAGCATAAATTCCATCGGCTCCGAATCAATGCGGTGGCCTATTCGGATCCGCATTTGCAATCTATCGCCGCGGTAACCCTTTCTGCCGGTGATGTGGTGGTGGCTGTGTCCCAGACCGGCCGAACCAAAGATCTGCTCCACTCGGCGCGGCTGGCGATGGCGCAAGGAGCGCAAGTGATTGCGCTCTGCCCGAGCGATACCCCCCTGTCGGAGCAGGCAACGATACCTATCCATATTGACTTGGAAGAAGACAAGGATCTCAGCGCGCTGATGTCATCGCGGGTGGTGCAGCTGGTGGTGATCGATGTGTTGGCCGTTGGCCTGGCAATGAAGCTGGGGCCTGGCGTCATCGATCACCTTAAGGCGATCCGCCGCAGTCTGCGCTCGCTGCGCTTGAATGAAAAAAAGCCATCCCTAATCAAACTTAAGTAGGCACGAGCAGCGGCTTCTTTTTGAGTCTCCCTCTGCTCTTCTAGCCGCTACAGTTATTGCTCTGGCAGGGCATCATCGAGATACAGCTTCACCACTTCACGGGGCTGTTTCAGCGTGCTCAGGGCGTCATGCTTGAACTCCAGCTCAAACGCAGAGCCTGTTTGTAGCGCTTGTTTTGTTTGCGCCAGGATGACCAGCGCGGGCTGGTCTTTGCCTTGCGCTATCTGACCTCCCAGAGTTAGCCCGCGCAGCCTGACCTGACCGGTATACTGCAACTGCAAACGCCAGCGATCCGGGGCGGGGCGGGTGTCGCCGGTTATTTTTAACTGCGATTGAACGTATTTAACCAGTTGGATCTGCTGCAACTGTTGTTGCTCGCCCTGCTTGGCCTGCTGGTGTTGCACGTAGGCGCCGAACAGGGTGCTGGTGAGCGCCGTGAGTCCGCTACCATCGCCGCCTGTTGTGGGCTCGCTGGAGCGCCTACTCCAGAGTACGTTATCCTCCAGCAGCGCCGCATGATTCGGATTGATCTGGCCTGGCTGGTAGTACCCCTTAACCTTCTCACCATTGATTCGATTCTCCTGTTCACGATCACCATTAACGGGATGGGAATGGAAGAAAAACGCACGTCGATTGCCCTCCGCCTCAAACTGGCGCTTCCAGATTCGGCTGGCTGCCAGGGGATCGTAGCCACTCAACGCGCTGTAGAGCACACCGGTACGGTCGGCTTCGCGTTCATTTTCGTGAGTAAAGGCCGCCTGATACCCTTCACGACTGGATGAGTTAGAGTTGGCCAGCGAGGTGGCTTTTGCCAGCGACTGCCCTTCAAAGACATGGTTGGCCACGGTGTGGGCGATTTCGTGGGCCAATACCGCAGCAACCTCATCATCGCTCTGTAGCTGTTGCATCAGACCCAAATGGACCACAATGTAAGTGCCCCCCGTGGTGAACGCATTGAAACTATCGCGATCAATCAAAATCGGCTGCCAGCGCTCATCGCTCAGATGGCTGACGCGGTGAATGCGGTCGAAAATTTGAATCATCCGCCAGTATTGGGTTTTGTCGAGCTGTTGGTTAATACGCTTACCTTGCTGTTGTTCTTGCGCCAGCAGCTGCTCTATGACTTCGTTGCCACGGCTGATCTGTTCGCCGCGCGATGCCAGACTAAGGCTTCGCTGGCCGGTGATCCTGTCCTGTTCGGAAACGGATTCTGCAATGCTGTAGAGCCCCTGATCAACGCTTTTTAGGCTCTCACAGCCGCTCAGAATTACGCTACCGAGTAGCACCATAATCCCTGTGGTAATGGAGAATAAATAAGATGAAGTCATCGATAACTAGCCTTGGTTATGTAGTTGTGTAGAATTATCTGGTAAAGAGTATTCTATTTGTACCACTGCGCCAATTCCGTTACCATTCGCGCGATTCTCAAGTACGCGCGGATATCTTAATGATGAATATCGTTGTCTACCCGGGTACCTTCGATCCGATTACTCATGGCCATACTGATCTTATAGAGCGTGCTTCGAAGCTGTTCGATAAGGTGATCGTGGCGATAGCTGCGAGCCCTTCGAAGAAACCACTGCTGCCGTTAGCTCAGAGAGCCAAGCTGGCTGAAGAGGTGCTCCAGCACCTGGGTCAAGTAGAGGTCATTGGCTTTAGCGGACTGCTGATTGATTTCATGAAAGAGCAACAGGCCTGTGCTGTGTTGCGGGGGTTGCGAGCGGTTTCGGATTTTGAGTATGAGTTCCAGCTGGCCAATATGAATCGGGCGATTTACCCCGAATTTGAGGCGCTGTTTTTGACTCCCGCGGAAAAGTATAGCTTTGTCTCTTCGACATTGATTCGAGAGGTAGCTGCGCTGAATGGGGATGTGTCTAAGTTTGTTCATCCCGCTGTGGCTGAAGCATTGAAAAATCATTTGGCGTAATTAGCGCCACGAATATAGCGAGTAGAGGTAGCCAATCATGGCGTTAATTATCACTGACGAATGCATCAACTGCGACGTTTGCGAACCCGAATGCCCTAATGAGGCAATCACACCGGGTGACGAAATTTATGAAATCGAGCCCTCCAAGTGCACCGAATGTGTGGGTCACTATGACACTCCGCAGTGCGTCGAGGTCTGCCCGGTTGACTGCATCCCTAAGGATCCTGATCATGTGGAAACCGAAGATCAGTTGATGGAGAAATACAACCGCTTGCAAGGATGATATAGCCTTGGGTTGTTGGTCTGACGGTCGGATATTATTTCGGCCGTTTTTTTGTCTGGGTGTCTAGATTCGACGGTTAGCCTGGTTAGATGCTGATGGCTAGTTTGGATAAGCCGAACTCTTGCTCCATCCGTATCCCTATTACATTCCTGCTGGTTTCGCTTGCGCATAAGTAATGGGCGTATTGCATGTGCAGGCAGCGTACTTTGTCCCATTGCGCGATTCCGCCAATACCGTACTTTTGAAATAGCTCTGCAAAGCCAAGCTCGGCGATCCGCTGACGCTGAGTGGTCGTCAGGTAGTGGTCGCGTGTGCGCACATAATCCTGATGGTTTTGTCGATAGCGCTGTTTGAGTTCAGGGTCGATCTGGAGCTCCTGTTCGATCTGCTTGACCCAGCCTGAGGTTTCGATCTGGCTGATCGCCTTGTGCAGGTCTTTGGAGCAGAGCCAGTAGAGGGTCGGAAAGGGTTTGTCATCGACCAGTGACTGCATTCGCAACGCGACAGGGATTCCTGCTGCTGTTTGATAGGCGATCTCGGCTATACCGCGAGGCGGTCGACCTAGTTGTCGCTCAATACAGAGTCGTTGTTCTGGGGTGATGGGTTGCGGCATATACTGAGTTCTTTCAGTTTTTGACCAATCAATATTTAATTTTAATTATCTTAAGTTGATTAAGGTATGATTTTTTATAATTTGATTTTCAAAAGATCACTATCGACGTAGCGCTCCATCGGAGCGCTATCTTGGCTACGCTTATTTTGAAGCGTTTAGCTCCTGTTCGATTAGCGCGCTGATTTCGCTGCCTAGATCCCCGTGGCTGTGGGGCAGTGGGCGGCCGTTAACAAAAAATGAGGGCGTGCTGGTGACGCCAAGTTCTCTTGCTTCGGCTTCAGAGCTAGCGACCCTGGTTTGAGCTTCGCCAGATTTGAGGCAGTTGTTAAGCGCGACTATATCCATGTCTAGCTCGGTGGCCAGCATCTCAGGGGTTACTGACTTTAGATAGCTCTGGCGAGAAAAAGCCAACTCATGGAACGGCCAGTACATGTTTTGTTGGTCGGCGCAGACAGCCGCTTCAGCAACCTTGCGCGAAATTCCTGATGGGTTGATCGGGAAGTCACGGAACACCAGGCGAATCTGTTCACCGTACTTTTCCATCAGCTTTTTCACTACCGGGCCCGCATCTTTGCAGTGCGGGCACTGGTAATCGGCAAACTCAACCAGGGTGACCTTGGCATTGGGGTTGCCTTTGCTGGGGTATCCGGCCAGATTTATGGGTAGGCGCAGACTGGGTAGATCGGGCAGTTCGACGCGATAGCCTTTTTGGGTCTGAATTTGATCGAGCAAAGCTCGCTGCTTCTCGATCATCGCCTGCTGGCTGAGATGTTCCGATATTTTGCCTCCAACCTGTTGCAAGGTGCCGCTGATGCGCGCTTTATTGGCATTGTAAAAGGCTTCTATTTGCAAGTTGGTGGGTGCGGGAACACTAAGAAGCTCCTGCTGTAGTTGCTGGAACGGTTTGTTTTGCTGCTCCGCTTGTTCGCGGACGAAACGGTTCACGACGTAGTTGTTGAAGACATCCATGCGCTGCTGGTTGTATTGTTGCTCTAATTCGTAGAGTGAAGACTGTACCGCGGGTGGCAGGGTCTGCTGCTGGTAAGACTCGTTGTTATAGTGAAGCACGGGGCTTTCTGAAGCCTTTGCAGTGCTGCAGATGAATGCGGCTGAGAGCGCTAGGCTTAAGCTGAGAGTGCCTTTGGCAGGGCTGCGGAATGAAAGCGAACAGGGCATTGATTGCTCCTTGCTGGGGTCGGTAGGCGAAGATCGCTGAAATAGAACGTTCGCACCATACCCATGCGCAGCCCCTGCGGCAACCCCGGGCTCTCGAGCTCTGCTTCTACTTGGCATATCGCTATTAATTAAGAGTATCATTTTTAAACCAGGGTGCTTCTAGCGAGGAGGTTTGGATGAAGATATTGGTCGTAATAATTCTGGCTGCGCTGGGCGTCGGTTGCGATTCAATGTCGCGCCAGGTTGATACGTTGCGGCTAAAGGCGCTTCATGCCGATGAGAGTAATTCAGCCCAGAGGCAGCATGCAATTGAGCAGGTGCAGGAGGTCAATCCAGAGACGGGGGAGGTTAGCTTTAGTGGTGAGACGATCTATGTAATTATGTCTGACTTTCAGTTTACTCCAGATCTGATCCGGCTTAAATCTGGAGCTGTTACTCGAATCCGGCTCAGTAATACCGCCTGGGTTACTCATTACTTTGGAGCTGCCGAGTTTTTCCAGCGAGGTGCGGAGATTGTCAATATCCTGGAGAGCACCGTGCCCGCTGGTCAGCACCACATTCCGGTCGCCCCTTTTTCTGAGCGTGATGTCTATGTTCTTGTTAAGGCCCCGGGAGAGTATCCGCTGAGTTGCCACGTTCCTAATCACCTCAAGGCGGGGATGCAGGGGATGTTGGTTGTTGAACCTGCTCCCCTCTAGCCGGGCATCTTCTGCTTTAGTCTTATGGTATGTAGTGCACTAAAGGGCTGTTTTTTCTGGAAAGTATGGGTAATATTGATGCTTGTTGGTGGTTAGCTATCGGTGCTGAGAAGAATTCACGTCGATAGGTGTTGACTAAGAAGCTGATCTGTATATACTTCAGGACAGCTTGAAAGTACGTCTGATATTTATGCACAGATTTTCGAAGTCCTGTCTTTAGTGCCTCGTCCTGTTCTTCATAAGTAATCGCAACACTTCCAGCAAACAAGCCTTGTTATGAGGCTCCAATTACTCTTGATTTATAGGAAATGACTATGTCTACTACTACTGGTACCGTTAAGTGGTTCAACGAAGCTAAAGGTTTTGGTTTCATCGAGCAAGAATCTGGTCCTGACGTTTTCGCTCACTTCAGCGCTATCGCTGGTTCAGGCTTCAAAACTCTGGTTGAAGGCCAGAAAGTACAGTTCACTGTTACTCAAGGCCAGAAAGGCCCACAGGCAGAGAACATCGAAGCTATCTAATTTTAGCTGCGATCTGACCTGTACTTGTTACAGGCCAGCCTCTCCCTATTTTAGGGATTGAGCGTAAAAAAGGGTGAGACTTATAGTCTTGCCCTTTTTTGTTTGTCAAATGAGTTGTTTGATGTAAGTGTTGTTGCTCCTTATCGGATTATTCTGCGTCCAACTACCTCCTTGTATATGGCCTAAGGGCCAAAAGATACCATGAAAATTCCAAAACGAATCCAGCCGCTGGTCGAAGAAGGCATCGTAGACGAGGTCATTCGTCAGTTGATGAGCGGTAAAGAAGCAACGGTCTATGTGGTGCGTTGTGGCTCGGAAATTCGCTGCGCCAAGGTCTATAAAGAAGCTGATAAGCGAAGTTTTCGGCAGGCTGTCCAGTATCAAGAAGGACGCAAGGTGCGGAATAGCCGTCGTGCTCGAGCGATGGAAAAAGGCTCTAAGTTTGGTCGCAGCCAGCAGGAAGATGCCTGGCATAATGCCGAGGTGGATGCCCTGTATCGATTGGCAAAGGCAGGTGTTCGCGTGCCGCAGCCCTACGGTTGCTTTGATGGCGTGTTGCTGATGGAGTTGGTGACCGACGATTCTGGTGGGGTTGCCCCGCGCTTAAACGATGTGGCGATGTCTGCCGAGCAGGCAGTCGAAGATCACGCAGCGGTAATCGGTGATGTGGTACGGATGCTCTGTGCTGGATTGGTACACGGCGATCTATCTGAGTTCAATGTGCTGGTCGACGCCTACGGGCCGGTGATTATAGATCTACCCCAAGCCGTTGATGCGGCTGGAAACAACCATGCCCAGTGGATGCTGGAGCGGGATGTGAACAATATGAGGGATTACTACGCGCAGTATGCCCCTGAGCTGAAGGACACCCAGTATGCCAAGGAAATCTGGGAGCTCTACGAAAGCGGTGATCTGCATCCCGATGTCGAGCTGACCGGGTATTTTGAAGAGGATCTGCATACCGCAGACGTTGATTCGGTGTTGGAAGAGATTAAAGCCGCCTTTATGGAGGAGCAGGCGCGTCAAGAACGGATACGCAGCGCAGAGGAGGTCGAGTAGCTCCTTGTCTTAAGGTTGGCTTAGATGCCGGTTTAGGCGTTTTGGTAGTAGGGTGTTCCGGGCATAAAAAAGGGCGCTATATCAGCGCCCGGAGGATAGTGCGGAGTCTCTAAGCATCGATCTTCTTGTATTTCACCCGGTGTGGCGTGGCATCACCGATTCTGGCGACGAGGTCTTCGTCGTATCCCCCTCTGGTAAAGAGCTCCAGCACAAAGAGCTAGCGCGTATTAAGTTTGCCGAGTTTCTGGCCAAGTAAAAACCTTCATTAGTCGCTTTTGAAGCCTGCGCTACGGCCCACTACTGGGCAAGGTATGCCCAGAAGAATGGCCATCAAACCAAGATTATTCCAGCCAGGATCAGGTAGAGATATCCGCCCCGGTCAAACCTGTTTCGCTCTGAGGCCTTCGAGGCCATAGCTACATTGAGGAATCGGGGTGCGCATGCATAGCCCGCATTAGCTCGACTGATGTTGAGGTCATTTTCTAGAACTTAAATTTCAGATAGCGGGCATCTTCGAAGCGGGTTTTCTTAATGAATAACTCCTTTCAACTGGCTATGTTCGAGATAGTTGTTGATCAGCGAACAGAACTGACCACTTTCAGCGTCGAAATTTGACCGGTGACTAGTGGGTGACAGTTCCATATCCATGAGGCTTTGACGCCTGTTTACATGGTCAATCTTTGGCGCTAAACCCTGGTCAAACTAACACCCTGATAAACATATCAAGAATAGCAACCGCACGGGTGCATTGGCTGCGGCGCTCTGGCACCATAGATTTCCCCCTAAACGTGCGATCGGCGATGAACATTGTCTAATACGGAACCCCATTCTGTGAGCAAACCATTGGAACCTGATCTACTGGATGAGCTGCGTGTTGCCGATGCCTGTATGCCTGATGTGCGTCGGCTGGGCGGAAAGTTGGCGCATTTCACGGCTGGAGAGATCGAACCCTGGCTGTCGGCGCTGCTCGAGGCCGGCGAAGCTCGGGTGTTGAGCCGCTTGCTGCAATGCAGTGCATTGAACCGGGTTCGACTCAATCCTGGCTTGCTGTGCCGTTGTATCGGCGTGAGTGAGGAGCTGTTGGATACGGCCCCCTGCTTTGCGTTCCAGGGGGCGGAGGCGGTGGCACCGTTGCTTGAGGTCGCCTTGGCTGATGAATTTTCCAATCAACGCCAGGCCTATGCCGCCCGCCTGGCTGCTGAGATATCAATCAAACACGGGCTCGATCTTCAACCGGTGCGCAAGCTGCTGTGGAAGTTGGAGCGTTTCGGCATGCCGCCGGAGAGCGGAATGTTGCTCCTGGATACCCACCACTTGCTGGATAATGGGGCGCTGCCCGAGAATGGCTGGGAACGCATCTGGAGTGACATGCGCCTGGAAGAGATCCTCCCGGAGCAGCACCAGCGGGTGATCAGCCACGGTGAGTTCACCGTTCGTCGTTCTGTCCCCAAGCTCGGCCGCAATGAGTTGTGCCATTGCGGCAGCAATAAAAAATACAAAAAATGCTGCTACGAAAAGGACCAGGAGCTATTACGAGACCCCTCCCAATATGCCGGCACCACACGCAGTGAAGTTGTCGCTCACCCCGGATTGGTGGATGATCCCGGACTGATCGGAGATCTGCGGGCCTATGAACTCAAGGCGCTGAAACCAGTGGATCTGGGTGACGAGCAGCTGTATGCCGCCTACCAACGAGCCTTGACTTTCGGCATGCGTGAGTTGGCCTTCGAGATGTTGCTTGCGCATGAACGACGAAAAGAGGTCGCTGACTTTGATCGCGGCCATTTCGAAGATCTCCTGCATTCGGTGTTGAAGGACGGGGATTTGGCGGTGGCTCGCAAGATCCGCGACCACTTTCCGCCAGCGGAGTGGCACCGACCACGGGACACTCGGTTTCAGTTCGAACTGCTGGAGTGTCCGCAACGGTTCGCTACGCTGGAGGCCGAGTGTCGTGTCAATATCCGTGGGTCGGATAGCGAAGGGGCAATTGAGGGCGGGCCGTTGATCGAACATGCCTTCGCATTACTGCCGCACTACCCGGCTCTGGGCATCGTTTTTGCCCGAGCCGCGATTGTGTCCAACCCCGATCGACATTTTGATATTCAGATATTGATGGAGGCGTTACGCGAGGCTCGTGTCGACCTCGACCTGCTGCCTTTGGATGACCCGGCCGAGGAGTTGTGCGACTGGTTGGAGGATCGCAGTGACAACCAGGCCGGCGTTGCGGCAGCCACGGAGAAGATCGACCGGCTCAAGGCCCGTCTGCAGGAGACACGCGGTGACCTGGAAGAAAAGCGCAGGGCGTTGTACGAGATGGGGCAAAACATGCAACGGATCGGCGACGAACTGGAACTGGCGCGAGAAACCCGCTCGAACACAGCTGCCGAAACCCCGCAGATAGAAAAAAAGGCCGATCCAGAGAGTAGGGCGACACTGCAGCGGTTGCGCGGCCAGGTGGAGCGACTGCAAAGCGAGATTCGCCGGCAGCAGGAGCAGCGAGCACAGCTGCGTAAACAATTATCCGATGAGCACAACAAGCAGGCCGAGCGACTCACCCCAGAACCTCCCGAAATGACACTCGAGGATGACGAAATTTTATTTCGCCAGGAAGATCTCGACACCCCTCCGTTGGCCCCCGAATATAGTGATAAATTTCGCAAACACTGCGCCGCCCTACCTCCCGCACTCGCGGCCAAGGCGATCATGGCCGCCGCTCGCTTCGCCACCCGTGATGAGAGTATTCGCCATCAGACCAAAGCGCTGGAACTACTTCCCGAACATTATCGTATCCGTATCGGCGACTACCGTATGTTGTTGCACTGGCAGCCGGGTAAGCACCTGCAGATTCTGGATATCATTCTGCGCCGTGATCTGGAATCCTGGATCAAACGCGCTCTATGACAAAGGCAGGGGTCACCCGTACCCGTTGGGTGGGGCCTCGCCGTCGGACAACCTGCATTAGATTGCGGTATGGTCGCTGATAAGCCCCCGCAGCAGGCTGGCCACCATCTGGATCAGATCGAAGCGCGCTCCCGTCGATCAGGTTGAACGGGCACCTGCCCGAACTTTGGTCGACGGGGCAGCATCGGGCGTGGTCTCTCCGGATGCACGTAATCATCTAGTGGGGTTTCGTTAGGTCGTCAGGTTGACTCGATCGAAGACGACTACGAATGGGCAAGTCTGGCCTGTTATATCGATCTGCTGGATGATCCTTGCCCGCTGGGCGAGGAGTCGCCGCTTCAACGTTGGGGTGCCAAGATGAGCGAGCTAATCTCAGGGGCAGACGCCTTTGTTGCCGACCGGATTAGCAATTTAATAAATCTGTCCCCATCAATTGCACCATCAATTGTATTAATTCAGTATGCAAAAGAGCTCTGGGAGCTCTACGAAAACGGTGGTCTGCACCCCGATGCCGAGCTGACGGGTTATTTTGAAGAGGATTTGCATACCGCAGACGTTGATTCGGTGTTGGAAGAGCTTAAAGCCGCCTTTATGGAGCAGCAGGCGCGTCAAGAGCGGATGCGGAGTTCAGAGGAGGTCGAGTAGCTCTTTGCCTGAAGAGTTGGTTGCTGGCTAGGTATTTTGATAGTAAAGCCATTGATCAGTATAGCCAGGCGATCAGCACTCCTGTAGATCCAGCAAGTAACAGCGGTAGCATGACCCAACGGATCATGCCTAAGCCGCCGGCAAATACGGCAAGCACTCCTTTGAGCAGGGTGTTGGAAATACTGGCGAGAATGATTCCAGTAGCTGCCGTGTTTAGTAAGATCTCGGTGTCTGCCATTCTTGATAAGGTCAGATTGATCGCGTCGACATCGGCGATGCCTGAAACGATCGCTAGCAGTAATACGCCAGACTCCCCCATCCACTCCATCATTGCTCGGCCCAGCAAGGCAACCGTCGCTAAGAGTAATCCAAACAATAGTGCAGGGGTTAGTTCTAGCGGGTTCTTGGGTGGTGCCGGAGCGATCTCTTTTGACTTGCCTTCACGGCGGAAAATAAGCGCTGCGCAACAGAAGGTTACGCCTGCCATCGCGCCCATAGGGAGATATAACTGGCTCGTTAATGCAGGGTTGATCAGTCCTGCTATCAGTATTATTCGAGGAAACATCACCCCGCAAGCCATAAGTGTGCCGACCGCGCATAAGCGTTGCAGTGCTGGCTGAGCGTGTGCCAGGCGGGATAGTTGCAGGGTTAGCGCGGTTGAGGATAACAATCCACCTGCCAGTCCAGTTATTAGGATGCCACGCCGGGAGCCCATAACACGGATCAGAAAGTAGCCGACAAAAGAGATTGCCGCAATTAGTACAACCATCCACCAGATCTCGTAGGGGTTTAGTGCTTGCCATGGGCCGTAGCCGGTATTCGGTAAGACCGGCAGCAGTACTACAGAGATGATCAAGAGTTGCAGGCCTGCGTTGAGTTCGTGCTGGGATAAGTTTTGCAGCAGCTGGTGCAGGAAGTGCTTAGAGCGAAGCAGTAGGGTGGTGACGACGGCGCAGGCCGCTGCAATAGTGATCTGATCGAGTCCAGCCAGGGCGCCGAGCAAAAAGGTGGTGAGCATGGCGACATGGGTTGTGGCGCTGATGTTTGATCGATTGCGGCGATTGCTAAAATACGCGGTGATAACCAGAGCGGCCACCGAGGCAAAGCCTACGGCGAGGATTAGGTCTCCCAGTAGCCCGGATAGACCGCCGAGCAGCCCTGTGAGGCCAAAGGTGCGTAGCCCCGCCATACGTCTTCCGTCCGCAAGATCTCGGGTGCTCCAGCCTCGTTCGACGCCGATCAGTAGGCCGATCGCTAACGCAGAGCCCAGTAGTAGCAGTTGAGGAAGGCTGTTTTCCATGGAGTTAACTCATCAGAGTGTTACTCAATGTATAGCAGTCTGTGGAGTGGTTTTAATCGTTAGAGGTGTTTCAGGCATAAAAAAGGGCGCTGTATCAGCGCCCTGGGGGTGTGGCTGAGCTGTTAAGCATCAATCTTCTTGTATTTCACTCTGTGTGGCGTAGCGTCGCCGATTCTGGCTACGAGATCTGCTTCGTACTCGCTGTAGTTGCCTTCGAAGAATACTGCCTTGGAGTCACTCTCGTAGGCGAGGATGTGGGTTGAGATTCGATCCAGGAACCAGCGGTCGTGCGAGATCACTATGGCGCAGCCGGGGAAGGCCAGCAGGGCTTCTTCCAAGGCGCGCAGGGTTTCAACATCAAGGTCGTTGGTCGGCTCGTCGAGCAGCAGTACGTTGCCGCCCTCTTTTAGCAGTTTGGCCAGGTGGAGACGGTTGCGTTCGCCGCCGGACAGGTCCTTGACGAATTTTTGTTGGTCGCCGCCTTTAAAGTTGAACCGGCCTGCGTAAGCGCGTGCGGGGACCTGGTAGTTGCCCACGGTGATGATGTCCTGGCCGTCCGAGATTTCGTCGAAGACAGTTTTTGAGCCGTCCAGTTCGCGCATCTGGTCAACATGGGCCAGCTTCACGGTTGAACCGATCACGACTTCGCCGGAGTCGGGCTGCTCGGTGCCGCTGATCATCTTGAACAGGGTCGACTTGCCCGCACCGTTGCCGCCGATAACGCCGACGATGGCACCCTGTGGGATGGTGAGGGTCAGGTTATCAACCAGCATTTTATCGCCGAATGACTTACACACGTTGTGCAGCTCGATCACCTTTTCGCCCAGACGCGGTCCTGGCGGAATATAGATCTCCTGGGTTTCGTTGCGTTTCTGGAAGCTCTGCGAACTCATCTCCTCGAACTGCTTGAGGCGCGCTTTGGACTTAGACTGGCGCCCCTTGGAGCCCTGGCGAACCCACTCCAGCTCTGACTTGATGGTCTTTTGATGCGCGGCCTCCTGCTTGGCTTCGGTTGCCAGACGGGCGTCTTTCTGTTCCAGCCAGGCGCTGTAGTTGCCCTCGTAGGGGATGCCGTGGCCGCGGTCCAGTTCCAGAATCCAGCCGGCGGCGTTGTCGAGGAAGTAGCGGTCGTGGGTGATAGCCACCACGGTGCCGTTGAAGTCGACCAAAAATCGCTCCAGCCAGGCGACGGATTCGGCGTCGAGGTGGTTGGTTGGCTCGTCGAGCAGGAGCATGTCGGGCTTGGATAGCAGCAACCGACATAGCGCAACGCGACGACGTTCGCCGCCAGACAGGTGCTCAACCTTGGCATCCCAGGAGGGTAGGCGCAGGGCATCTGCCGCGACCTCCATCTGGCGTTCGATGTTATGGGCGTCGACGGATTGGATGATGTTCTCTAGCCGGGCTTGCTCGGCCGCCAGTTTATCGAAATCGGCATCGGGTTCGGCGTAGGCGGCGTAAATAGCGTCGAGCTGGGTCAGGGCGTTCTTTGCCTCGGATACCGCTTCCTCGACCACTTCGCGTACGGTTTTATGCGCATCCATCTGCGGCTCTTGCTGCAGATAGCCAATATTTAGATCGGGCTGCGGACGCGCTTCACCAAGATAGTCCTGGTCCACGCCAGCCATGATTTTTAGCAGCGTCGACTTTCCTGAGCCGTTCAGGCCCAGGACGCCGATCTTGGCGCCAGGAAAGAAGGAGAGGGAGATGTCCTTGAGGATTTCGCGTTTGGGCGGCACGATTTTGCCCACTCGGTGCATCGTAAAGACGAATGATCCCGTCTTTCCGGTTTTGTTATCTTTAGACACTTAAATTCACCTTAATTGTAATAAATACAAGCTTGTAGAGCCGTGCGCTCAAGCTTCAACATGTAAAGCAGCGCACTGGCGGATTCTTAATAATGCTGCGTTAATATTTTGGTAAAGTTTGAGACTACGGTATGAGCTATTCAATCTGCGAAATTGTCGTTAATGCTGCAAGACAAAAAATCTTGGTGCAAGCGCACATCCCAGTATATTACCAGAATCTCTATATCACGCGTGAGATGGGCAAACGTTCGCCGAACACTCAGCAGACGTTCCTGAACCACGTGATCGCGCCCCTTGATTTCCTCTGGCAGTGCGGCTCGAATTCTCTCGATATCACTCAAGCCGCCCACCCACAAGACAGCACCTCAGCCTGCTTCAATATCAGCTCCACCGCTTCCGGTGCCTGATCAGGCGGATACTTGTACCGTTGTAGCGTTCGGCGCACGAGGATACGCAGTTTGGCGCGCACGCTCTCGCGTACCTGCCAGTCCACAGTGGTGGATTTGCGCAGCTTGTCGGTGATCTCGACGGCGATCTTTTTGAGGATCTCATCGCCCAGCTGGCGCACGGCGCTTTCGTTGTTGGCCAGAGCATCGTAGAAAGCGATCTCGTCGGGGTTGAGCCCCAATGCGGCCTCGCGAGCCATCTCTTCCTGGAACTGCTTGGCCATGGCGATCAGTTCTTCGATCACCTGGGCGGTTTCTATACCTCGGTTGTTGTACTTGCGCAGGGTCTCTTGCAGGCGCTCGGCGTACTTCTTCTCCTGCACCAGGTTGTTGCGGGTCTTGGCGCGGATGTCGTCTTTGAGCAGTTTCTCCAGTAGCTCAACCGCCAGATTTGTGTAGGGCATCTGGCGCACGTCTTCGAGGAACTCTTCCGACAGCAGACCGATGTTGGGCTTGTCGAGACCGCAGAGGGCGAAAACATCGGCCACCCCTTCGGCAATTATGGCATTGTCGAGGATCTGTTTGAGGGCGGAGTTTTTATCCTCCTGGGTCAGCTTGCGGTCCACGCTGGTGTGCTTGGTGATGGCCGCTTTGACTGCTGATAGGAAGGCGATCTCTTTGTGGTATTCACGGGCAGCATCCAATGTGCTGCATAGCGAATACGCTTTGCTAAGCGCCAATACGGTATCGAGGAAACGCTTCTTGCCGTCTTCCAAGCCGAGGATGTGGTTAGCGGCAGGTACCAGTAGTTTGTGGGCTTCAGTTTCAAACCCGCTGTAGTCAAAGCCGTCGCTTTTGGGTCCCTTGGCGAACATGCCGTGGATGATATCGAGCTTCTCCAGCAGGATGGAAAACGCCTCTTCGGCACTGTGGGTCGGCGCACCCTTGCCCTTGGAATCGGTGTAGGTCTTCAGTGCTTGCTTCAGCTCGTTGGCGATACCTATGTAATCCACAACCAGCCCACCTGGCTTGTTCTTAAATACCCGGTTCACACGGGCGATCGCCTGCATCAGGTTGTGGCCCTTCATCGGCTTATCGACGTACAGGGTGTGGCAGCATGGGGCGTCGAATCCTGTTAGCCACATGTCGCGCACGATCACCAGCTTGAGTGGATCGTTCAGGTCTTTGAAGCGTTTCTCTATCCGCTTCTTGGTTTGTTTGTTGTAGATGTGTGGCTGTAATAACGGCTTGTCCGATGCAGAACCGGTCATCACAATCTTGATTGCGCCTTTCTCTGGGTCAGCGGCTGCGCCTAATGGGGCACCGTGCCAATCGGGTCGAATAGCGACAATCTCGTTGTACAACTGCGCACAGATATCGCGGCTCATGGCGACGATCATCGCCTTGCCGTCCATGCTGGCGGTACGGGTCTCGAAGTGCGCTACCAAGTCCTCGGCTACTTGCTTCAGGCGCGGCCCGGCACCGACCAGCTTTTCCAGCCGGCTCCACTCGCCCTTGGTCTTTTCGCGTGAGCTGACATCTTCCTCGTCTTCAACCACCTCTTCGACCTGATCCGACAACTGCTCAAGCTCGGCATGGTTAAGGTCCAGCTTGGCGAGACGTGATTCGTAGTAGATCGGCACCGTGGCACCGTCCTCTACCGCATCCTGAATATCGTAGATGGAGACGTAATCACCAAACACCGCACGGGTGTCCTTGTCCTCACTGGCGATGGGTGTACCGGTAAAGCCGATAAAGGCCGCGTTGGGCAGTGCATCGCGCATGTGCTTGGCGTAACCGAACTTGTAGCTGCCGTCCTGCTTCAGGGTGGCTTTCAGTCCGTATTGGCTACGGTGCGCCTCGTCGGAGATCACCACGATATTATGGCGATCATTCAGTATCGGATGGGCCGACTCCTCGTTCATCACGGCAAACTTCTGCACCGTGGTGAAGATGATGCCGCCGGACTCGCGCTCGGCCAGCAGCTGGCGTAGCTTGTCGCGGTCATCGGCTTGCACCGGCGTCTGGCGCAACAACTCTTTGGCGTCGGTGAATGTCTTGAACAACTGACCGTCAAGATCATTACGGTCCGTCACCACGATCAGAGTCGGGTTGTTCATCTGCGGTTGCTGTAGCAACTTACCGGCGTAACAACACATGGAGATACTCTTGCCAGAACCTTGAGTATGCCAGACCACACCGGCTTTCTTACTGCCCGGTGCTACCCGGTCGGCGTAGGTCGCACGTTTCTCAGCGACGCCCTCAACATGCTCAGCGGCAACAAGGGTCGCACGCACCGCCTCACGTACTGCGTGGAACTGATGGTAGCCTGCGATCTTCTTGATCAGATTGGCGGAGTCGGTCTCGAACAGCACGAAGTAGCGGATGTAATCCAGCAGCAGCTCTCGGTCGAAGAAGCCACGTACCAACGTCTCTAACTGCCACTCTAGCAGCGGTTTGTCGTCCTCGCTCTTGATGGTGCGCCAAGGCATAAAACGCTCCTGGTTCGCGGTCAGGGAGCCGACACGTGCGGTGTAACCGTCGCTGACCACCAAAGCTTCGTTGAAGACGAATAGGTCGCTGACTTCGTCTTTGTAGGTCTGAATCTGGTTGAACGCATCCCAGATATCGGCGTTCTCGGCGGAGGGACTCTTTAGCTCCAACACCGCGATGGGTAGACCGTTAATAAAACAGATCACATCGGGGCGACGCAGTTGTTTGCTGCCTTCGATGGTGATTTGGTTAATCGCTCGGAAACGGTTGGCATCGACAACATCGAAGTCGATCAACAGTGCATGGTCATGCATCTGCTTGTCGTCACGTTTGTATTCGACAGGAACCCCTTCGAGCAGTAGGCGGTGAAAAGAACGGTTGCTGACCACCACATCGAGGCTTTCAGGTTTGATCACCTGTGCCAGCGCCTGTTCCACCGCACTGTCAGGCAGATGGTTGTTGATGCGGCGGATCGCCGCTTCCAGATCAGCCTGCAACACCACCTGACGGTAATCTTTGCGTTCCGGCGTCGGGCCGTCATGGGCAATATCCGGCCCGTGGGCGATCTCCCAACCGTTGTCGGCAAACCACTCCAGGCAGAGCTGTTCCAGTTGATCCTCGTTCATCATCCCTATTCCTTTTCCAATGCTTCCAGCAGCTCAAGCTTGAGATCTTCGGGGTAGTCGTCATCCATGATCAATGACGTAATCAATTTGAGTAACAGGTCTTTAGATATTTTGCCTTCTGCAAGCCATACGACGATATTCTCCATCTCCAGCATGAATGGCTTCACACAGTAGTCATAGCCATTCAATTCAAGGAAATAGGCACCCAACACCAAACTGGAGCGTTTGTTACCATCGTTGAAGGAGTGAAATTTATTGATGGCGAAAACTAAGTGATTCAGCTTTTCTTCAAAACTCGGGTAGTACCAGTCATTCTGTATATGTTCCAGAACGCTTGATAGCTGACCTGCGTCTTTGGTGCCGGCCAATCCTCCAGAGTGCTCAATGATCCAGTCATGCACGCTTATCGCATGATCCAGGTCGAAGTAGAGAATAGTAAACTCCACGTCAGCGGTCCTTTAGCCGTTTAAGCACACTAAGCGTTTCGGCGTCAGAAAGCTGCTCCTCTAATGACCGGCTCTTTTCACCAAGAAACTTATCGAAGTCCCCCTCAGGCACTGACTGGATGTAATGCTCCAGTTTGTCATGTAGGGCATCTCGAAAGCCCAGGTCACGACTGGCCATGCGGGCGCGAGCGTCTTCTATAGCGGGTTTTAAAAACGGGTTGCTCTCTGCTACGGCAATCAGTGCATCAAGCTCCGCTGGTTTAAGCATTCTGCCTAGCCGTTCTGATTCCTGACGCATCTGGACTGCTAGCCCGTGCTCAAAGCTAGCTATCGCTTTTAGGACCTCGGCGTACATAGTTTCACGAGTCTTGTCTTTGCCCGCCAGACGCAACACCTTTTTGTACTCAACAGCGTTCTCGCAAAAAACCGCCTTGTAGATTTTGTCGGTATACACGGCATATTTGAAATGCCCCATGTCCAGGCAATCTTTTAGAGCATCGGTGAACTGCTTGCGGTAGCTGTCCTCCATATAGGCGGCAGGCAAGTAGTCTTGGTCACGCTGGTTGATGAACTTGGTATGCCCGCCTGCTTTCTCAGCGATCACATCAATAACGATGTCCAGCATCCGACTACGAATCGCCTTGGCTCGCTCACTTTCTGTGACGAGCATCGCCAAGTTTAAAACTGCTCGAAAACTGAACACCCCAAGTGAAGGTGCCTTAGGATTTATGTCGACGACATCTGTGTCGTCGACATAAGCTAAGCGTAGAGCCTTCAAGGCTTTCCCCTTTAGCACGCTATAGCCGTTGGCTTTAAGCTCTTCACTATGGCTGCTCAAATAACGA
This sequence comes from uncultured Neptunomonas sp., assembly GCA_963974645.1. Lineage (GTDB taxonomy): Bacteria > Pseudomonadota > Gammaproteobacteria > Pseudomonadales > Balneatricaceae > Motiliproteus. The sequence goes on along the minus strand of CAXBEA010000007.1, from coordinate 18,109 downwards.
TCAACCGTGCGTTCATCGACGGCAAGAATGTCCGCCGTTTGCTGCTTGGTAAAAACGGTCTCCCCCTCAAAGTGCAAACCGCCAAGCCGCAAATTGGTTTCTAGCTGGGTTAACGCATAAGGGTTGTTCAGTACGTTTTTGCGCGCCACCAGTGAAGATGTGAGGTCTTTGTTCATACGGCCACCTGAGCACTCCGTTCTGCAGAGTTGGTAAGGGTAAGTTCGCCGGAGAGGAGCTTGGGGAGCAGGGAGTCGCGGAGCTGAGCCAGCGATTTGCTTTCATCGCCGTGGCTCCTTGCCAAGCCCAGATATGACCCAGCGATAGAATCGAAGCGCCCAACAAGGTCGGGAGGATAAACAGTCCATTTTAGATCCGCTAAGGCCTTCGCGTTTGCTCGTTGCCTGCCGCTTGTGCCCGTCATGGACTGAGTAGCTGATAAACGGAAGCTATCATTACGCGCAATGAAATATCCAAGTGAAGTAGGATAACTGGGCCTTGGTCGCAATACGATGTACTCGGTTGACCCCCAGCCCGTCTCCCCGTCACCAAGGAAATCAACAAACGCTGTCTTGCCGTTTTCAAGGCAAGGAGTAATCCGAGCAAGCAGAGTGTCGCCGTTGACGAATTTTGTACCACTACCCATTTCTCGTTCGATAATTTCCTCTGCAAGATGCCCCGATGTCGGAACATTTCTCATGTCAAGATATGGAGCGACCACGCCTTTTTTTAGAATTCGGCGAGGATTGAACTCCAGAAGGTCAGTTAAGCTACCGACTTCCCACCCCTCAGGTATATCCCCCAACTCACTCTCCTGCATAGCGGCGGGGAAGAGTGCGGCGGTGGCGCGCAGTTCGGCGTACTGCTCGGGCTGTTCGATCTGCAGACGGGCAAGTGGGTCAGTGCCCGCATCAGTTAGAACGCGCCCGCTGATCGCCCGCATGGCGGCGAGGGTCATGGCGGTTTCCAGATCGACAGCTGGCGACTCATCGCCTGGCGGTCGATACTCCGCCTCACTGGCGTAACACACGGGCGAGGCGCTTTCGTTCGCGGGCTGCATGGCCAGCCAGTGCTTTCGGGCGGCGATCTTGGCCTTGACCGGCTCGAAGTCAACAAACCAGCTTTTGAAGATCGCCTGCGCCATCTGTTCGAGGGTTTGATTTATTTGCTGGTTGAGCTGGATTTTTCCATCAAGGGCACTAAGGGTCTCGACCACCTTCTTTTGCTCTTCGATACTAGGGATTCGTATAGGGAAATCAGGTAGATCCTTTAAAGCAATCCGGTCGACAGTGCATCCGTGGACCGTTCTAGCCTTAATGACGTCTTGAAACGTAGGTGACAAGTAAGCGTAAAGGAGGTACTCGGGGAGTACTGCTTCACGCTTTGGTCGCATTAGACCCATTCGCCGCCCGAGGCATGCCCTAACTCCTCCGGGCATCACAGCCGCTTCACCTAATCGAGTTTCATAGGAAAACAGAACGTCTCCTTGCTCAGGCGTGATTCTCTTGGTCCACTTTACGAAGTCTTGCTCACTTAAGTGGGCGGACTTACTCAAATCTAGCTTCCCTTTTTTCAAGCTAGAGATGCTAAGAAAATAGGGACCAGACTCAATTTTCTTAGGGGTGGCATGAGGGCCGTCGAATACATCAGCAACCTGACTTATGGTGGTCCAATCAGCACTCATACCCCAGCCCCCCCAGATTGCGCTTGATCGCCGCTTCCAGCCGGTCACTCTCCTCAAACTGTTCCTTGAGCTGTTCGGTCAGTCGCGCCATCTTCTCGGCAAAGGGTTCGCCGTCCTTCTCCTGTTCCGCTGCGCCCACGTAGCGCCCCGGTGTCAGTACGAAGTCGTGTTTGGCGATCTGCTGAAAGTCCACCGAGGCACAAAAGCCCGCTACGTCCGCATACGCCTCGCCTTTCGGGCCGCTCTCGGCCATCCCTGGCCTACGCGGCACTTGGGCTCCTGCCCGGCGCCACGCGTGCAAGGTATCCGCCACCTTAGCGATATCTTCCGGGGTGAAGTCGCGCAGTACCCGGTCCTTCATGTAGCCGAGGTTACGGGCGTCGATAAACAACACATCATCGCGACGGTCGCGTTTCTTTCCATCCTTGCCACTCTTATCCTTGGTCAGAAACCAGATACAGGCGGGGATCTGGGTGTTGGTGAAGAGTTGGCCCGGCAGCGCCACCATGCACTCCACCAAGTCGGCTTCGATCAGGCGCCTGCGGATCTCACCTTCGTTGTTGGTATTGGAACTCATGGAGCCGTTGGCCAACAGCAGCGCCATGCTGCCGGTCGGGGCGAGGTGGTGCAGCATGTGCTGCAACCAGCCGAAGTTGGCGTTGCCCTTGGGCGGGGTGCCGTGCTGCCAGCGCACATCGTCGGCCAGTGATTCGCTCCACCAGTCTTTGATGTTGAATGGCGGGTTGGCCATTACGAAGTCGGCGCGCAGGTCCGGGTGCTGGTCGTCGAGGAAGGTGTCTGCGTTCTTCTTGCCGAAGTTGAAGTCGATCCCCCGGATCGCCATGTTCATCGCCGCCAGCTTCCAGGTGGTGGGGTTGGACTCCTGCCCGTAAACCGAGATGTGTTTCTTCTGCTCGGCAGCGTCGTAGTGCTGCTCGCTGGCATGCTCCTCGATGAAACGATCGCTGGAGACGAAGAACCCGCCCGAACCCATCGCCGGGTCGTAGACGCGGCCACTGTAAGGTTCCAGCATCTCTACGATCAGGCTGACGATGCTCTTGGGCGTGTAGTACTGACCACCCTGTTTGCCTTCGGCGAGGGCGAACTGGCCAAGGAAGTATTCGTAGACGTGTCCGAGGATGTCCTTGCTGTGCAGGCTCAGCGGCTCGCCCTTGTAGACCGGGTTGGCGAAGGAGGTGTCGGAGAAGGAGTTGATCAGACCGATCAGCTTGTCGTTATCGAGCTGGTACTGGCTGATGCGGTTGAGAATCCCCTTGAGCTTGGCGTTGCTCTTCTCGATCTCATCCAGTGCGTTGTCGACCAGCCAGGAGACGGAGCGCAGCTTCACCTCGCTACCCGGCTTGCCATTCGCTGAAGGCTTTTTCCTATTAAGAGCTGAAGGCTCTTTTCCTTTCGCTGAGGGCTCTTTTCCATTCGCTGAAGGCTCTTTCCCTTTCGCTGAAGGCTCTTTCCCTTTCGCTGAAGGCTCTTTTCCATTCGCTGAAGGCTCCTCCTGCCACAGCACCGTGCCGATCGGCAGCGCTGCTTTCTCCTTCAGCGTGCTCCAGCGCGCAGGCTTGGGCACCCAAAACACGTTGGCCTCGCGGTAGTAGTCGAGCACCTCCAGCTCCTCCCGTAGCGCCTGCTGGTACGCTTCGTCGCTGCCGTAGTCCTCGCGTGGCAAGTAGTAGATGTTCTTCTCACTGTCGTGCTGGAACAGCGCCAGCAGCGCCTGCTGGCGCTCTTCGAAGGCGTCGGAGACGTACTTGAGAAAGATCAGCCCCAGCACCACGTGCTTGTAGTTGGCGGCATCAAGGCTGGCGCGCAGCTTGTCGGCGGCTTTCCAGAGCTTGTCGTCCAGTTCCTTCAGAAACTGTTGTTCGGTGGTATTCATGCAAATCCTCGTGGCGTCGCGTTGAGCGCACTCTCTTGGGTTAACGCCGTCCCGGTAGACAGAAAGCCGGGTGCGAGAGTGAGATTGGGTAAGGTGTCTTTGGCCGCATGGCGCAGTGCCTCGGCGTTTTGCAGCCAGAGGTGGTATTCAGGGCCTTGCAGGCGGTGATCGGGCGTACAGTCCACACTCCAGCGCCGTAACAGATAACCGGCCAACGCAGCACGGACAGAAAGCCTGAGCCGGTTATCAGCCATGCCGTATTCGAAGGCGATGGTATCGGGGTGAGTTAGTGCTGGATGAGGAACCAGGATCAGTTCCAGTTGTTGCTGCCAGTCGCTGTCTTGCTGACGCAACGCAACCTGATCCGCCTTGGAGTCGGCTTCTTCGACTTTCTCGATACGGTTCAGCATGAAATCAGCGTAACGCTCGTGCTGCAGATCGTAAGCGCGCAGATGCCAGCGCAGGCCGTTATCGACCAGGGTTAAAGGGATCAAGGGAAGCGTAGTGCGGCCACTGGACAGCGAGCGATAGGTAACGGTTAGGCTACGACCGCTAAACAGCGCACGGCTGATCGGAGCCAGCACCTCAATACTGAGGGTATTCAGCCGACTGGGCCGTTCGACGGGCAGCATGGAGCCACAGCTAGCGACGAAATCATCGCCAAAACCCTCGGCCAATGCCGTGAGCACCTGTTGCGTCTGGTAATCAAACAACGGCTTGAGTTGCAGACCGATCCGGTAGGTACGCTCGACGGTATCGTAGGTAATGTTGTTGCTAGCCAGTTGCTTGTAAAGCGCCAGATCACGGGAGGCGGCAGATTCTTTCAGACCAAAGCGGCTGACCAAATCAGAGCGATTCAGACAGCCAAGAAACACCAGGCGAAACTCGATATACGCGAGCCGCTCCTGCTGGGGCCGAGCAATCTGATTAAGTTGTGCTGAAGGCTGCGACATCGTTCATCCATTGACCGAATGGGAACTCAAAAATCCCTTTGAGAAAGGTACAGTTAGGATGAGTGGTTGTCAAATTGAGAAGGACTTGGGCGCTCCAGGTTTAGCGCCTATTTCATGCATCATCTTGCCGAAGACCTACAACGTCCGCGTGATACGAACGTTATTCTCATTCAGTTTGGTACCAGCCCCCCACTTTTAGTTAATGCCTTATTTACTGCCTTTAACGCGCATCATCGTGGTGCGTTCGCACCAAAACAATACTCAAAAAAAATGATAATACACAATTAAGCAACATATCTAATTGCTTTATAGGCATAAAAAATAATTGGCCTGCTCGTTGCTATGCCTGTATTGAAGAAGAGGGTGCACTACCCCAGAAAACCCAAAACGAACTGACCTATTCAAACAAGGAGCGCGCAATGAGCATCGCGAAGCAAGCGGTTAAGAAATCTCTACTTGCCTTGAGCACCTGTGCAGCACTATCAGCCTCGGCGCTGACAATCGCCGCCGACGATACTATCAAGGTGGGCGTATTGCATTCATTGTCCGGCACCATGGCGATCAGTGAAACGACGCTCAAAGAAACAATGGAAATGTTGATTGCAGAGCAAAACAAGAACGGTGGTCTGCTGGGTAAGCAGCTCGAAGCGGTGGTGGTCGACCCTGCTTCTAACTGGCCGCTGTTCGCCGAGAAGGCGCGTGAACTAATCGAGAAGGAGAAGGTCGATGCGATCTTCGGTGCTTGGACCTCAGTGTCGCGCAAGTCGGTGCTGCCTGTGGTTGAGGAGCTAAATGGCATCCTGTTCTACCCGGTTCAGTACGAAGGTGAAGAGTCGTCCAAAAACGTCTTTTACACAGGTGCAGCGCCTAACCAGCAGGCAATTCCTGCCGTTGATTACCTGATGAATGAATTAGAGGTGAAGCGCTGGGTTCTGGCGGGTACCGACTACGTCTACCCGCGCACCACCAACAAGATTCTTGAATCGTATCTGAAAATGAAAGGAGTAGCGGCCGAGGACATCATGGTCAACTACACCCCATTCGGCCATTCAGACTGGCAGAGTATCGTTGCCGATGTGAAGAAATTCGGCTCAACGGGAAAGAAGACTGCAGTCGTTTCAACCATCAACGGCGACGCCAACGTACCTTTCTACAAAGAATTGGGTAACCAGGGTATCTCATCTGAAGATATCCCTGTCGTCGCTTTCTCAGTCGGAGAAGAGGAGCTGTCTGGGATCGATACTAAGCCGCTGGTCGGCCATCTAGCCGCCTGGAACTACTTCATGAGTGTCGATAACGCGGCCAATGATGCGTTCATCAGCGCGTGGCACGAGTATATCGGCAACGATAAGCGAGTCACCAATGACCCGATGGAAGCGCACTACATCGGCTTCAATATGTGGATAGAAGCGGTTAAAAAGGCCGGTACGACTGATTCGACGGCAGTGCAAGAGGCCATCATCGGCGTCAGCGTACCCAACTTGACCGGCGGTTACGCGACCATGGCACCGAACCATCACATCACCAAACCGGTACTGATCGGCGAAATTCAAGACGATGGACAGTTCGAAGTGGTCTGGGCTACGTCGGGTACGGTACTCGGTGATGCTTGGTCCGACTTCCTGCCCGGCTCTAAGGATCTGATCTCAGACTGGCGTGCTCCTCTGTCGTGTGGCAACTACAACGTCAAGACCGGTAAGTGTTCAGGTCAGAACTTCTAACCTGAGCCACCAGGCTAAGCGTAAAGGTTCCGGCTACTCCCCGATAATTCTGTCTAGACAGATTGGTGGCTGGAACCCGCACGACTCATACCCAGGATGATTTTGTTCAGTTTATAACTGCCATTTGGCAGGACACAACACTCACTATCACGCCTGCCGGCTACGTCAGGCTAAGGATTCTATCGCCATGGCAAACTCCAGCTTGCGATGCCCACAAAGGCCAGGCCGGCGCTCTTTGTTGAGGCAAGGCAGTATCCTCATGCGTTACAGCCTCGAGGCGCTGGCCGCATTATTACTTGCAGCTAGCGTCCTGCTGGCACCGCTGGCCAACGCCGCCGACAACAGCTTTGAGCAAGGGCTACAGCTGCTGACAGAAAAAAGCTTTAGCAAGAAATCTGAGGCGATCAAACTGCTGGCCGACTCTCAACACGAGCAAGCGCTCGAACTGTTACAAGCGATGAGCCGTGGCGAACTGTATTTCCGTAAAAAAGACAATCGCATCGTACTGGTCGTCAAGTTAGACAGTGAGGTCCAGCTGGCCGACGCTGTCACCGGCGAAGATCTGGGCAGTACCGGCAAGCGTAAGGTCAAGAAGGTTTCGATCAATAACACCCTACGATCGCAATTGACCCAGGCAATCGCCGAAATGCAGCTGGGCAGCGAATCGGCGCAGGTAAGGCACGATGCGTTAGAGGCCATGTTGTCAGAAATTGACGGTTCAGCCCTACCTCTATTACAGCAGCGTCGTAAGTTGGAAACCGATACTGAGGTCAACAAGCTGCTGAGTGTTGCCATTGCACTGGCGCAGCTCGACAGTAACGATAAAGATGTCCGGCTGTCGGCGTTAAACCAGCTCGACGACAGTCTCTACCCACCGGTGCGTAATCGGATCAATTTGCTCACCAGCGCCGACTCGGACAAGACCGTTCGCAACAGAGCGACCGCGGTATTAAAAAGCATCGACGATCGCGTCGATCTATTCGGCAACCTGCAAACACTGTTCTTCGGTTTAAGCCTGGGCTCGGTGCTGATTCTGGCTGCGATCGGTCTGGCTATCACATTTGGCGTCATGGGGGTGATCAACATGGCCCACGGCGAGCTGATTATGATAGGTGCCTATACCACCTATGTGGTCCAGCAACTGATGCCTAATTCGATCGAGTATTCACTGTTGGTCGCGGTACCCGCCGCGTTTCTAGTCTCGGGTATGGTTGGCATCGCGATCGAGCGTGGGGTGATCCGGCATCTGTATGGCCGGCCGCTGGAAACCCTGCTAGCCACCTTCGGGCTAAGCCTGGTGCTGCAACAGGCGGTGCGCACGGTGTTCTCGCCACTGAACCGGCAGGTCGAAACACCCGCATGGATGAGCGGCGTGTGGGAACTCAACCCTATATTTTCGTTAACACTTAACCGGCTCTACATCATCGCCTTCTGCCTGCTGGTGTTCTTCACCCTGCACATGATCCTCAAACGTACCCGGCTGGGATTGCAGGTACGGGCGGTATCGCAGAACCGACAGATGGCGCGCGCCATGGGTGTACGCTCGGAATGGGTCGACGCTATGACCTTTGGTCTGGGATCTGGGGTCGCCGGTGTGGCTGGAGTGGCTTTGAGCCAGTTGACCAACGTCGGTCCTAACTTGGGGCAAGCCTATATCATCGACTCGTTCATGGTGGTGGTGTTTGGCGGCGTCGGCAACCTGTGGGGCACGCTGGTTGCGGGTCTGTCGCTGGGGATCGCCAACAAGGTAATGGAGCCTTGGGCCGGAGCGGTGCTAGCCAAGATTCTGGTGCTGGTATTCATCATCCTATTCATTCAAAAACGACCGCGTGGATTGTTCCCGCAAAAAGGCCGAGCGGCCGAGGGTTAATCGATGTTTATTAAACGTATCCTCAAAAACGACAGGGGCGGCCAGATCATGTTGGCGCTGTTGCTGCTGGTCACCGTCGGCGTAAGTCTGTCCAATCTGCTGCTGTCAGAAGACTCGGTACTATATGTGCCGACCTATACCATTACGCTGATGGGCAAGTACCTTTGCTACGCGCTATTGGCGGTCGCTGTCGACCTGGCCTGGGGCTACCTGGGTATTCTCAGCCTGGGTCACGGCGCCTTCTTTGCGCTGGGTGGCTATGCGATGGGGATGTACCTGATGCGCCAGATCGGTGATCGCGGCGTCTACGGCAACCCGGATCTGCCCGACTTTATGGTGTTCTTGAATCTGCAGGAGCTACCTTGGTTCTGGGCTGGATTCGACCAGTTCTGGTTCGCCATGATCATGGTGCTGCTGATCCCTGGACTGCTGGCGTTCGTCTTTGGCTGGTTGGCGTTCCGCTCGCGGGTCACCGGCGTTTACTTGTCGATCATCACTCAGGCGATGACCTATGCGTTGATGCTGGCGTTCTTCCGCAACGAGATGGGATTTGGCGGCAACAACGGTCTGACCGATTTTAAGGATATCCTTGGCTTCAGTTTACAGGCCGATAGCACCCGACTCGGCTTGTTTATCGCCTCTGCTGTGGCGTTGACGCTGGGTTACCTGCTCTGCCGTATGATAACCAACTCGCGCTTGGGCAGGGTCAGTGTGGCAATTCGTGATGCTGAAACCCGGGTCCGTTTTATCGGCTACCGGGTCGAGAAGATAAAGCTGGCGGTGTTTACCCTATCGGCGGTGCTGGCTGGTGTTGCTGGTGCACTCTATGTGCCGCAGGTCGGCATCATCAACCCGAATGAATTCTCACCGTTAAACTCGATCGAGGCGGTGGTCTGGGTTGCCGTCGGCGGCCGCGCCACGCTGTTCGGTGCCGTTGCCGGAGCGTTGCTGGTCAACTACGGAAAAAGTTACCTTACCGCAGCGATGCCTGAGGCCTGGCTATTTGCGCTAGGCGCTCTGTTCGTACTAGTGACGCTGTACCTACCGCAGGGAATTGTCGGCTTGTTCGATAAAAAGAAGGGTAACCGCAACAACGACGATGAGCAGAAAACCGATTCTGCAGATCCCGTCAGCACCCAAACCCGCCTGAAGGGAGCGTCGCTATGACTTCGATTGAATTGACCTCAACGGGCATGGCCCCCGACTGGCTTAAGCGTGATCAAGTGTTTGAATTTCTCAAACCAGCGGCTTCTAGTCGCCTTGATTTAAGCCACAACTGCATACTCTATCTGGAAGATCTCAGCGTTAGTTTCGACGGCTTCAAGGCGATCAATAACCTCAATCTGTATATCGAACCAGGCGAGCTGCGCTGCATTATCGGCCCCAATGGGGCTGGCAAGACCACCATGATGGATATCATCACCGGCAAGACGCAGCCCGATAGCGGTCAGGCTTGGTTTGGTCAGAAAATTGACCTGCTCAAGCTGAGCGAAGCAGAGATCGCCGAAGCCGGAATCGGGCGCAAGTTTCAAAAGCCGACCGTGTTTGAACAGTTGAGTGTGTTTGAAAATCTGGAGCTGTCGATGTCTGGTAGCAAAGGGGTCTGGCCCACATTCCGCGCCTCGATCAACTCAGAACAACATGACCGGATCGATGAAACGTTGCAGATGATCGGTCTGAAAGCGCTCTATGCCCGTCCCGCTGGAGTGCTGTCGCACGGCCAGAAACAGTGGCTGGAGATCGGTATGCTGCTGATGCAGAACCCCAAGCTACTATTGGTCGACGAACCGGTAGCGGGAATGACCCACCAGGAGATGGACCGTACCGGCGAACTACTCACCTCGCTCGCTGGCGAGCGCTCGGTGGTAGTGGTCGAGCACGACATGGACTTTGTCCGCTCGATCGCCCGCACTGTCACGGTGCTGCATCAAGGCTCGGTACTGGCTGAAGGCACGATGGACCAGGTCCAAAACAATTCCAAGGTGATCGAGGTCTACCTTGGTGAATAGCAGGTGAGTAACCGTACGAAAGGCAACGACAAGGATTACCCGCGATGTTGAGAGTGAAAGGATTGAACCAATACTACGGCCAGAGCCACACCCTGTGGGATCTTAACCTGGATGTTCCCGAAGGCGCCTGTACCTGTTTGATGGGCCGTAACGGGGTCGGAAAAACCACGCTGCTGCAATGCGTAATGGGGTTACTCCCGACCCAGTCAGGCCTACTCGATTTTGATGGTATAGACCTACGGACGATGTCGGCCGAGAAACGTGCCAGCCTGGGGATAGGCTATGTACCCCAGGGAAGGCAGATCTTCTCATTGATGACAGTGGAGGAGAACCTACTGATCGGTTTGCCTGCGCGAAATGACGGTTTAAAACGCATCCCTGAGTTTATCTACCAGCTGTTCCCGGTGTTAAAAGAGATGTTGCACCGCCGTGGCGGCGACCTCTCCGGCGGCCAGCAACAACAGCTGGCAATAGGACGGGCCCTGGTGACTGATCCCAAGCTACTCATCTTGGATGAGCCGACCGAGGGGATCCAGCCCAACGTGGTGGCCGAGATCGGTGACATTATTCGTAAACTTAACCGTGATATAGGTTTGACCGTACTACTGGTCGAACAGAAGCTACCCTTCGCCCGCAAGGTGGCCGATCACTTCTGTATTCTTGATCGTGGCAAGAGCGTTGCCACTGGGACAATCGACCAGCTTAGCGACGAACTGGTGCGCGAGTTCTTAACGGTTTAAGCCTCCACAAACGATCCAAAAAGGTGCGCTTTCCGCACCAATAGAGCGCCAGAACAACGAATGCGCACCTTTTTGAATCAAGCCAACCGTATAGGGATCCAGTCTCATTCTTTCTGGCTTAGCCCGGCACCCATCTATAGCGCTATCTAAGAGCCCCATCGAAAATATTTGAATATCCCATTCACAGATCTGCCCGACTGGTCTGGTTTTTGCTCTAGCTATACCACTAGCTATACCACTAGCTATATATATACCACTAGCTATATAAAACGCGTTGCCTATAGAGACTCATCATGAACCAGGCGTGGAGCAACACCACCGCGAAGACCACCGCAAAGACCACCGGTTTTGGCCTGCATCGCCAATGGCAGGCCAGTATAGAGCTACGATTCGAGCCCAGAAACGGTCGCACCGCATTGCCCGGTCTGAGCCATCGGGGGCCGCTGCGGGTACAACGACCGTTTTATCCTGAAGGGCCGGTGTGCCATGTCTACCTGCTGCACCCACCCGGTGGACTGGTCAGCGGCGATCAATTGAAGATCTCGGTGTCACTTGAACCCGGCAGCGTAGCACTGATCACCACCCCGTCAGCAGGCAAGATCTATAAGGGGGATAGCTGCGGCGTACCGCAGCAACAACAGGTCAACCTCAATGTCGATACCGATGCCACCCTGGAGTGGTTACCGCAGGAGACTATCCTCTACGACGGTGCCCTGGGTCATAGCAACACCCGAGTAGACCTGGCCGCCGAAAGCCGCTTTATCGGTTGGGAGATCATCTGCCTAGGTAGACCCGCCAACGCGATTAAATTTGAATCCGGTTGTTTCTTTCAGGATATGGCGATCTATCGCGACGGTCTGCCGCTGCTGCTGGAGAAACAACACCTGCAGGCGGGCAGTCCATTGGCCAAACAACGCTGGGGGCTGCAGGGCTATCCGATCGTCGGCAACCTCTATGCGGTCGGCTTCGATAGTGAACCGGTCGAACTGATCGGGCAGCTGCGCCTGCAGTGGAACGACTTATGTTCTGACAAAACTAGCACCGAGGATGCGTTATTGGCAATTAGCTGGCGGCTGGGTGTGCTATGCATCCGCTATCTCGGTCACGACAGCGAACAGGCGCGTAACGCCTTCACTGCCCTGTGGCAAACACTCCGGCCGGCGTTGATCGAACGCCAAGCGGTTATTCCGCGCATCTGGCTGACCTGATTTTATGACGACTTAACAACATTTTGACAGGGAGCTGACATGGAACTGATGCCCAGAGAGAAAGACAAACTGATGCTGTTCACCGCTGGGTTACTGGCCGAGCGGCGACTGGCCAAAGGCCTCAAGCTTAACTATCCCGAAGCGATCGCGCTGATCTCATGCGCGATCATGGAGGGTGCCCGCGAGGGCAAGACGGTGGCCGAGATGATGAGCTATGGCCGCACCATCCTCAGCCGAGCGCAGGTGATGGAGGGTATCGCCGAGCTGGTCGATCAGGTGCAGGTCGAGGCGACTTTCCCCGACGGGACCAAGCTGGTCACCGTCCATCAGCCGATCCAATAAAAGTTCGTGCATAGTTATCTAATCACGCCAGTGTGTCGTTGGAAGCGCCCTCAAAATGCTCATTTACTATTCGTAAACTGCGCTTTTTCGGCCACTTCCGCCTAACCCTGACACGCTGATCTTAGCCATGCAGCGACCTTTAGATAAGAGGTAAAGAAACATGATCCCAGGCGAACTTCAGATCAAGGCCGGCGAGATCGAACTCAACCGCGGGCTGGCCACCCAGAGCCTCAAAGTGGCAAACGTCGGCGACCGACCGATCCAGGTTGGCTCGCACTACCATTTTTTTGAAACCAACCTGGGGCTGCAGTTTGACCGCGCCGCCAGTCGAGGCTTTCGGCTCAATATCGCCGCCGGTACCGCGGTGCGGTTCGAGCCCGGCCAACACCGGACGATCGAGCTGGTGGCGATCGGCGGTAGCCGGGCCATCTACGGTTTCAGGGGTGATGTGATGGGGCCGCTAGATTCAGATACTTCTGTTACAGAAGGAGAGCACTGATGGTTAGCATTTCACGCCAGGCTTACGCCGATATGTTCGGCCCCACCACCGGTGACCGGATTCGATTGGGCGATACCGAGCTATGGATCGAGGTCGAGCAGGATCACTGCGTCTACGGCGACGAGGTCAAGTTCGGCGGCGGCAAGGTGATCCGCGACGGCATGGGGCAGAGCCAGGTCAGCTGTTTTGAGGCTGTCGATTGCGTCATCACCAACGCCCTGATCCTCGACTATTGGGGCATCGTCAAAGCGGACGTCGGCATCAAGGCAGGCAGGATCGCCGCGATCGGCAAGGCCGGTAACCCCGATACCCAGCAAGGGGTTACCATCGTGATCGGCCCCGGTACCGAAGTGATCGCCGGCGAAGGCCAGATCCTCACCGCCGGTGCTATCGATTCGCACATTCATTACATCTGCCCGCAACAAGTCGACGAAGCATTGATGTCTGGCGTCACCACTATGATCGGCGGCGGCACCGGACCGGCTACCGGAACCAACGCCACCACCTGCACTCCGGGGCCATGGAATATCGGCAAGATGCTGCAAGGCACCGATCATCTGCCAATGAACTTTGGTTTTCTCGGCAAAGGTAACGCCAGCCTGCCGCAAGCGCTGGAGGAGCAGCTACAGGCCGGCGCGATGGGGCTCAAATTGCACGAAGATTGGGGCACCACACCCGCATCGATCGATGCCTGCCTCAGTGTGGCCGAGAAATACGACGTCCAGGTGGCGATCCACACCGACACCCTGAACGAGTCTGGATTTGTCGAAGACACCCTGGCCGCCTTCAAGGGCCGTACCATCCATACCTACCATACCGAAGGTGCCGGTGGTGGCCACGCTCCCGATATTATCAAGGCCTGCGGACTGCCCAACGTGCTGCCCTCATCAACCAATCCGACCCGGCCCTACACCGTTAACACCGTCGATGAGCATCTCGATATGCTGATGGTCTGTCACCATCTGGATCCTAACATCCCCGAAGACGTCGCCTTCGCTGATTCACGCATCCGTAAGGAGACTATCGCCGCCGAGGATATCCTTCACGATCTGGGTGCCTTCTCGATGATCGCTTCTGATTCGCAAGCGATGGGCAGGGTTGGCGAAGTCATCATTCGGACCTGGCAATCGGCCCATAAAATGAAGGTTCAGCGTGGCCTGTTGGCCGAAGATCAAAATCTCGGTTGCGACAATTTTCGCGCCAAACGCTATATCGCCAAGATCGGCATCAACCCCGCGATCGCCCACGGCATAAGCCATGAGGTCGGTTCTATCGAGGTCGGTAAACTGGCTGATTTAGTACTCTGGAAACCGGCCTTTTTCGCCACCAAGCCGTCGCTGATTATCAAGGGCGGTTTTATCGCCGCCGCACCGATGGGCGACCCCAACGCCTCGATTCCAACTCCGCAGCCGGTGCACTACCGACCGATGTTCGGCGCGTCACCGCTCGCAGCAGCCGCAACCAGTCTGACCTTCGTGTCGCAGGCGGCGCTCGACCAGGGGCTGGAGCAGCAACTCGGGCTCAAGCGAAGATTGGCCCCCTGCAGTAACACCCGTTTAATTGGAAAGTCAGATATGAAGCTCAACGACTACATGCCGGTGATGGAGGTTGATCCTGAAACCTACGAGGTACACGCCGATGGCCAGTTGTTAACCTGCGAACCGGCCGAGGTGTTGCCCCTAGCCCAGCGTTATTTTTTGTTTTAGCGCAAGGCGGTTTATACAAAGAGCCCCAGCGCTATTTCTTGTTTTAGCGCAGGGCGGTTTACATAAAAAGCCACAGCGCTATTTCTTGTTCTAACGCTGCTACCGATGAATTTGAAAAAATAATCAGCACCGTTCAACGCATACAAGGAGCAACCATGCTTAAAGTCAGCCAACGCTATAGCAGCTCCCAGCCCGCCGAGGTGATCGACCGCCTCAGCCTGCCGTTCGACCTGCGTAAGCGCGGCCGTTTCAAGGCCGTAACCGAATCCGGTCGTGATATCGGCCTGTTTATCGAACGCGGGCAGGTGTTGCAGCACGGGGATCTATTACAGACCGAATGCGGTGGCGTGATTGAAGTCTTGGCCGAAGCCGAAGCGGTGGTCACCGCTAGCAGCGACGACTGGCTGCAGTTTGCCAAGGTCTGCTACCACCTGGGTAATCGTCATGTACCGCTGCAGGTCGGCGAACGCTGGTTAAGGTTTCAACCCGACCATGTGCTACAGGAGCTGGCCGAACTGTACGGTTTGACCACGGTGCAAGAACAGGCACCGTTCTCCCCCGAGAATGGCGCTTACGGCGCGCACGGTGGCCATTCGCACGCAGAGCACGAGCCCAGTCACGAAGCTGGTCATCAGCACAGCCACAAGCAGGGCGCACATTTGCATGACCACCACACCGATCAGTCGCACAGTCACTGAGTGAGCCCGATGCAATCACCCGCGCTGCTACACCTGATGCATCTAGTCAGCCCATCGCTACCGATTGGCGGTTTCGCCTATTCGCAAGGGTTGGAGTACGCCCTCGACAGTGGTTGGCTCCAGAGCGACGATGACATTTACGACTGGCTCCATGGCGTGCTGGCCGAAGGACTGGCGCGGGTCGAACTGCCGCTACTGATCCGCTTTGTCGAGGCGTACCAAGCCAACGATACCCAACAAGTCGCGCATTGGAACCGATGGCTGCGCGCCAACCGCGAGACCAAGGAGCTACTGTTTGAAGACGAGCAAGTCGGCCAGGCGTTGCGACGGTTGCTGGTATCGCTTGAGGTAGTCGATAGCGCCGATCAACAGCCGCCACAGCCAACTTTTTGCAGCCAGTTCGCTCGCGCCGGATTGTATTTTGAGGTCCCCATCAGCGAGCTGCTGCACGGCTTCGGCTGGAACTGGCTGGAGAATCAGGTCGCGGTCGCCTGCAAGATATTGCCACTGGGACAGACCGCTGCCCAAAAACTGATTATTCGGCTGCTGCCGACGATCGAAGTAGCGGTAACCAGGGCTCAATCTCTGGACGATGACCAGCTCGGCGCCACTCTGCCTGGTTTGGCATTGGCTAGTGCACAGCATGAAACACAATATTCACGGCTGTTCAGAAGCTGAGCGTTACTAACAGGCATTAATCCTAATTGAGCAATTGATAACAAGGAACAACGCTATGAGTTCACAATGTTTACGCGTCGGGGTCGGTGGTCCAGTCGGTTCAGGCAAGACAGCTCTACTTAAAGAGCTGTGCTCGGTACTACGAGAGCAGTACGATCTTGCAGTGGTCACCAACGATATATACACCAAAGAGGACGAGCAGTTCCTGCTGCGTCATCAGGCGCTCGAAGCCGACCGCATCATCGGCGTTGAAACAGGCGGTTGTCCGCACACGGCGATTCGAGAGGACGCGTCGATGAATCTGGCTGCGATCGACGAACTGCAGAGCCGCCATCCTGGTTTGGAACTGGTGCTGGTCGAAAGCGGTGGTGACAACCTCAGCGCCACCTTCAGTCCCGAGCTATCGGATCTGACCCTGTACGTCATCGATGTCTCGGCCGGCGACAAAATCCCACGCAAAGGCGGTCCCGGCATCACCAAATCGGATCTGTTGATCATCAACAAGATCGACCTTGCTCCGCTTGTAGGCGCAGATCTGGACGTGATGGATCGCGATGCAAAGCGGATGCGCGGTGAGCGGCCATTCGTATTTAGCAATCTAAAAAGCGGCCAGGGTCTACAAACCATCATCGACTTTATTATCGATCAGGGGATGCTTGAAAAGCGCACTCTAAAAACGGGATGAGACGTCGCCAAGTGTCAATAAGCCCATCCACGGTTAACAAGCATCTGGAGCAGATCTTTCCAGAATTAATGCTGGAGAATAGAACCGCGGCGGGTATCGCGCTTATATTGATAGCGGTGGAATAGAAGAGAAGCATGATGTTTGATTCTACTATGCTGTTGTTGCTCGGTACGGGACTTAGCCTGGGGCTGCTACATGCGTTTGATGCGGATCATATTATGGCTGTCAGTAGCCTGTCCCAACGAAGCGTAACTACCCGCGGGATAGTAACTTTTTGCGGGCGTTGGGCGCTGGGGCACGGAGTGACGGTCGCTATGCTTGCCTGGCTGTTGCTGGCCTTTGACTGGCAGTTGGGTGAGTCCGCCAGGCTATGGGCGGAGCGTGCGATCGGCCTGTTATTAATAGCAGCGGGGGGCTGGTTGATGGTTCGGTTATACAAACCGACGCTTCGGTTGCACACTCACCGTCACGGCGATCTCTGCCATACCCACCTGATTGATAATCGGCACTCCCATGACAACCACTTGCCTGTATTGGTCGGTGTGATCCACGGTATCGCCGGTAGCGCGCCCTTATTGGCATTACTGCCATCGTTGGTTGATGGCTCGCCAATGCTGGGGGCCGCTTACATTGCTGTTTTTTCGGCTGGCGTATTGCTCAGTATGCTGGGCTTCGGAATGGTGCTTGGTGCGGCGCAGCGTTGGCTGCTGTCGCGTGGTAACGATCTCTTTAATTACGCCAAGGGGTTATTAGGCGCGTTGACCTTAGTGTTGGGCGGATTTTGGCTGGCAGGGACGCTTTGATTTTTATCCGAGTTGTGTGTAATTCGTAGCAAAAGTACCTTCCCTTGGTGGCCCCTTTGCTGAATGCCCCTAAAGGCTGAGCCATACTCAAAGACCTCTTAACAGAAGAGGTATTCTGCTATGGACCATTTCACTGGGGAGCCGATAACCCCTCCAGAGCCCTGGAATAAGGGGAAGATACTTGGTCCAAAACGGCCACTCAAACGCAAGGACATTTGGGGCATTCGCATCAGGCTAGAGGTTGCGGATAAGACTGGCGATCTAGCCATGTACAACTTGGCGATTGATAGCAAACTACGAGGATGTGACCTGTTAAGTCTGCGTATTCGAGACATCCGCCACGGCAGTCATATGCTTACTCGTGCGACCATCACTCAGCAAAAGACAAGGCTGCCAGTTCAATTTTAAATAACGGGAGTGACCCGGTCGTCTCTTGTTGATTGGATAGAGAAACGTTAGCTGCAAAAAGGCAACCTCAGAGCTGTTCAGTTGCTCCTGCTTTTAAGTTGACCCTGCCCGTGCCTCTCCTTAGAATGCGCTCTGTTTTTGGTAGTCCTGCATTATTACGGGACTTTAAACGGGAAGTTGGTGCGCGCTAGCGTTTTTTCGCTCGCAAAGCCAA
>CAXBEA010000006.1:0-67856 GCA_963974645.1 uncultured Neptunomonas sp. | reverse complement strand
ACTTATGGCCCTGCGACTGCAGGTGCCCCGCCTGCTGATCGCTGACGACGTAGGCATCGGCAAGACCATCGAAGCGGGCATGATCCTGCACCAGATGGTTTCGTTCCAGGGTTGCATTCAGCTGTAGCGAGGCTTCGGCGGCCGGATTAAACCCGGCGTGGCCTTTGATTCGGAACAGATTGGCCTGTTCAAAACGCAGCATCTGCTGGGTTCTAAAGGGCAGTTGGTTGGCCGTGTCGATATCGAGCTGATTGAGGTCACGGAGTTCGATCGACAGTCCCTGCTGCTGCAGCGAGAGCCGCCCCGGTACGCTACCGGGTTTGAAGGTTTCGGCAACATGGGCAAAGAGTCCCCGCGAAAACACGGCCAGCACCTGTTCATCGGCCTTGAGGCTGTCGATCAGCTGCCGATAGCGGGCGTCACCGAGCAGGTTGCGGCCAATGATCGGGGCATTGAGATAAGCGAAATAGAGTTCGCTGAACGGCGCGTCCTCGCTGGTATTCTCGCTGGTATTGGTGCTTATATCCTGGTTCGCGTCGTTGTTTGAATCGCTCTCTGAATAGTTACCTGGATAGTCGCTCAGGGGTTGTCCAAACTGTTGCTCCGCCTCAGCACGGGAGAGGTACCAGTGTTGCAGATAGCCACGCGCTAGCAGCTGCTCCCCACTGAGTCGCTCGAACAGATCGGGTTTGGGTTTGGCCGCAATCGGTTGCGAAAAACCTTCGAGCTTTTTCCGCGCCACCTGCAGCGATGAGGAGAGTACGGTGTCGTTGATGATGATCACCGAGACGGTAGCCTTGGTGACACCATCGATAATGACCGGCCCGCCATCACTGGCCATCGAACTATTCCCCCGCTCTTTATTGCCAATGACGATCGGATTCCTGAGCGAACGCCCCCTGTATTGAGCGACAAAATCGAACAGCGGTTGCTGGCCAAGGCCATGCAGGAACACCGGTTCGTGATGGTTGAGCACGGTAACGCCGCTGAAGCGTCCGTCGGTTTCCAAGCCAACCATCAGTTTGATCGGTTTGCCAGAGAAGCCCGCCAGATCGCTGAGCTGGTCGGATTCGTAGGCGTAGCCCAGCAACTGTTGCAGCTGATAGACCGGATAAACGGGAAAATCCGCCAGCTTGGCATCGATCCGGGTCGCCTTGGGAAACAGTGCCTGGATTACGCTTTGGTAGGGGGCTGCGGGATTATCGATGTTGGCTCTGCTGCTATCAGCCAGATCCTCTGCCGCCTGGAGTGGGGCACCCAATGCTGTGACTAGGCAGAGTAGCCACAGCCCTAGTTTTTGAACAGCAACGATCGAGTAATTAGCGCTTAGAATGCGTTTAATAGATCGATCTACAGCGCTTATATTCCGCGTCCAGATGGTTGCAATCCCGCTTGCTAGAATAAATGATTTGATAGCTCACTCCGGACTGAACGCAGATTATCAGGTGCTCAACGGCAGGTGTTTAAAGCGATAATTCCATGCTAAGGGGAGCACTTTTTTTGGCAATGGGACTTCAGGGTTGTCAGCCTAAGACTTAAGCGCTACTCCGCTGCTTCTGGCAGACGCGAACCGGTTGCTAAGCATTGCTGTATATAGCCTTCAGCGGACACTTAGGTACAGAAGGGGTGTACGCCTCAGGGTCTACTTCTTAAAGGGTCGCCAGGAGAGGATAAGAGGGGGTCGTTTGAGTCACACCTAAAGAGGGCGGCAAAGACCAGCAAAGGACGATAGTTCGCTAACAGGTTTTTTTTCAATACTTCCCAGGACGTTTTGAAGGCATCAATAAACCTGTTTGGGAACTTACAATGAAAAATAATAAATGGTTGAAGCAGGCCTTACCGGCAGCTGTGGTTTTAGGGATGAGTGCGCAAGCGGGTGCGGCGATCACCCTCTATGACAAAGATGACACCCGCTTTTCGGTCGATGGTCTGCTCAATACCTTTGCGGTCAGCACCGAAACCAAGACCGGCGGCGTCACGACAAAGCAGGCGCGGGTGATGATGGGCTTTCTGCCCAACTACATTGGCTTTAATTTCTTCAAGCAGGCGGGCGATCTGAAACTGGCTGCGCGCTCTTCCTTCTGGGTCACCATCAACGATAGTGACCGCTTCCGTTCAGGTGGTCCTTCTGGAGGTCTAGGGCGTGGCGACTCGGTGGGGACAGAGACCGGTATCGATGTGCGCCAGTTCTACGCCACTGTAGGCTCCAGCTGGGGTGAGGTTCTGATCGGTAAGGATTTTGCGCTGTTCGGTCGCAGCAACATCCTCGGTGATGAGATGCTGCTGGGTTACGGCCAGACGCACACGGTTACCGCTGATGCTGCTAACGTCTCCTTCGGTAATATAGGTACCGGTTATCTGTACCCCTTCCCTGTCTCCCAGATCAGCTACCGCTCACCCAAAATGGGTGGTTTTCAGCTGGCGGTGGGGCTGATGGATCCGAACAAAGCATCGGCTAGCTCCGAAGAGAGTTCTCCTCGGATCGAAGCCGAAGCGACCTTCGCTGGCGAGTTCGACAGCGGTAGCTACAGCCTCTGGTTGGGCGGCATGAGCCAGAGTTCGGAGACGACCCCCGGTGTGGAGGTTGACGCCAATGGCGTCTCCTTTGGCGCTAAGGTTAAATTCGCGGGTCTGTCACTGAGCGCATCGGGTTTTGATGCCAGCGGTGTCGGTGCTGCAGGTCTAAGTAACTTTGTTACCGCAGACGACGCTGATGTTAAAGGCAATCTGCTGCAGGCGTCCTACAGTTTCGGTAGTGAGCGCTTGGTGATCTCGCGCGGCGAGAACAAGGGCGGAACAACGGCAGGAGCCAGCGATCTAGACCTTGAAAATACTGGGTTGGCATGGTTTCACACAGTCAATGATAACCTGCAGCTGGTTGCCGAGTATGACAAGGCAGAAAACCCGGCGACCGAGGTTCGCTCCATCGCAATCGGCGCGGTACTGACCTACTAGGCTTAACTGAGCTATACCGCTTTGCCGCCCTATCTCCCCCATAGGGCGGTTCACCTAAATCCGCATCCCCTTCGCGGGTGTCGTTTTTAACCTTGATTAGTAATGGATAAGTACTTTTTAGATTCTAAGTACTTTTAGAACCCAAGTGATTTTTAGATCCCAAGTTGTTTTTAGATCCTAAGTACAATGTTACCGGCTCGGTTGCAGGCCTAAACTAACTTATGTCAATGGATTTGAGAGGTGTCCTGGTGTTATTCAGCCAAACAAAGGCTTCAGCGTCGCCACTGCCTGTGGTCTTCACCAGTGTCAGTCACGATCCCGATGTGGTGGCAGCGGCAGAGCAGCTGTACCGAGACCTGAGGGGGCAGCCGCTGAGTTTGGTGCTGTTTTTCTGCGCAACCCAGTACGATCTGGAGCTGTTGTCTAAGGCGTTAAAACAGCGCTTTGGGGATATTCCTCTGGTGGGCTGTACCAGTGCCGGGGAGATCAGCCCGGCAGGCTATACCCACGGCAGTATTACCGCGATCGGATTTGCCGCCGAACACTTTGCCATTGAGGTGTCGCTGTTCAACAAGCTGGCAGAGTTCAGTTTTTCAGATGCCCAGTCGTTGGTACATGGAATGCTGGATGGTTGCCGTCATAAGCAGGTGGCACCGATTATGGGGCATTCCTTTGCGCTGGCGCTGTTGGACGGGTTGTCGGTTCGCGAGGAACAGCTGCTTAATGTGCTCAATGCCCAACTCGGCAGTATCCCACTGCTGGGCGGATCGGCGGGTGATGATCTGCATTTTCGGGATACCCATGTCTACTATCAAGGCCAGTTTTACTCCGATGCGGCGATCCTGATCCTGGTGAATACCCGTTGTCGGTTTGAGGTGTTTAGTATCGATCATCTGATCGACACCGATGAGAAGCTGGTGGTGACCGAGGCCGATAGCAGTCAGCGACGGGTCATCGAGTTAAATGCCGCGCCGGCAGCCGAAGAATACGCCCGCTCTATAGGGCTGTCGGTAGCCGCGCTGGATCCCCCTGTTTTTGCTATGAATCCGCTCTCCGTGAAGGTCGGTAATCGCTTCTACTCGCGGGCGATTCAAAAGGTCAATGAGGATCTCAGCCTGACGTTTTATTGTGCGGTCGAGACCGGTATCGTGTTAACCCGCTCTCGCTGTGGCGATCTGGCCGAGGGGTTGGACGCGCTGTTCGACGGGGTCAAACGTAAAATTGGCCCGCCGCAGCTGGTGGTCGGTTACGACTGTATTTTTCGTCGCCTGGAATCCGAGCAGCGCGCTCTGAGTGACCGCATATCCAGGGTTCTGGCTAGCAACCGGGTGATCGGTTTTAACACCTACGGCGAGCAGTTTAACGGTATGCACCTTAATCATACCTTCACCGGGGTCGCCATCGGAGATCCAGATAGTGAGGGTTAAGCCGGCTGTACCGGCAACAGAGCAGCCTTCAGTAGAGCCGTCCTTATCAGAGCCGCTGCAGGCTAGACTCGATCAGGCGCTGGCTGAAAATCGTAAACTCAAGAAGATCAACAGTGCACTGATGCAGCGGGTCGAATCCGGCCCGGCTCGTCAAGAGGGCGCCTACGGTGATTTTGAGCATGCGGTGTTTTTGGCCGAACAGGTCCGCGAGCAGACTCTTGCCCTCAACAGCGCGTTGGAGGAGATCAAGCACAGCAATCAGGCGCTGAAGCAGGCCAATCACGAAGCTCAGACCGCCCACGGTAACCTCCAGGATGCGATCGAAAGTATCTCCGATGCCTTTGTTCTCTACGGCAGGGATCGACGTCTGCTGCTTGCCAACTCAAAGTTTAAGCAGTTCTGGCAGGCTTCCGGGATCGATATTCGCCCGGGCGTGCATTACGAAGAGATTATGGCGCTGGCTAAAAAGACGCGGATGATCGAGCGTTATTACGGCGCCGGTAGCGGTTTGGGGACGGAAACCGTGCCGCTGGGTGATGGCAAGGTGTTCCGGCTGCGCTCCGGCGGTTGGCTCCAGGTTAGTCAACGCAAGACCGGTGATGGCGGCCTGGTGGTGCTGTACAAAGATATCACCACCCTGATCGAAAATGAGCGGGCGCTACGCGAGCGGGCTTTGGCTAATAAATCCAGAGTGCTGCAACACACCCTTGATAATCTGTCGCAAAGTGTGGTGCTGGTGAACGCCTTTAATCAGCTGGAGACCTGGAATCAGCGTTTCTGTGAGCTGATTGGCTGTGCGACGACGACGCTGAAGCAGGGCGATTCTTATACCCAGTTGTTGGCATCAAGCGAAGTTGCGGATCTTAATCCCTGTAGTCGCGATGCCGAGGGTAAAGCCTGTCTCCGGCTGGAACAGAAGCTCAGTGATGGGCGAATTCTGGAGATCTGTAGCCACGCGCTGCCCAGCGGCGAGTTCGTCAATACCTATACCGATATTACTGAACGTAGTCGCAGTGCCGAGGCGTTAAGCCAGGCGTATCAGCACATGGAGCAGCGGGTAGCGGAGCGTACTGCCGAGCTGACCCAGGTGAATCAGCAGCTACTGCAGGAGATCGACGAGCGTCGCTTAATCGGCAATCGGCTTCTGCAGGCTACTAAAGAGGCCGAGCAGGCCAATCTGTCTAAGACTAAGTTTTTGGCCGCTGCCAGCCACGATCTGCTCCAGCCGATGAATGCTGCCCGGTTGTTTTCCGCCTCGCTGCTGGAACACCCGCTGCAGGATAAAGCCCGGTCGCTGGTGCAGTCGCTGAACTATTCACTCGAAGATGTTGAGAGTTTGCTGGCGGCGCTGGTGGATATTTCTAAGCTCGATGCGGGTGTCGTTAAGCCAGATATCACTGCATTCAGTGCCGATCATCTGCTGGGGAATCTGGCCAATGAGTTTCAGACCCTGGCCGATCAGAGTCAGCTGAGTTTCCATTGGCGACCCTCGACCGCCCTGATCTCGACCGATAGCCAGTTGCTGGCGAGAATTTTGAGAAATTTCCTTAGCAATGCCCTCCGATATACCCGAGAGGGGCGAATAGTACTGGGCTGCCGGCGGCGTAAAGAGGGCGTTTCGATCCAGGTCTGGGATACCGGCATCGGTATCGCCGCCGACAAACAGGAGGAGATTTTTCAGGAGTTTAACCGGGTTCTGCACGATAACTCCGGTCGCGATAAAGGGCTGGGATTGGGGCTGGCGATCGTCGATAAGATGTCGGGTATTCTGCGCCATCCGGTGTCGGTGCATTCGACTCTGGGTGTCGGCTCCTGCTTTTCGGTCTTAGTCCCTTACGCTGAACTGGATCCGCTGCAGCCACGGACCGCGTCTGTCTGCGGTCCAGCGCGGTCTTCACAACAGTTGCAGGGGCGGCGGATTCTGGTGCTCGATAACGAACGCAGTATCTGTGAGGCGATGCAGCTGTTGCTGGAGGGCTGGGGCTGCGAGGTGCTGACCGCGCGCAGTTACGCGGACATTGTCGCGCAATCTGGGCAGCTCGGCGGGTTGGATCTGATCATTGCTGATTACCATCTGGATAATCATCAGACCGGGTTGGAGGCGGTGCAGCGGATGGCGACAGAGTTGGCGATTAGCGCCCCGGTGTTGATGATCACCGCCAACTACAGCCATGATCTGAAACAGCAGATCCGCGCTCTTGGCTACCAGCTGATGAACAAACCGGTACGTCCGGCCAAGCTCAAGGCGGTGATGCAACACCTGGTCAGCCGGCCAGGCCTAGCCATTAGCGAATAGTAGCCATAGCGGTTAGTGGTATTAGAAGCCGAGGCTCGGTTTGTCGGCAAACTCCGTTCCTGACAGGCTTTCCGAACTTCCCACCTATCCCTGTGGGTCGGCGCACCCCGTTCCCGACGGACTGCTACACTTCCCAGATCCCTGTGGGTCGGAATTTATTCCGACGATGTGACCAGGGAGCCTTTGTAGGGCTGAAGCCCAACCCACAGGGGAGGTGGGGCGTGTCTTAACTGCAGGAGCAATTTCAGACCCACCTACAAATACACGCCTGTATCATGGCTGAACTTTATGGGTAATCAGGAGACGTTTTAGAGTTAGCGCTTCAGGTATTGGTTAAAGTCGATATTACCCGCCGACAGCACCGCCTGGATTCGATTGTGCACATTCAGTTTGCGCAGTACCGCCGAGACATGGGCCTTGACGGTGGTTTCGGCGATGCACAGGGTGTAGGCGATCTGCTTGTTGGACTCGCCGTTGGCCATCCGTTCCAGCACGAGTAACTGACGTCGGGTCAGGCTGTTGAGCATCTCCGGGGCGATCGTATGTTCATCGATGCGGCGGCGACTGCTACGGCTGTTGTCGGTGGTTGAGCGGATTACATCGGCGGGCAGATAAACCTGGCCCGCTAAAACCTGCTCCAGTGCCTGGGTCATCTTCTCGCGGGGTAGCGATTTGAGGATGAAGCCGACCGCGCCATAGGTCATCGCCTGGAGCACAATGCTCTTGTCTTCCTCGGCGGAGATAATGACCACCGGAATGCTGGGGGATTCGTTACGCAGCTGCATCAGCCCGTTAAGGCCATGCATCCCGGGCATGTTCAGATCGAGCAGGATCAGGTCGAGATCGTCGTGCTGCGCGGCCAGTTCGGCGGCTGCTTCGAGATTTTCAGACTGCAGAATCTCTGCATCGGGATAACGACTACGGATCACATCGGCAATCGCTTCGCGAAATAACGGATGATCATCGGCTATCAGTAATTTATACACAGGGCACTCCAGCTGGGGTGTCTCAGCGCTCTGGGTGTCAGGGCGTGCGGCAGCATTATTATTATTGGTAGTAGTATTATGGCCCATGATCAGCGGCTTGGAAATCTGAGCCGACAAGGGCTTGTCAGCAGGGGATGCAGGGGTAGTCTGGAGCGACTGCATGGTCAAAAACTCCTTTATTATTATGTTGTCCCATTAGAGCGCGAATGGACTAGAGCCGGAATACGACCATCGGTCTTAACAAAGGGGCCGAAAGTACTATGTTTGGCAGAGAATCTTTGGCGGAGAGTGGTTGCAGTGACTCTGGTGTTATGGAGTCGATAGATACTGCTGAGGTTGTTGTTTCCCGCTATGTTTTTATTAGGTTACTGTTTCAGAAAGGCCAAGCCGGGCTGTATCGGGGGGATGGTTCTGCTGTGGCTCCATGCCCTTCTTGGATCAGCGGCCGCCTTGGCTTCAGGGGGCCCTCTAGCTGCAGCCCCCACCCTAGGTGAGATCCGGGTTGCGGCGCTGAAGTTTGGCACCCTCAACTGGGAGTTGGAGACGATCCGTCGGCAACAGTTTGATCGGCAGGCAGGGTTTAAGTTGGAGGTGATCGAGCTGGCGGGTATGAGTGCCACCCGTACAGCACTGATGAGCGGTGCTGCGGATGTGATCGTGGCCGACTGGATCTGGGTCACACGGCAGCGGGCAATGGGTCAGGCGTTGCAGTTTGTGCCCTTCTCAACGGCGATTGGCGAACTTGTTCTTGCTCCAGACTCCTCCATCAAGACGCTGCAGCAACTCCAAGGCACGCGGATCGGTATCGCTGGCGGTCCTGCCAGTAAGGGCTGGTTGCTGCTGCGGGCGCGGGCGTTACAGCTAGGCTTTGATCTGCAGGCTAGCACCGAGCAGCAGTATGGCGCACCGCCGTTGTTAAGTGCCGCGCTGCAGCAGGGGCGTCTGGATGCGCTGATCAGCTTTTGGCACTTCACCGCCCGGCTTAAAGCGAAGGGCTACCCGGTACTGCTGGATCTCAAGCAGACCAGCCGCGAGCTGGGACTGGACACCGATCTGCCGATGCTCGGTTTTGTCTTCCGCCAATCCTGGGCTGAGCTGCAACCGCAACGGATCGAGGCGTTAGTCGCGGCATCAAAGGCCGGCAAAGCCTATCTGCAACAAACGCCCGCCGCTTGGAACGCGTTGCGGCCGTTGATGCAGGTAGACGACGAGGCAACCTTCGAGCAGTTGAAGGCGGGCTATCTGGCCGGCTATCCGCAGCCGCTGAGCCTGGCGCAGATCGAGGCTGCGGAAAAAATGTATGGGTTGCTCTATCAGATCGGCGGCAAATCCCTGCTGGGCAGTGCCACCGCCTTGGATCGTGCCAGTTTTC
The DNA here is from genome assembly GCA_963974645.1 of uncultured Neptunomonas sp. Classification (GTDB taxonomy): domain Bacteria; phylum Pseudomonadota; class Gammaproteobacteria; order Pseudomonadales; family Balneatricaceae; genus Motiliproteus. Next base: position 58,820 of record CAXBEA010000006.1, on the reverse strand, counting down.
GGCGGTTACCTTGAGCATCAGTTTTAAGCCCTCGCCGCAACTGTTGACCCTGCTGATGTTGCTGGGCGGCTGGCAGCTGCTGGCGCTGCTGTTGCAGCAACCTTTGTTGCCCGGCCCTGAGCAGGTGCTCAGTACTCTATGGCAGCACTGGCAGAGCGGTGCGTTGCCCCAGCATCTGGGGGCGACTCTGGCGCGGGTCGGGCTGGGATTCAGTCTCTCCATGCTGCTCGGGTCGGCGTTGGGGATAGCGATGGGCTACTACCGCCTGCTGGATCGCTGGCTCGATCCGTTGCTGGTTATTCTGCTTAACCTGCCCGCGCTAGTGACGATCATTCTGCTTTATATCTGGCTGGGGATGAGCGAACTCTCGGCGGTGTTGGCGGTGGTGATTAACAAGGTGCCGAATGTGGTGGTGACCCTGCGAGAGGGCGCGCGCCGGCTCGATCCGCACTATCGGGAGCTGGTGCAGGTCTACCGGGTGCCAGCGCTGAGACAGTTGCGCGAGGTGATACTGCCACAGCTGCAACCCTATTTTTTGATCGCGGCCCGATCAGGTCTGGCGCTGATCTGGAAGATCGTCTTGGTGGTGGAATTGCTGGGGCGTAGCAACGGGGTGGGGTTTCAACTTCATCTGGCGTTTCAGATGTTCGATGTCGCGGTTATTCTGGCCTACAGCCTGGCCTTTATCGCTATTATTCAGGGGGTCGAATGGCTACTGCTGCAGCCTTGGGAGCGGCGCCATCAGCGTTGGCGTGGAGATCAACACTGATGCTGCGACTGCGAATCGATAGCAAAACCTATCCCCATCCAAATCCAAATTTGGATCCAAAAAAGCTTGCGCAAAAGTCCTCAACCAGGCCGCTGTTCAAACAGTTTGAGCTGAGCCTGGCGCCTGGCGAGCTGCTCTGCTTGCTTGGCCCGTCGGGCTGTGGCAAGAGTTCGTTGCTGCAGATGATTGCCGGGTTAGATCCTGACTTTAAGGGCTGCCTTGAACTCTCTGCCGAGTCTGAATCGATCAGCTATATGTTCCAGCAGCCACGCCTGTTGCCCTGGCGCACCCTACGCCAGAATCTTGCGCTGGTGATCGCCCCTGACCACTATCATCGGATCGAACCCCTGGTCGCCGCGATGGGATTATCGGCATATGTCGATGCCTATCCGGGCAGCCTGTCACTGGGGATGGCGCGCCGGGCAGCGCTGGCGCGGAGCCTGATTGTAGAACCGAAGCTGATCCTGATGGATGAACCCTTTGTCTCGCTCGATCCGCCGACGGTTAAAGAGATGCACCGGTTGGTGAATAGGCTGCGCCAAATGCGGCCGCAGACCGCGATTCTGTTTGTGACCCATGATCTGCGTGAAGCGATAACGCTGGCGGATCGAATCCTGGTGTTGGGGGGGCAGCCGACCCGAATCCTGCATCAATGGCGGGGCAAGCTGCCGCAGCAGGAGCGCGATCCTCGCTATCAGACCGAGCAGATGCTTGAGTTGCGTGGCATTGACGGCTTAGACGATTGGCAATGATCGGGACACTTCGCCGTGATTATCACCCGCCGATACACACACCAGCTTTTTAATGGCGCTTCTGTATAATCTGGTTTTTGTTACATTTGTATCTTGAGTTCGTAGCTTGGTCCTGCAGTGCGCTGCCTGGCTGAACTACGGTTGAATCGAGCATCACTCAGCGGCCCTCTCCTCAGAATGAAAATATTACCCCGGCTATTGCTCACCTATCTGGTTTTTTTGCTGGTGGTGGTGCTATACGGCTTTTTTTCCTACCAAAATAATCAGCAGACCCAGCATACCTACCAGCGGCTCAATACGCAGAGTTTGCCGTTGATGGCTGCACTGAACCAAATTCAACGCGCTGCGCTACAGGTCGTCGCATCGACTGTCGAAGCGGGTTTGATCCATTCTTTGGATATCGAGGGTGTTGTCGGCGAGAAATCTACTCCAGGCTCTGAAGAGGCGGAGCTGGCGGAGCAGGGAGCCAAGCAGTTGGCTTTGGCGATTGAACAGTATAGCGCACTGCTTGAACGCTCTTCAGTCGATGATCGCAGGTTCGCTGAACAGATTAAGCTCCAGTCGCTTGCTTTGTTACAGCTGAGCCGTCGCTTCTTCGGGGTCATAAAGAGAGATCTGGACAGTCACGAATTGTTGCAGATTAAGGACGCGCTGGAGGCGATGGAAGAGGCGGAGGTGCTGCTATTAACCCTCAGTCAGACTGCCATTGACCATGAGCGAGGGCAGATCAGCGATCGAACTGAGGAGGTCAGCGGCGCGATAATTCACAACCTGCATATTCTGGTTGCGGGGGTGTTGGTGATGATTGTCCTGGGTGGCGCTATGGCGCGCAGCAATATGGTCCATATCGTGATTCCGCTACGAAAATTCAGGGAGGCCACTCAAAGCATCACCCAGGGTGATCTTTCGGTGCAGGTTCCGTTGCAGACTAAGGACGAGCTGGGTGAACTGGCGCTGGCGTTTAATCTGATGACCCAGGGGCTTAGCGAGAACAAACAGGCATTAGAGGACGCGCACGGTTATACCGAAAATATCCTTCAGGCGATGGAAGATATCCTGATCACCACCGATGCACAGGGACGGATTAAAAAGGTCAATCGTGCCGCCTGTGAGCAGTTGGGTTACTCCGAAGCGGAGTTTCTGGGCAACCCGGTTACCCTGCTGTTAGAAGAGGGGCTCGATAGTCTGGAAGACTCTATCCCGATTAATAGCGAGGACCATTTTGAGCTGGATCTGCGCAATCGCGGAGGCCATCGGGTCCCGGTGCTGGCCTCATTGAATCGGATCGAGACCCTCAATGATCACCGAAACGGGCAGGCGCAGGGTTTTCTGTTGATCGGCTCCAATATTTCAGCGCGCAAACTGGCCGAAAAGAAGATCCATAAGCTGGCGTTCTACGACACCCTGTCAGGGCTACCCAACCGGACCCTGTTTATTGACCGTTTGCAGCAGGGGATCAAGTTTGCTCAGTGCCAGCAGCAGCATCTCGCGGTGCTGTTTCTGGATCTGGATAATTTCAAACAGATCAACGACTCCCTCGGTCATGATGTCGGTGATGAGCTGCTGCGTGAGGTGAGTCTAAGGCTGGTGGAGACGCTTAGAGATTCGGCTCTGGTCGCCCCGCTGGGACCGCGGCTGTTAACCCCGACGGTGTCGCGTCAAGGTGGTGATGAGTTCTTGGTTCTGTTGCCCTACGTTGCCGATCCTATCGATGCCAGCCGCGTTGCTAAACGTATTCAACAGCAGTTTAATCGGGCCCTAGAGGTGAAATCGCAAGAGATCTTTACCACCCTGAGTATCGGTATCTCGATCTATCCGGAAAACGGTGCAGACCCCCGGCTGTTGATTCAGAATGCCGATACCGCGCTTTACAGCGCTAAAGCCCTGGGCAAAAATCAGTTCAGCTTTTTTTCCGCCGAGATGAACAGCTCGGCGATGCGCCGGCTGGATCTGGAGAATAATCTGCGTCGGGCGCTGGCCAACAACGAGCTGAGGCTCTATTACCAGCCACAGCTAGAGCTAGCCAGCGGCTGGGTGGTCGGTATGGAAGCGCTGATCCGTTGGCAGCATCCCGAATGGGGGGTGGTGTCACCGTTGGACTTTATTCCTGTGGCTGAGAGTACCGGGATGATCCTGCCGATCGGTGACTGGATTCTGCGCGAGGCCTGCATGCAGTGGCGGCGTTGGCAAGATCAAGGGCTGAACCCCGGCAAGATCAGTGTCAATCTTTCTTCGCTGCAATTTAGAGCCAATGATCTGTCTGGAAAGATCAAAGCAATTATTGACGAGAGTGGTATAGATCCGGAGGCGCTGGTACTGGAAATCACCGAAACAGTGCTGATGCAGGACGCCGAAGTGACGCTGTCCCAGCTGCGTGAGATCAAGGCCATGGGGGTACGTTTTGCCGTCGACGATTTCGGTACCGGCTACTCTTCACTCAGTTATCTGAAAACCTTTCCGCTCGACTATCTGAAGATTGACCGCGCCTTCGTCCGAGACCTGGAGTCCAGTAAAAGCGATCTTGAGATCATCCGTACCATCATTTCCATGGCCTCGAGGCTCAACCTGAGGATCATCGCCGAGGGCGTAGAAACCCCCGCTCAACTGCGGATGTTACAGGCGCAGGACTGTACCTATATGCAGGGGTTTCTGCTCAGCCGTCCGTTACCGGCTGCCGACTACCAGGAAAAATTCCTGCTCTCCAGTCCTGAGCAGCAAGAGTCTGCGGAGCAAACCCTGTGCCGTAATGCCCTGGGCAGGCCTCGTATCAACCGGGTTTGATTTAACTGTTTTAGCCCTAGCCCTAGCCCTTGGCCTACAGCTTAGCCTTTAGCTCCGCCGCGGACGATACCGCGTTGCGGGTTGAAGGCCAGTATTGCCAGTGCAGTGAACCCCAGGGTGCAGCCGCTGACCACTATTAATGCGTCGCTATTGAGCTGGCCGTAGAGGGCAAAGCGGATCAGTTCGACACAGTAGCTAAAGGGGTTGTAGCGGCAGAGGAAGTAGAGCAGTTCGCCGGCCTCCTGCATCTTCCAGAGCGGATACAGCGCCGATGAGATAAAAAACATCGGGAAGATGACAAAATTCATCACTCCGGCAAAATTTTCCAGCTGGCGAATAAAACTCGAGATCAACAACCCCAGTGCGCCCAGTAGCAGCGCACTGACAACCAGCGCGGGGAGTAGCCAGAAAAAGCCTGCCAACGGCGGCTCCACCCCAAACCACCAGGCCAGAGCCAGAAACGCATAGACCTGCGGGATGGCCACCAGCGCACTCGCTAGCAGCTTGCACAGCAGCAGATAGCTGCGGGGCAGAGGGCTCATCAGCAGTACTCGCATGCCGCCCATCTCACGGTCATAGACCATCGATAGCGAACTCTGCATCGCATTAAACAGCAGCACCATGGCGATCAATCCCGGCGCTATATAGACCTCGTAGGTGATGTAGGTATCGTAGGGTTCGATGATCGAGATCCCCAGCGCGGCACGAAATCCGGCCGCGAACACCGCCAGCCACACCAGCGGTCGGACCAGGGCGCTGAAGAAGCGGCTGCGTTGATAGACAAAGCGCAGCAGTTCGCGGTAGAGGATACCGTGGAATGCCTGGCCGTAGGCGCTGAGGTTCACCGGCTGAGCCCCTGCGACGAAAAGGCTGCGCCGGGCTGGGCTTCAGCTTGCTGGGAGAGGTCTGGATTGGTCAGCGCTTCAAAGGCTGCGACCAGACTCTGCTGACCGCTCTGGGAGCAGATCTGCGCCGCACTGGCATTGGCCAACACTTGCCCACGGTGCAGTAGGGTTACCGCATCCTGCGGCTGGATCTCTTCGATCAGATGGGTGGCCCAGAGTACCCCGACCCCTTGCTCAAGGCAGAGTTTACGGATATGCCGATTGATCTCGCTGCGAGCGCGGCTATCGAGTCCCACGGTGGCTTCGTCCAGCAGCAGTAACTGCGGCTGGTGCAGGAGCGCACGGGCGATCTCGACCCGGCGTCGGTGGCCGCCGTTAAGCTGGCGCACTTTGGTGCGGCGCTGATCCGATAGCTCGACCCGCGCCAGCTCGGTCTCGATCCGCTGGCGACGACGGCCACGGTCGATGCCGTGCAGGCAAGCGTGGTAGTTGAGGTTGTCCTCGACGCTCAGGTCCAGATCCAGGGTGCTCTGCTGGAACACCATGCCGAGCTGTTGCAGCACTTTAGCCGGAGCACGTTTGAGACTGGTGCCGTTTAGCAGGATGTCGCCCTGTTGGATCTGCAGCAGCCGGCTGATCAGCGCAAACAGGGTGCTCTTGCCCGCGCCATTAGGCCCCAGCAGGGCATGAAAGCGACCGGCCTGGAGCTGGAAACTGATCCCCTTCAGGGCTTCGCTGCTGCCGTAACGGCTAGAGTAACTAAACCTGAGCTGATCCACGGCCAGCAAAGGGTTCTCGGGCTCCTGGCTGGCATTCATGGTTTGACCGCCACGCCCCAGGGGTAGCGCCCGACCCGAATCGACTTGGTGACCCTGAGCCGTTCTACGTCGATCACCGAGACATCACCGCTAATGCCGTTGGTGGTCAGCAGCAGTTTCTCGTCCGGGCTGAAGGCCATATGCCAGACGCGACGGCCGACCAGCAGGTAGTCGAGCACTTCAAAGCTTTGCGCATCGACCACCGCGATATGGTTGGCGGGTCCTAACGCGACGAAGGCGTAGCGGCCGTCGGCGCTGAGTTTGATCCCCACTGGTTGGATCTTGTCGGGATGGATACCGCGAATCTTGAAGCGGAGTTTATGGATCATCTCGCGGCTAGCGACATCGATCACGGCAACGCTGCCACCGATCTCTGAACTGGCCCAAAAGCGGCTGCCATCACGATTGAATTCAACATGCCGCGGGCGTTGATCGACCCGGGTGTTATGGACCACCTGATGAGTTTGGGTGTCGATCCAGTGGAGCATGCTGGTGGTTTCTGAGGTGTTGATCGCCAGACGGCCGTCGGGGCTGATCGCCATCCCTTCAGGTTCTACCCCGACCTCGATCTGGGTCAGCACTCGGCGGCTGGGAATATCGACCACGGTGACCAGGGCATCTTCCTCGTTGGCGATATAGAGGCGCGTGTCATCGGGGTGCAGTGAGAACTGTTCCGGGTCCTCACCCGAAGGCAGCGAGTCGATAATTTGATGGCTGGCGGTATCCAGCACCTGGACACTGTCGTCGTCACTGGCGCAGATGTAGAGCCTGGAGTAGTCGCGGTTGAAGGTGATACCACGGGGGCGCTGGCCGACCGCAATGGTCCGGGTGACCTCAAGCGACTCCAGGTCGATCAGGGATAGGCTGTTGTCCTTCTCATTCGAGACGTAGGCGACCGCGGCCAGACTGCTGGAACAGGCTAGCGCCAGCCAGCTAACGGCCAGTGCCTTGGTTAATGTTCTGATCAATGTTCTGGTCAATGTTCGGGCCAGTGCCTTGGCGAAAAAGCTAGGCTTGATCGGGTTCATCGTACAGCTCCGCTAATAAGATTTTGACAGCGACTTTCGCTCTGATCGAAGCCCAGGGTGTCGAGTTCGCTGCGGGGGTGAAGGAACCCCTGTTGCGGCGATTGGGAGACCAGCGCACGGGGATGGACCAAGGGGATCGGCTGGCGCAGCTGGCCATTCCAGGCGCGGTAGCTGAGCTTGCGACCTTTGTAGCCGGCCAGTTGGAACTGCTCGCTGAGTAGATGCTGGCGCAGGGACAGAGGATCATCCAGGTTCAGGATAGCGACGGCCTCGCCGATACTGCGTACGGCGACCCAGCCAGCGTAGTCACGGCTGTTCATCCAGCGGCCACTGAGCTGCTCAAAACGGCTTTGTAACTGGGCGGCTCCCCACTGTTCGACCACCCGATGCCAGCCGACCGGGGTCAGCCCCTGGGTGCCGACTACCGGGCGCGGTAGCCAGCTGTTGTAGAGCAGATACTCGCCGAAATCGCCCAGTTCGTCGGCAACGACCAACGCATCGTAATCGGGTCCCTGGGTAAACAGCGGCACCTCGGCCTGGGCGGCCCGGCGCAGGTCGGTATCAAAACGCCAGGCTTTGGTCTCGACAATCCGCGATCCAAAGCGCTTGGCCGATCGGCGTAACGATTCGCCGTAGGCAAGGTCCTGTGGCTGCGAGCCCTGAACTAGAAACCAGTCTTTAAGCTTTTTACTGGCCATCCATTGTCCCAGCGCGTCGGTCAGCATGGCGCGGCTGGGCAGGGTGTGCAGGCTGTTACCCAGACACCGGCCGGTTCGCAGCGCGTTGTCCGCTGCGCCTACATTAAACAGCAGTACCTCCTCGGCACTGAATTGATCGCTCAGTTGCACTAACGCCTCGGCGGGTAGGTTGACGATCAGTAGCTGTATCCCCTGGCTGTGCCATTCACGGGCTTGCTGCAGCAGCGCCGCTAGCTGGCTGGAACGTTGCTCGAGCAGTTGGTAATGCTGGCCAAGAAAGCGGCCGCCGGCATTGTTGTCGTTAATCCCCAGTCGCGTGCCCTGTAATGCCGCGTCCAGAGGTTCGGATATGACGTTGGATAGCAGTGGCGGGCGGGGCTGGATCAGCTCCAGGTAGCCAATCTGGATCAGCATCTCAGGGGATCTATTGACGAGTGCTGTGTTGGCTAGCGCCGTTTTTTCTAAGGCCATAGCGCTGATTGCAAGCAGCATCAATAGTGCACCTATGCCCGCTTTCAGGGCCGCATCTGCACGGATATTGGTACTGGCTTTCGCTCTTATCTCCACACTTGCCCCCATTTGCAGCATCGGTCGGGATCTCTATTCAGGGTTATAGGGCTATCTATTCAGGGTCATAGGGCTATCTTGGGTCGGCTTGCGGCTGGGTTAAATATGCAAAAAGTACCGTTAATTTACGCCTCAAGTACTAGGTGCGGATGCTGAGTAAAGGGAAAACGGGTGTTGGATGACAAGGCTTACTACCTATCGGCGTACGACTAAGGAACCGGTTTGCGGGCACCAAAGTGCTCTGGGTCGGCGAGGTAAAGATCCTTACGATGGCCCAAGTGAAGTTTTTAAATCAATAAAAAAATTGGGTGACTGTCATGAAAAAACGCGTATCTGTCTCTACCGGCGTGCTGGCTGCTGCAGCCATCGCCTTCACCGGTCAGCTTTGGGCGCATGGGGATGTGACCCCGCAGAGCGTTGATATCACCGGGTTGACGCTTCTGGGTGAAACCTGGGTGGATGAAAACCCCTACAGGGGTAATGAACTGGCGATTGAGATTGGTGAGTCAGCCTACACCCAGAACTGTGCCCGTTGCCATGGATTGCAGGCGATCTCCGGCGGTATAGCGCCGGATCTGCGGATGCTAGAGCCGGGTATCGAGGGTGATGAGTGGTACTCCTACCGGGTACAGAACGGCGCGGTGCGTAACGGGGTGCCCTATATGCCGAAGATGGCTGAATTTTTGAGTCAGGAAGCGCTCTGGTCGATTCGTGCTTGGCTGGAAACCCAGTATGTGGAGGAGTAACCTGAACATGATCTTCAGATCTGGGCTGCTGCTCTGGCTGCTGTTCGCCGGGTTGAATACGAGTGTCCAGGCGCGCAGTTATGAGGATCTGATCAGTGAAGGCAGTATCCTGATTGCGGTCTACCAAGATTTCCCCCCCTATTCTTACCAGGAGCAGGATCAGGCCAGGGGGCTCGATGTTGAGTTGGCTCAGGCGATTGCTGATGGTCTGGGGTTAAAACTGCAGCTGCACTGGATGATCGCCGATGAAAATCTTGACGATGATCTGCGCAACCATGTCTGGAAGGGTCACTACCTGGCGCGCGATGAATCGGGGCCGATGCTCAAACGCAACGTGGCCGACCTGATGCTACGGGTGCCCTACGATCGCGAGTTCGCCTTTAAAATCGACCCCGACGGTAGGGTGATCAATGATCTGGTGCATTTTTTTGCCCCCTATCAGCGTGAACGCTGGGCGCTGAGCTACGATCTAAAACAGATCGAACCCTTCGAAAATCTGGCCGTGTTTCAATATGCCAAGGTGGGGGTTGAGATCGACAGCCTGCCCGATTTCTATCTCAGTGGCGCCTTTCGGGGCCGGCTGCTGAACAATGTAAAGCATTTTAGTAGTAACCAGCTGGCGTTAGAGGCGGTTGAGCAGCAGCAGGTCTCAGCGGTAATGGGTACCCAGTCGCAGTTGCAATGGGGAGTACTGCAGTTATCAGACCCTGCCCAGATGCTGATGGCCGATATCCCTTTTCCCAACCTGCTAAAACGTAACTGGGATGTGGGTATGGCGGTCAAGGACAACCATCGCCAGCTGGCCTATAAAGTCGAGGATATTGTCGATGGGCTGGTCAAGTCGGGACAGCTGGATACGCTGTACCAGCGCTATGGGGTTGAGTACAGCAAACCGGATCGCTACCGTTTGGATGCCTTCGAGTGAGGGGTCTCCGAAGCTAACATCCCTGTGCCTTAACTGCAGGAGCAATTTCAACCCAAGCCACAAATAGACGCCAGCATCATGGCTGATTTTTGTGGGTAATCAGGAGCCTTTAAGGGCGCTAGCCTAGGGGCGCGTGCTTCGGTACTCTTTTTGCTGGTCTAAAAAGGCGATCGCCGCGGCAGGGGTAAGCGGTTGGCTGAACAGGTAGCCTTGGACCATATCGCTGCCCCGCTGATTCAAAAACTGCAGGTCAGTCTCCAGCTCGACCCCCTCTGCGATAACTTTCAGGCCCAGCGCATGGGCCATGGTGATGATGGCTGATAAGATTACGCTGTTATTGCCATCGCCGAGATCCTGGATAAAACTACCATCGATTTTAAGCACATCGATGGGCAGGTTACGCAGATAACTCAACGAGGAGTAGCCGGTGCCGAAGTCGTCTAACGCGATCTGAATACCCAGGGCGCGCAGTAGATTCAAGTTTTCGATAACGAGTTCTTTTCCCTCAATAATGGCGGTTTCGGTCAATTCGATATAGATGCTGGCAGGGGGCAGGCTATAGCGCTGCAGACAGCTCTGCATCTCTACAACGACGCCCGGCTGGCTCAGGTGGATGCCCGACATGTTGATGCCGACTAGGACATCGGAGTAACCCGCATCGATCCATTCACGAATTTGAAGGCAGGTTTCATTGAGTACCCAGCGGCTGATCGGGATAATCAGCCCATTTTCTTCGGCAATCGGAATAAATAGGTCTGGAGGCACTCTTCCCAGAGTCTCGTCATCCCAGCGGATCAGTGCTTCGAAAGAAAGTACCTGTTGCGGCAGAGTGTTAATAATAGGTTGGTAGACCAGCGAAAAATCGGCCATTTCGGTTGCCCTGCGCAGCCGCTGGACGATTCGAGACTGATCCTTAGCGAGCTTGCCGATGCTCTGAGAAAAATACTGGAAGTTGTTTTTCCCCAGGTTTTTCGCCTGATACATCGCCAGATCAGCGTGGGTGATCAACTGCTCTGCGCTGACGCCGTCATCGGGCCAGAAGGCGATGCCGATACTGGCACCGACATAAATTTGGTGCTGGTCGACGTGAAACGGCTCAGAAATTGAGGCGATAATCCGCTCGGCAACGACCCCCGCTTGATGGGGCGCGTCGAGATGGGGGAGTAAAATTGTAAACTCATCACCGCCTAAGCGTGAAAAATTGGCATCCTGATCCTGGTGGTCGATCAGCCCTGTCTGATCATCGTCACGGAGATTTTTCTGCAGCCGTTGCGTGATCTGCTTTAACAGCTGATCGCCGATCGGATGGCCCATGGTGTCGTTAACCTGTTTGAAATTGTCAACATCCAGAAATAGCAGCGCCAGTCGCTTGCCGCTTCGGTCGGCGCTGGCCATCGCTTGTTTGAGGTTGCGCCTAAACAACACCCGGTTGGGGAGGCCTGTCAGCGCATCGAGAAAAGCCAGATTGCGGATCTTCTGATTCGATTCGTACAGCTCGATGCTCATCCGGTTGAATGAACTCACCAGATCGCCGATCTCATCGTTTGAGCTCTTGGTTAGCTGGAGCCGGTCTTGGCGCGCACTCAGGCTGAGCAAGGCGCGGTTGAGGGTGGCGATAGGGGTGAGGAATTGGCGTCGTAGTAGTAGCAGCAATAGCGGGATGGAGATCAACAAGGCGATGCCTGTCATCACCAGGACGATAACGCCGACTCTATTACTGGCCGCGAGTGCGCTGCGTTCAGGGAGTAACGTATGCAGACGCAGCGCTTGATTGAGTGGGATTGACAGATGCAGCGCAGCGGTGCCGTTGATAAGGACGTTATTCCATTGATTGCGGGGTTGGCTGTGCAGGTTCGCAAGCACTTTAGGATCCTCAGCAAGCGGGTTACTGCTGGGTAACCGGGTGTGCAGGTTTTGCTGATTGTCGCTAAGCAGCAGCAGTCCCTCCCGCCAAGGGGAGGGCAGCTCGGGGGCGATGATTTTATCGATATCCTGGGTGATGCTGAGAACCCCGCGCAGTTTGGGTTCGGTGGTAAAGGCTTCGCGGCTGTTGTTATGTAGCCGGATGGGCAGGCTAACGACGAGTGCTATTAGCCCTGTGTCCGGGTTGGTGCCAACCCATTCGCTGTGATCAACCGAGGCTGGGGGGATCGAGGCAAAGAAGGGGCTGCTGGCCTCCTCTTCGGTGATGTTGAGGGGATTACGGTTGATCATCCGCAGCTCCTCAAAACCATCGGGTAGCAGCAGTCGAATCTCCTGAAAATCCGGGTTGGCAGTCTGGATGCTGGCGAACTTGCTTAGCATGGGTCGCTGCATCAGTGCGTAGCGGTCCCCCTCATCTTCGGTCAACAGGTAGTCTTTGAGCAGGGCATCATTGGCCAGGCTTTTAAGGGCGAAATGGGCGCTGCGTACCTGGGTTTGATAGATCTCTGCGCGCTGCTCCAGATAGGTTCTAATCTGAATCCGGCTTTGCTCGTCGCTGCTGCGCCAGAGTTGCAGATAGGCGAGAACGCCGACCGAGATCAATGGCAGCGCGATCAAAGGGATCACGGTCAGGGCTAGTTTGCTCTTAAGTCGCATCACTCAATCCTTAGCGCAGGATCCGGGCGCTGATCGCATTTCTGCGTCGCAGGGCGCGCGGTTCTAGGGGTTGGTAGAACTCGCAGCGCTCCAGCACCTCCGCGGGAGGATAGATCGTCGGGTTCGCCAGGAACGCGGCGGGGAGCAGTTTTTCGGCGGCCTGGTTGGGCGTCGCATAGTAAAGGTATTGCGCCATCTCGGCTGCATGGTCGGGCTGGTTGATAAAGTTCAGAAAGGCACTGGCCAGCGCGGGTTCGCGTGCCTTAGCGCCGAGGGCAAAATAGTCGACCCAGAGGTTGCTGCCCTCTTCGGGCACCAGGTAACGTAGATTTTCGTTATGCTCCTGAACCATCAGGGCATCGCCGGAATAGATCATTGACACCCAGATCTCGCCGGTGAGGATCTCTGATTCTGTGTTCAGGTTTAAGTAGTCATAGGACCTTACATGGGGCTGCTGCGCGACCAGCAGGGCTTCGACCGCATCCAGCTGGGTTTTATCGCCGCTGTTAAGCGGGTAGCCCAGCGCTTTGAGCGCCATCCCAACCAGATCACGGCCATCGGCGATCATCCCGATCCGGCCTTGCAGCTCCTTGGTCGGTTGGTACAGCTGCAGCCAGCGGCTGATCGGCTCCCGGACCAGGTCGCTGCGGTAGATGATCCCTACCGTGCCCCAGAAAAAAGGCACGCCATAGGCGTCGGCATCCTTGGACGCGTTGCGCCAGCTGGGGGATATATGCTTCAGATTGGGTATGGCGGCGAGATCCAGCGGCCTGAGCCAGCCCTTCTTGGCATAAAAACCCAGATCGATGCCGGATGTCAGGATCAGGTCGTAGCCAACCGCATCATTATCCACCAGCATCTGGGTTCGTTGTTCATCGGATTCGTAATAGATCTCGGTGATTTTGGCACCGTAACGGGCCTCAAATTTTGCCACTAGCTCGGGCGCCAGATAATCGGCCCAGTTAAGGATCACCAGCTCTTTGCTAGCCGCCCAGGTCGTGGTTGCGAACAGGGCAGAGAGGCCGAGTGAAAGCAACTGCATCCCGGTCGGATAAATTCTCATTCAGGGAGCCTTTAGTTGCAGTTAAATGACTTGATTGTGCATCGCAGCTAATGCGCCTGTCTATAGGCGGGAGTCTTAATTTGTGGTGCTTTCAGCGGCGCAACGGGGTTTCTCGCAGGTTTTGTATCGTTGGGATGATTATAGGTAATCAGCAAGGTTCAAGCCCTCAGCCAGCGATTCCCGGACGGCGGGAAAGGCTTTACGCGTATCGAAACGGCCTGCCAGGATATGATCGCTACCCGCTGGGTAGCTGCTCAGGAGAACTTTGCCGGGAGCGGATTTGGACACCTGAAAAGGCGCTGCGGGGAGCCGACTAGGATGACGGGTATATCATGATCGAAAAGTCTGTCTTAAATCGTCTTTTCCTCGCTACGATCGGCCAAGCCCGACAGTCGCCTAGCATAGCTTAGCCACTCGGCTGCTTGCTTATGGTAAGCCCCGGGTTCGATCGCTTCGAATGTGGCTATGGCTTGCTTTGTTTCATTGTTTTTGAGGAAAGCGATCCCCAACCGCAAATACTCGGCGGGTTTTAGCGCTTGCCCTTTACGTTGAGCCGCCTGGAAATAAAAGCTGGCTTGTGACCATTGCTGCTGGTCCAGATAAGTATTGGCCAGCTTTAGCTCTAGGGTACCCTCAAGGCTGGCAGCCAAGCCCTGTTTGTAGCTTGCTACGGCTTTCTCGGGCTCCTTGGCTCGCAACCAGGCATCACCCTGTAGCTGGTACCAGCGAAGTTGCAGCGCCGGCAGCGGTGTTTTGAGTTGTTGTTCCAGCAGGCGTGCCGCTTTACCGGGGACACCTTGTGCGATCTGTAAACTCGCCAGTTGCAGGGTCTCAGCCGCCGTTAGCAATCCTGCTTGATAGCTCAGTTCAAAAGCATTCAAGGCTTGTTCGTATTGTTCCAGCTGCAGGTGGCTGGCAGTGAGTATGCGCCAGTAATCCGTATTATCAGGTTCATCCGCTAACAGCCGCTTAACCAGTTGCTGTACCGCAACATAGCGCTTAAGCTGCAACAGTGTCGATAAACGCATCCGCTGTACGGAGCGACGCCAGGCGCTATCACCAGTCTCGCTAGCATCGATATCACTGGCGACAGCTTGTTCGAAGTAGCTGAGCGCGGCTTCAAATTGATCTTGATAGAACAGCGTGCTGCCTAATAGGGCCGCCACTTTGGCCCGGGCTTGAGGCGTTGCGCCGTTGTCATGCGAAAGCCATTGTTGGAGGATCTGCTGCGCATCCGCATACTGTTGCTGGCTGAGCAGTAGCTGGCCAAGATTCGCACGAACACTCTGCAGCACCGCGGGCTCCAGCGCGTTCTCACGCAGCACGCTGTGCAGGGCCGTTATCGCGTCAGCGTCCCGGTCGAGTGCGAGCAGACCGTGGGCCAGCAGACGCAGGCTCAGGCTACGACTGTAATTATCAAGCTTTTGGCTATCCAGCAAAGCCTGCAGCTGGGCAACGGCTTTAACCGGCTGCTGTTCCAATTGCTCATAGGCTTGATTCAGCTGTCGATGTAGATAGGGGCTGACCTGGACCGCCTGGACCGCCTGGGAAGCAACGAGTAATCCCAGCATAAAAATCAACATAGAGCGCATTTTAGGTTTCCAGTTTGAAATTAATCTGGGTTTTGAGCCGCACCTTCTGACGGGCCTCCTCTGAGTTGGCCGGGTATTTCCATTGCTTAATTGCACGCAGTGCCGCACGTTTGAAATAGCGTCGCGGTTTCGCGTCCACGACCCGGGCATCCTTGACCGAGCCATCCAGGGCCAGGCTGAATTCAACGATGACATACCCCTCTATCCCCTGTGACAGTGCTTTGGCTGGGTAGATGGGAGGCATCTTTTGGGCGGGTGCCAGTTGGCCGAGGGCGGCTGCTTTCAGGGTTAAACTTTCGCTATTGACTGCCGGTGCCTGGGTGGGGCTGAGTTCCAGCGCCGGCCGCTCCAGCGGCATAGGGGCCACGGGCAGGGCTTCGATCTTCAGGTCACTGAGTTCAACCGGTGCGGGAGGGGAATCCAGGGTCATCGGTGGGGCGGGGGTCGGTGGCTCAGGGGTGTGGGAAACCGGCTCCTCAATGCGTTCTGGCGGCGGCTCTGATTCCTGGAATGCAGTCAGGGGGACCAGCTGAACCTCGGTGGTCACTCGAGTATCTAGCTGGGGATGGGCGGAGGGTTCAATCAGCCGCAGCATCGTCAACACCAGTGCCAGATTGATACCGATGGCCAGCAGTGCGGTGATGGCTTTTGCCCCCATCAGCTTTCGCCTTGTGCCGCAATGGCGATATGCGTGATACCGGCCAGACGGATCTGATCCAGTACCTGTATCAGTCTGCCGGTGGGCGCGTCCCGGTCGGCAGTGATCATAACCCCCCCTTCCGGCGCATCGGTGTGCAGGCGTAGCACCAAATTTTTTACCGCACTGAGTGGGGTTGTCTGGTTATCGATCCAAATATCCCCGTCGGCGGTGATCGCCACTACGATAGCTGTATGCTGCTGGGTTATGGCACTGTCTGCGGTGGGACGGTTGACCTCGACGCCTGCTTCTTTAACAAAGGAGGAGGTGACAACAAAAAAGATCAACAGGATGAAAACTATATCGATCAACGGTGTCATGTTCAGCTCGATGGCGCTGCTGGCGTCGTTTTCCAGAAATGACTTCATCGGGATGCCTCTGCAAGGGAGAGTTTGCTCTTCATCTGGGCCACCGCATTACGGGCCTTATTATCCAGATTGGCGCTGAAATAGAGGCCGGGGAGTGCGGTTACCAGCCCCGCCATCGTGGTGACCAGAGCCTGGGAGATGCCTGAGGAGAGGGCCCGACTATTGCTGTTGCCAAATTCAGCCAGCACATCAAAGGTGACGATCATTCCGCTGACGGTGCCCAGGAGGCCCAGTAATGGCAGGCAGTTGGTCAGTGCGTGGATCATCATCAGATAGCGCTGAATCTTTATCTCATACGCTTCTAGCAGCGCCTGTTGGTGGTATCGCTGCTCCAGCCGGGCCACTTGTGCCGGGCTGCTATCCTCTGCTTGCTTGAGGCAGAAGCGGCTCTCCCCGGTGAGGCGAAAGAAGAAGAAGTAGTAACGCTCCAGAGTCAGCATCCACAGTAACGTCGACAGCAATACGATCAGCCAGAGAATCAGTCCGCCCTGATTGAAAAATGCTGCTATCTGGTTGTTGCTGTCACTCCAGAACAGAATAAGCGGCTCGATCATCGGGTTGCCGTACTTTGATGGGCGACCAGGTCCACCATCTGCTTCTGCAGCAGGTGCAGCAAGCCGCTACTGCGTGTGCCGAGGTGGCTGTGTAGCAGAATAATCGGGATCGCGACCGCCAGCCCGAGCTCTGTTGTCACCAACGCCTGGGAGATACCGCCGGACATGATTTTGGGATCACCGTTGCCGAATAGGGTAATCGACTGGAAGGTATCGATCATCCCGGTGACCGTGCCCAGCAGGCCCAGAAGGGGGGTTACCGTGGCGATGATATTCAGTGTCGTCAAGCCCCGGCGTGCCCGGGGGACAAAGCTCAACAGACATTCATTGAGTTTAAGTTGCAGGTGCTCGCTATCGAGTTGCTGGTTTTCCCGGTAGGTGCGCATTAACAGTCCCAGCGGATTGGGGCCGGGTTCTGGCGTCGTTTGCTGCCGTTTGATCTGCCGTTTGAAATAAATAAGGACAACAACACGTTCGGCGACGATGAGCAGACCTATGGCGCCCAGCAACAGGATCAGCTGGCCGATAGTGCCCCCTTGGGCGACACGTTCACTCATATCGGCTTTCTGAGTCAGGGTTTCCAACAGAGCCCCCCTGGATGGATCGAGCGGTGTTATTGGGTGGGTGCCGATACCGGCCTGCAGCTCGGCTGCCGTATCGCGATACTGTGCCGCTGGCTGACGACTTAATTCAACCAGCATAGCGGCACCGGGTAGGTATTTCAGGAACGCCCCGTTGCTGACCGCGCTAAAGGGACCCGCGCGCACCACGCTACGGGTTTCTTCCTGGCCGCTGGTGTTGATCAGGGTGGCATCAAAGCGGGACACACTGGCACCTGCGGTCATCTCTTCAAGGTAGGATTGCCAGAGTGTCCCTAGATCCTGCTCACTGAGGATCTCTTTGCCTGCCAGTGTCGCGAGAGGTTGGAGCAGCTGCGGGTGATCGGCACTGACCAATGAGGTTTTCAGGATCGCATGCAGGCTGGTCGCTGACTGGCGAGTGTTGCTGTAGATGTTGTCCAGATCACCCAGGTGACGCTTAAGCTCAACGCTTTGTTGCTTTAGCTTGCTGTTGTTCTGGTCGTATTCGCGCCGCAGCCGCTCAGCGGTTATTACTGCCTGGCTCAGCTTGGCTTCGGTATCATCGACCAGTTGCTGCCATTCGTTGAGGTTGTTGCTGGCATGCTGCAGTACCTGGCGGTTGATACGTTGTTCACTGGCAAAGCCCTGTTTGACCTGTACCAGAAGCTGATCGAAGGAGTTGATCTCCTGGGCCGAAAGAAGCGCTGGAACTAGAAGCAATAGAAACGTGGACAAGAGTCGCATTGTTTATTCCGTGACAGTGACAGGAAGGTTCAACAGATCCTGGGTTGCTCTTTTTTGGGCAATCAGGACCCCTTTTTTCAGGCTGGACAGCTGGGAGGTTGGCAGAGATCGCCACTGTTTGGATTTACCCTCCCAGTGACCGGCCTGGGTGCCATCAAGGCTTAGGTAGTAGAGGCCGATGCGCCCGACTCTCAGGAGGGTAACCGTACGCACGCTGTTCTCCAGGGTGATTTTTCCCTGGTAGGCTTCCAGGCTGCGGCCATAATCGGATTCAATCTGATAGGCATCCAGAATCCGCGCATAGCGGGTGGATTGGTTGACACTGGGGTCTTCCAGAATCTGCCGCAGGGCCTCGGCCCGCAAGGCACGCTCTTCGGCGAGGAACGGCAGATCCAGGCGGACAAACTGCTCCAGAGCGTCGACCATATCCGCCATCATGGGTGTGATATGACGTTGGGTCGCATCAATCCGGGCCACTTTAACGGCGAACTCGTCTTGCATCTTTGTTTGGCCCGCGACCATTTTTGCCAGGCTCTGGTTAGCGCGCTCCACCCGGTCCAGCTCCAGCGCCTGCTGGCGATAGTGTTCGATCAGGCGCTGCTTTTGATCATCGATCTCCTCGACCCGCTGCTGGGTCTGACGACTTTCGCCATTTTCCTGCTGTTTGATATCCAGCAGTTGATTCAGGGAGGCGGCCTGTACCTGAAGGGACAGGGTGAAGAGCAAGGGATATAACGCGAGCCTGCCCGGTACAACGAGATACTTAAACATGGAAAAAACCTGTGCTGCGAGGCTGCTGTAGCCCGATCCTGAGTGTTGTTGGGGAGGAGAAACGGCCAATGCCCCTGGAGGCCGGAAGAGGGCGGACTCCAGGGGCATCGAGCGTTACCCGATGTAGATGACAGCAGATCAGAAGCTGTACTTAAGTCCGGCCATCAACGTACGGGGTTTCCCCGGGCGCAGACCTGCGGGCTTTCCGGCTGCAGCATACTCTTTATCCAGCAAGTTTTCGACGGTCAGATAAACCGCTGCATCTTGACTCAGGGCGTAATTGGCGGCCAGATCAAACACGGTGTGTGCTTTCACATCAACATTAGGGTCAATCGCGCCTGAACCGGCATCGGCTCGCATATCAGAGGTGTATTTTGCTGCCAGGGTTGCTGCAAAAAAACCTTTCTCAATCCCGGCAGACACGTAGAGCATGTGCTTCGGCATATCGGGCAGCTCATCACCGGCGGAGACATCGCCAAAGAAGTCACTGTCAAAGCTGGTCTGGAACTCAGAGGTGGTATAGGTGTAAGCGGCCTTTAGGGGGAAGCGTGCGCCCAGTGTGTGTAGCTGATACCCCAGGTTCAGCTCAACCCCTTCAACCGTCACAGCGTCGCCATCAAACTCATCACCGATGTCACAATCAGCACCGCTGGATGCCGTACAGGAACCCACCAGGTTGTTGTAGTCGTTATAGAAAGCGATGATCTCACCGTTAAAGTTGGCTTCTGCGTAACGCAGGCCCAGCTCGTAGTTGGTGCTCTCCTCATCTTTATCGGTTGCCTTTGCCACAGCTGCTGGCTGCCAGCCTTTATGGACACCACCCAACAGCACCAAATTCGGATTCAACTGGTACGTAAGGGCGATGCCAGGAATGACCGCAGAAGACTTACCGGTGGTAACGGTGGCTGCATTGTCACGGCCGGAGTCGGTTTTTCCCCAATCCTCTTTCTTGGTGTCTACGGTTTCATAACGGACGCCAGCAGTTACATTGAGGGCACCAAGGTTGACCTGGTCTTCAATAAAAACCGATTTTGCTTCGGCGGATTCAATACGGTTAGAGTCATCTCCGGGTGTACCCGCTGTCGCCAACGTCATCAAACCGTTGCTATCCATCGTGTATTGGTCCAGCCACTGGAAGCGATCCATCGCATCTTTATGATAACGGAGCCCCACCTCAAGCTCATGGTTAGCCAGTTCAATGCGGGCGGTAGACTGCACTCCCTGCGCGTAATAATCACGATTGTTAGCTTTAACACCCAGCAAGGTAGCGTCGTCACCGTTACCGCTGGCCACGTCGAACGCAGCTGCATGGGTGACCGGGTCTGCCAACAGGTTGGATATTGAAACCCCGCCGACCTTATCCAGCTTGTACCAATTACGGGAGAAGGTGTTGCGGTAGATAACGGTGTCCAGCTCGACATTGTCGCGCAGTTGGATGTAGTGACTCAACGACAGCGACTGCTGGTCAGTATTCATTACATCTTTCTGAGAGCCGGCATAACGACGATAGGGGTCAGCCTCGAAGTCTGCCGCGGTCAGTCCCAGATAGGATGCGTTGGAGGTTTCATCAGATTTCTGAATCTTGAATTCCACCTCCTGCTGAAACCGGGCGTCGGCATCAGAGTTCAGACGAAGCTTGGCCAGATAGTCGTTTTTGTTGAAACCGGTGTCGCCACCATTATCCAGCTCTTTAAAGCCATCGGTTTCCTGGCGTAGTACTTCGACGACCGCTCCCACGCGGTCAGTTGAGGTACCGCCGTAGATATGCGCTTTACGTGCGTTATCAGAACCTGCGGCAATATCTACCACCGCCTGGTCGCCTTCAGGAATCTGGCGGGAAACCATGTTGATTGCACCACCGGTCGTGCGCGGACCGTATTTAACCGCACCTGGGCCTTTAATTACCTCTATCGCCTGCATCCGGGCCGCGGTTGGAAAATAATAGGCGGAGGGTGACGCATAAGGTGCCGGCGCAATCAGGATACCATCTTCCATCAGGGTGATTTTACCGGAACGCTCTGTCCCTGAACCACGGATCCCGATGTTGGGGCGTAGTCCATAGCCATCCTCTTCTCTCAGGTAGACCCCGGAAACGGAATTAAGAATACGATTGATGTCGGTGTATTCGAAGCGCTCCAGCTCTTGCTCACCGATGTAGGTCGCGGCTCCCGCTGTGGCATTGGCGGCTTCCTGGCTGCCGATCACACTGACCTGATCTAATTCAGCAAACGCAGATGTGGAGCAGGCGATGGAGACGGCTACAGATAAAGCGGATAGTTTGAATTTCATTGTGAAGTTTTTCCAGTAGGAATGTGAGTACGAATGGTAATACGAACCATTCTCGTTGCGACGTGCAGTATAAGAGGGTTAGAATTTTAATTCAATGAATTTAGAGGGTATTTAATTTAAATCTGTTGAACACTGTATTGGCCTCGGTAGGCATCTACCTCATCACCTGGCGTGGCACGGTCATCAACGGGTGATCTGTTGGCCTTCGTTAAACACAAAACGGGACACGGCGGCCAGATCGTGTGGGCTGCGTAAACTGTTGCAGCAGAGTCTTTAATGAAAAAAATTCCTTTACCGACGCGCTGGAATTTAGCGATCAAATAGGCGCTGGCATCATGGTTGAGTTTTGTGGCTCGCAGAAAAATACCTGGGCCGATCAAGCGATGATTGCCGCAGTACTACTACCAAGAGAGTAGAAAACCGCCCCCCAAGTTGGATTGTTGGTTTTTAGCTGCCAAACAAGAATGGTACCCATCATCAGACCCTTGCGCGTACGCAGCGGGGTCGGGGTGATCGATCTTATTCGAATAAGAACATCCTCAAAGGAGAATGCGATGAAATATCAAAGTTATGGCCTCAAAGGGCTGGCACTGACCTCGCTGGTCGCGGCCATGTCCATGACGGGCCTGACGCAGGCCAAGGTAACCGACCAGGATATCCTCAAGGACCAGGCAACGACGCAAGATGTCGTCACCAATGGCATGGGGCTTCGTGGACAGAGGTTCAGCTCCTTGGCCAAGGTCAATGGCGATACGGTACAGGATCTGCGTCCAGTCTGGGGCTTCTCGTTTGGCGGCGAAAAGCAGCGCGGCCAGGAATCCCAGCCGATGGTTAAGGATGGGGTGATGTACGTCACCGGCTCCTACTCGCGGGTGTTCGCGATCGACATTAAGAGTGGCGATGAGCTCTGGCAGTATGATGCCCGCTTGCCTGAAAATATCATGCCTTGCTGTGACGTAATCAACCGTGGCGTCGCCCTATACGACGACCTGGTGATCTTCGGCACCCTAGACGCCAAGCTGGTGGCACTCAATAAAGACACCGGCAAGACGGTGTGGAAGAAGAAAGTGGCAGACTATAAGGCCGGTTACTCCATCTCTGCCGCGCCTATCGTGGTCAAGGGCAAGGTCATTACCGGGGTTTCCGGAGGTGAGTTTGGAATTGTCGGCAAGGTCGAAGCCTATGATGCCATGACCGGTGATGTGGTCTGGACCCGGCCTACGGTCGAGGGGCATATGGGCTACCTCAATGGCAAGGAGAATGGCATCACGGGTGGCGAGGCCGGTAAAACCTGGCCGGGTGATCTATGGAAGTCGGGTGGCGCGGCAACCTGGCTCGGCGGCACCTACGATCCTGATACGGGGCTGATGTTCTTCGGCACCGGTAACCCTGCTCCCTGGAACTCGCATCTGCGTCCAGGGGATAACCTCTACAGCTCCTCGCGTCTGGCGATCAATCCAGATACCGGCAAGATCGTCTGGCACTTCCAGACCACCCCGCACGACGGCTGGGATTATGACGGGGTTAATGAACTGATCTCGTTTGACTACAAAGAGGCTGGCAAAACCGTTAAGGCGGCAGCTACGGCCGATCGTAACGGCTTCTTCTACGTACTCAATCGGACCAACGGTGACTTTATCCGCGGCTTCCCGTTCGTCGATAAGATCAGCTGGGCCAAAGGGCTAGATAAGAACGGACGTCCTATCTATAACGATGATTTCCGTCCGGGTAATCCTACTGCAGCGGCCGATGGCAAGAAGGGTTCGTCGGTAGTTGCAGCGCCTGCATTCTTAGGTGGCAAGAACTGGATGCCGATGGCCTATTCACAGGACACCGGTTATTTCTATGTACCCTCCAACGAGTGGGAGATGGATATCTGGAACGAGCCGACCGCGTATAAGAAGGGTGCGGCTTATCTGGGCGCAGGCTTCACCATCAAGCCGATCAACGAAGCCTATATTGGCGTGTTGAAGGCGATCGATCCCAAAACTGGCAAAGAGGTGTGGCGTTATGAGAACAACGCGCCGCTGTGGGGTGGGGTGTTGGCAACGGCAGGTGGACTGGTCTTTACCGGCAACCCCGAAGGTTACCTGATGGCGTTTGATGCCAAGTCGGGCGAGATGAAGTATCGCTTTAATACTGGCTCAGGGATTGTCGGCTCGCCGATTACCTGGGAACAGGATGGCGAACAGTATCTCGCCATCGTCTCCGGCTGGGGTGGCGCGGTCCCTCTCTGGGGTGGCGAAGTTGCTAAGCGGGTTAAAGACCTAAATCAGGGCGGTATGGTGTGGACGTTCAAACTGCCCAAGAAAGATGAGCTAGCAGCACGCTAAGTTGATCAGAAGCAGTACCTGTATAAGTTACTGAGCCTGGCTCTGTTGCTTATACAGTGTTTATAACCGGGCCTAGGCCCGGTTTTTTCGTTTAAACAGAAGGTCGCTTACGGGAGATAGCTTTAGGCGATTTTATGTTTTAATGGCTTTTTTCGAAATTCTTTCTGTTGAAATTCTTTCTGTCGAAATAGCCATTCCAAGGATAGCTATTTCAAACCTGATTCTAGCATCCCCGCGAGGTAATCGATGCCGGTTCTGCACTCTCTGCGTCAACTGCTGGCATTGCTGCTCAGTTATGGCTTTTTGCTGCTTGCCAATGGTTTATTCACTACCCTGCTGAGTCTTCGTACCGAGATGGAGGGGTTCTCGTCACTGCTGATCGGGGTGGTGATGGGGGGCTATTATCTGGGGCTGTTTGTGGGTGCCCGGTACGCTGCCAGCGTGGTCAATCAGGTAGGTCATATCCGGGCGTTCGGGGTTTTTGCCTCGCTGCTGTCTATTACCCCGCTGATCCATAACCTGTTTGTCTCACCGCCGCTGTGGATGGGGCTGCGATTGATCGCCGGATTCAGCATGGCGGGATTGATCGTGGTGACCGAGAGCTGGCTCAACGCCCGGGTAGAGAATAATAACCGCGGTGCTGTTCTGTCGATCTACATGTTTATCAACTACCTGGGTGCAGGCTCGGCGCAGCTGCTGCTGATGCTGGATGATCCGGGTGGTTTTCGCCTGTTCACCCTGGCCTCGATTATCTTCTCGCTGTCGTTGTTGCCGGTATTGCTTACCCGTACCCATGCGCCGCTGCCGGAACCACCGGGCCCGCTGCGAATCTCACCGATGCTGCGGGCCTCGCCGGTAGGTTTCTATGGCTCACTTGCCGCCGGGCTGATGAACGCGGCTTTCTATACTATGGGGCCGTTGTTCGGCACCGAGGTTGGCTTTAGTATCGAGCAGATATCACTGTTTATGGCGGTGGGTATTCTGGGCGGATTGGTGCTGCAGATGCCTATCGGGCGTTACTCCGATCGGGTTGAGCGACGTTTGGTCATTGCCGGTGTCTCGGTAGTGTTGGCGCTGGCCTGTTTAGTACTGGTGATTTTGGTCGAACAGGAGGTCGCATTAGTCTGGTTGCTGGGAGGGAGCTTTGTCTATGGCTGTCTCTCTTTCACCATCTATTCGTTGAGTGCCGCGCATGCCAATGACTGGGGTGATCCGGAGCGGCGGATGCAGACCTCGGGAGCGCTGTTGGCCGGGTTCGGTATAGGCGCGGTGGTAGGGCCGTTGGTAGCCGGCTGGATGATGGGTGAGCTGGGCCCGCAGGGGCTCTTTACCTTCAATGGCATCGTGGCCATGGTGCTGGCGATCTACAGTGTGGCGCACGCGTTCAAACCACGAGAGCAGCCTAAAGTGCCCTTCGTGCCTCAACCAGGCACCCAGTTCACCTCCGACGAGTTGTATCAGGCAGCACAGGAAGAGGTGGAACAAAAACCTGAATAGGGTTTAGTCATTAGTGATCATTCAGCCAAGGATCTTTTAGCGATGCAGGATTTTAGACAGCGGGCCGCAGATGGCCTTAAAGTCGGGGATGGGTTCACTATCACCCGAACCTTTACCGATGAGGAAGTTGGGGATTTCGCCAGGCTATCGCGTGACTATAACCCGGTCCATTTCGACACCCGCTTTGCTGAAGCCAAAAACTTTTCGGCGCCGATTTGCCACGGGCTGTTAACGGCAAGCCTGGCGACTGAAATTGGTGGCCAGATTGGCTGGCTGGCTTCAACGATGAACTTCCGTTTCAAAGGACCTGTGTATGTGGGCGAAACGATCACCTGCAGTTGGCTGATCACGGCACTGGATCAACGGGGCCGGGCTAAAGCCGTAGTAAGTATCACTAAAGAGCAGGGTGCGACGGTGCTTGAGGGAGAACTGAGCGGCATCGTGCCGGGGGTTGAGGCGCGTGAAATCCTAAAGCAGATGCTGTCTGAGGGAGACCCGACAAACGGAATAAGGCTTTAGATACTAGGATAACTACTAGGCTGGGATGATTGCAGTGCGGTTTTCTGATCTGTGCTCTTTTATAACTCAATCAACGTCAGTCTGGCTTTACTGTAACCGATCTCAGGCAGCGGTTGCAGGTTGAGTTTGTCGAGTGCTACCCCCTGTTGTGATAGCTGATCGATCAGTTGCAGCAGGCTGTTAAACTCCACCCGATCGATCCAGAGTTGTAGGGTCTGCTCGTTGCTGCTCTGCATTCTTGTCAGGCTAACTCTCAGCGAGCTTGCGGTATGGGTAACCCGCTGCTGCAGCGATCCAGTCCCCGTTTGTCCTTGGCTGGTCTGGCGATAGTGCGCTATCTGTTGCGCGGCCTGTTGCATCGTTGCCAGCTGACGGGCTTTACTGCTGATTTGCGTTTCTAGTTGCTGGTTGAATGCGGTCAGTGGCCGCCAGATAAGCAACAACAGCAGCAGAATCAAGCCGCAGCTGCTGCCCAACGCAACCAGAATTTTCTCGCGATCAGCCAGACTTTGGTACCAGCGATTAACTCTCATAACACCTCCTTGATGCTGATCTGGGCGCTGACCTGGCCATTCTGCTGCCGAGAACGCTGGATCTGCGCCGCTAAACCCTGTTGAGACAGGGTTTCAATTAGCCGTTCCAGTGCGCCGTGGCTATCAGCCTCCAGCTCCAGAATGAGAGTTTGGGTCTGGGCCTGATAAGCCAGGTCTTGGATGCTCAGGCTGCGACCTGGTTTAAAACCAGGTAAGCTTTTATGCAGCAAATCAAGAAACTCGCTGCCCCGGCTGCGTTGTGCCAATTGTTTACGTTCATTATCCAGCTGTGCAGCAGGATTAACCTTGCGGCTGCCAGGCAGGGTGGCACTGAACAGCGCGCTGATCTGCTGCTCGAGCTGCTGTTTCTGCTGCTCGAGCTGCTGTTGCTGCCAGAGCAGTTGCCCGCCCTCCAGGGCCATCATCAGGCAGAGTAGCACGGCGGGGAGTTTCCAAGCCCGCAGCAGCTGTTTAACCGGATCCCTGAGTTTGTAATTACCCTGAAGCAGGTCGATCGCGGTGTCGGGATTAAAGCGCTCCGCCAGCGTTGTTAGCCCTGTCTTGATAGGGGGCTCTATTGCTGCGGCTGTTTGATCGAGCGCTACGGCGTTCTGCCCCAGTTGATTTTCAGCCAAGGTCAGCCAGGACTCGGCTTGATCGCTGGAGAAGGAGAAACTCTCTCCTTCAGGACCGCGGATCAGGGTCTGATCCAGTAGCTGGAGCTGTTGCAGCTGCCCGGATACGAGCGCGATCGATTGCGCATCGACACAGAGTTTCTGGATCGGGATGCCTGCGGCCAAGAGCCCCTGTTGCCAAAGATCCATCAGCGAGCGGGCGACCACCGCGACCGGGTAGCGACCGGGAGCGACGGCATCAGCGGTGGCAAAGTGGAGCTTTTCGATCTCCTCACACAGCTGCTCTTCTAGCTGGTAGGGGATCGCCTCACGCGCCGCACGGCTGTTATTGGGTAGCTGTACTTCGGTGGTGAGTACCGCGGCGTTGGACACCAGCGCGTAGCAGGGGATACGGATCGCCAGTGGGGTGAGTTGGCTAAGATCGCTAAGCGCGCCGAGCTGGCCCTGATCGAGCACCTGGCGCTGGGCGTCATCCCAGTGCAGCCAGTGCACCGGTTGTTCGGCGCTGGACCCTAATCTCAGTAGTAGGCGTTCACTCATTGGGGCCCCCGTAACGGCGCTGGTAGGTACTCGGCTTGTCGGCGGTGACCCGAATTCGACTAAATAGGGTCAGGCTGGCATCGTAATACCTGACCTGAATCCTGGCTAGGAAAAACTCCGAGCTCAGGCTTAAATAGGGTTTCAGCCCCTCATCCAGAGGCGGTGCTCCTGTCGTAGGCGGCGGTAACAGGCTCCAAAACGCCTCTATATCGGTGAACCCCTCTGCTGGACGCTGCTCTAGCGCCTCTTGTATATCTTCAGCCAAAATCTTTGCTTCTGAGAGGGCGGCCAGTAGCGGCGCCTGTTCTGCGGGCAGGGTGTTGATATTGACCCGCAGAACATCGGTCGGCAGGGTGCAGAGATAGGGGCGTAGCCGCTCGATAAACTCCTTCTCAGCGTCCTGGGTGGGGATAAAGCCATCGATCAAGCGGAGTTCGCTAAGATCGCTCAACGCGCCGTTAGCAGGCAGGTAGGCAGGGCTGAGGGCGTTGTAGTGCAGGTCTTCGACACCCTGGAATCCTGTGGGCAGGGTGTCGTTGTCGAGCCAATCGAGTAGCGGCTCGATCAGCTGTGGAACCTGGCCAGGATCCGCATCGAGCTGGTGCAGCAGTTGTGTCAGTTGGCGCTGCCGCAGCGGCAGATCGGGTAGGCTGACCTCGGGGGTATTGAGGGTCGCGAGGGCATTGAGGTTAAAGCAGTTCTGCTGGTCGTTGATCTGAATCGACATCCCGCCGCCCTCGATCGGATAGGTCAGAAAAGCATTAGCCCAGGCCTGATCCAGATGGATCGTCGGATCCTTGCTCGCGGCTTCGAGCAACCCCCTGGCCAGGCGCTCGGCCCCCAGCGCGTACCAATAGCTCTGCTGGTACTGCTGCCGGTTCTGCGCCTTCTGGATCTCGAACTGAATCCGGCTGCTGGTTTCGGTAGCCACGACACTGACCACGGTGATGATCAGCAGCACCATGATCAGGGCGATGCCCTGTTGCTTTGCTGGTCGCTGGCTGGGTAGGCGCTGATAGGAAGGCCGTTGTGGGAGAGTCATCAACTGCCGCCTGGGATCAAAATAAGTTGGCTTAGATCGCTAAAACGGATCGTCTGCCATTGGATCTCTATCGCGGCCGGGAGCAGGCCGGTGCCTGCCGTGGCGGCTAACGGCGGCCACTGGTCGTGCCATTGCTGCTGGTGAAAAAAACGTAGCTGGATCTGGGTGACTTGATCCATAAGCACCCCCGCGTGCCAGGGTGTACTGCCGGCAGGATCCAGTACGGTGGTGGTTTCACGAATTAGCTGCTGCTCTTCTACCCTATAACGTACCTGCTCCAGGCGTGACCGGGGCGAGGATTGATTGAGCAGCCGCCGGCCGGTTTTAAAAAACTGTAACAGCAGGCCGTTATCGCTGGCTTCGGGTTGCTGGGCGATCAGCTCTAAGTCCAGAGGGTTGCCAAAACTGTCACGGCTTGGACGTAGCAGAAGCTGCTCCAGGTCACGGCTGAGTAGTCGCTGGGTGCGCTGTAACTGCTCCAGTGCATCCTGCTTGGCGCCGATGATCGATTGGCTGCGAAGCGCGCTATTGAGTGCCAGTGCCGAGGCCAGCCCCAGCAGTGACAGCAGTCCGACCGCAACCAGCATCTCGATCAGGGTAAAACCCCGTTGTCTGTCTTGGCGCCGCATCAGGGTGTCGGCCCCATAAACGCTTGCAGCTCAGCCAATGGCTGAGTTGCAGCTGAGAGGCGATCGGTATTGCTGTCGGCGAGGCCTGTGTTGATCGTAACTTTGCGGATCAGGGCGTTGTCGGTGGCTTCGACATTGCGGCTGATGCTGAAACGACGACCGCCAAGCTCGGTCTTGTCCCTGTGCTTGCCCAGGCTCGGCCACTGCGGCAACAGCTGCAGTTCGATCAGTGCATTGTTGGCGGCAAGCTGGGCAAAAAAGCGCAGCTCCAGTTGTTCGGTATGACGGCTGTTCTCGCCGATCACCTTAAACAACCCTCCAGCTGCGACGGCGAAGATAAACACCGCCACCAGCAGTTCCAGCAGCGACATCCCCTGTTGCCGTTTTTGTGGAGATGGATGTGATAGATAGCGCTGCCTGCTTGTGAAAGCATCAACCCGAATCATGGTTTCGGCCCCGTCCGGGTGAGTGCGGTCTGGCCACTCAGATTGCTACGGATACGAAAGCTCTGCGGTTGCTGGTCGATGCGCAGCGCCAGCTCAAAGTCACTCATCTGGCCATCGCTGAAGAACAGCACCTGAGGCTGCTGGGTTTCGCTCAGGTCGATCGGCTGGCCGTCCAGACTCAGTTCGTAAAAGGCTTGGGCAGGCAGTGAACGGGCTGAAAATCTAGATTGGGGTTCGAGCAGCGCCCAGTTATCGCCCTGGTACTGATAAAACTGGTAGCTGTCGGCGGTGACTAATAAACCGATATCGGTGTTTTGGAATACCGTTTGCTGGCTGGCCAGGTTGATCTGCGCATGCAGCCGCGACGCTTGCTGTTGCAGCTTCTGGTCTGAAGAGTCGGGCAGTGCCAAGCTTACCGTGCCGACCATCAGGCCGATGATCAGGATTACCAGCATCAGCTCTAACAGGGTAAAGCCAGATTGGGTTCGGCTGATCAAACTGTGCTTCCTTGGCAGAATATTTAGCCTCTGTCGATGTGCTGTCGACACTCGTGCCGAGTTGGTTTGCTGTAGCGCTGAGATTAATGCGACAACCGGGCTGGGTTAGTCCCAGTTGCCGATATCGGCAGCCAGTTCAGTACCGCCTAGCTCGCCATCGGCACCGACCGAAAAGATATCAACCGGGTTATGCGCGCCCGGCTGCAAATATTGGTAGGGGTTGCCCCAGGGATCGTTGGGCAGGCGTTTAATGTAGCCGTTGCTGTTGTAGCGCTTGGGTTCAGGATTGCCGCTGGGTTTGCTGACCAGCGCTTCGAGCCCCTGATCGGTGCTGGGGTAGCTGAAGTTATCCAGTTTATACAGGTCTAGGGCCTGTTCCAGAATGGCGATATCGGCACGGGCCTTCTGCACCATCGCCTTATCCTGATTTTGCAATACATTGGGCGCAACGACGGCAACCAGCAAGCCGAGAATTACGATCACCACCATGATCTCCAGCAGGGTAAAACCTTGCTGTTGGTTTTTCCGGGTGAATCTTTTTGGCAGGGGTAAAGGGGATATCTTCACAATTCAGGCTCCGTTATAGCGCGGTAAGATTATTCATTTGTAAAATAGGTAATAGGATCGCCAGCACGATCGCCAACACCACACAGCCCATCAGCAAAATCAGTGCCGGTTCAAACAGCCCGACTAACCAGGCCACGCGGGTCTCAAATTCGGCTTGCTGGTTTTCGGCGGCGCGAGCCAGCATCTGCTCCAGTTCGCCGCTCTGCTCACCACTGGCGATCATATACACCAGCATCGGCGGAAATGAACCGGACTGCTCCAGCGCCTGGGCGAGCGAGCTGCCTTCGCGGACACGCTCGGTAGCGTTGATCACAGCCTGTTTCAAAAACAGGTTGGTCACCGGCGCGGTGGCCACTTTTAAGCTCTGCATCAGATCCAGGCCGCTGCCGACCAGGATCGCCAGGGTACGGGCAAATTGCAGCGATTGCTGGGTCAGAACGAACCGTCGGATCAGCGGCAAACGCAGCTGCAAGCGGTGCCAGGCCAGGCGCTGGGCCGGTTTGCCGAGCAGCCAGCGAATCAGCAGCACAAGGGCAATTATCAAGCCTAGCAGATGCAGACCGTAGGCTTGGAGGCCATCGCTGAGGGCGATGACGATCCGGGTTAGTTGCGGCAGGGTCTGATCCATATGTTCAAACTGCGCCACCACCTTGGGCACCACGTAGGTCATCAGCAGCATGATCACTCCGGTAGCGACGGTGGTCAGGGCGGCGGGGTAGATCAGCGCGACCTGGATTTTGCTGCGGATCTGCTGCTGGCGTTCGCTGTATTCAGCCAGCCGCAGCAGTACCTGTCCCAGACTGCCGGATTGCTCCCCGGCGGCAACCATGGCGCGGTATAGTTCGCTGAAGCTGCGAGGATACTGGGCCAGCGCATCGGCGAGGCTGTGGCCCTCCAAGATCCGGGTGCGAATCGCCAGCACGGTACTCTTGAGTTTCTTGTTATCGCTCTGGCGGGTGATCGCGTGCAGCGACTCTTCCAGCGGAATACTCGATTCGACCAGGGTCGAGAGCTGGCGGGTAAAGAGTGCAACATCGTTGCTGGAGAGCGAACGTTCGAACCGAAATCCGGTTTTGTGCGGTTGTTCGGATTGGGCGCTGACCGGATCAATCTGGGTTGGCAGTAGTCCCTGGTCACGCAGTTGTTGCCGTGCCTGACGCTCAGAGTCGGCTTCGAGGGTGCCTTTTTGGGGGCTGCCTTTGACGTTGAGGGCGTGGTAGTTGTAGGCAGTCATCGGGATCTCTAATCGCTTCTGATTGAGCGCGAGACTTCGGCGATCGAGGTGACGCCCTGAGCAATCAAGGCTCTGGCCTCATGCTGCAGCGTACCTAGGTGCTGGCGCAGGTATCGATAGAGTTCGGTTTCACTGGCCTCGGAGTGGATCAGCTCCGAGAGCGCCTCATCGATCACCAGCAGCTCGTAAACGCCGATGCGACCACGATAGCCGGTGTGGTTGCAGTCGCTGCAGCCCGATGCCTTGAAAGCACTGCTGCCGGACAGCTTGGCATCACCAAGCAGTGACGCCTCCTCGCTGCTCAGCAGATGCGGCTGCTTGCAGTGCGAGCAGAGCCGCCGTACCAGCCGCTGGGCGAGGACCCCTTTGACGCTGGAGGCGATCAGGTAGGAACCCACCCCTATATCCTGCAGCCGGGTGATGGCACCGACGGCGTTGTTGGTGTGCAGCGTCGATAGCACCAGGTGGCCGGTAAGGCTGGCCTGAACCGCGATTTCGGCGGTTTCCAGATCGCGAATCTCGCCGACCATGAGGATATCCGGGTCCTGGCGTAGCATCGCCCTCAGGCTCTTGGCGAAGGTCATCCCCGCCTTGGGGTTAACCTGAGTCTGGCCGATGCCATCGAGGGTGTATTCGACCGGATCTTCGGCTGTGAGGATATTGCGGTCGCGGGTGTTGAGCATCCCTAGACCGGCGTAGAGGGTGGTGGTCTTACCCGATCCCGTGGGTCCGGTGACCAGAATGATGCCGTTGGGTTGCAGTAGCAGTTTTTTGAACTGGGCCAGGGTTTCGGGCTGCATCCCCAGATGACTCAGGTCCAGCTGCGCGGTCTGCTTGTCGAGCAGGCGCATTACCACCCGCTCGCCGTTATTGGAGGGCAGCGTGGAGACCCGGACATCCAACGATCGACCGGCAATTTTTAACGACACTCGACCATCCTGGGGTACCCGTTTTTCGGCGATATCCAGTTTGGCCATCACCTTGATTCTCGAGATCAACAACGCCGCCAGTTTGTAGTTAGGCGACAGCACCTCGCGCATCACCCCGTCGACGCGCAGCCGGACCGAAAGGCGTTTCTCGTAGGGCTCGATATGGATATCCGAAGCGCCCTCTTTGATCGCTTCGGCCAGTAGCGCGTTGATCAGCTTGATGATGGGGGCATCATCGGCGGCGGAAAGCAGGTCCTCGTTTTCTGGCAGCTCCTGCACTAGCTTAAACAGATCCACCTCGTCGCCGATCTGCTCCATCAGCTGCATATTGGCCTGGCTGCTCTGCTGGTAGTCCTCGCTGAGCAGCCGGCCAAAGGTTTCAACGTCCAAACGTTGTAGCTGGAGTTTCTGTTGCAGCGGGTAGAGCAGCCGTTGCACCTCAAGGATCGCGGTCAGCGGGGTTTTGTCAGTATGACTGAGGGTCGCTAGCTCGCCTGCAGGGTCCCAACTCAGGGTCAGGCTGAAACGGTTGGCAAAGCTGAACGGCAGCCGTGGCAGGGTCTGAGGGGCTGGGTTCTGGGTTTCAGTCTTGCCGTCGGGTGACAAGGTAGTGGTTGAGTCTGACGTCCTTGAAACTGAAGAGCTAGCGAGTGAATTCATCTCGGCACTCTACTCGGGGGCTACTAGGTTCGGTAGCGAGGGGCTCATCCCGGTCCACTCGGGCAGCACCCGCGGTGCTTCGTCGCGGAACAACTGGATCCCTTGTCCTTCCTGCAACAGCTGCTGGGCGCGGATATAGCCGTATTTAGCGCTGCTGATCAGGGTCATCGAATTCTGGTCGCGAATAATTGTAGGGCGGATAAAAACCATCAGATTACGCCGTAGTATCTTGGTCGAGTCGGAGCGGAACAGCCGCCCTAGATAGGGGATATCGCCCAGCAGCGGCACCTTGGAGCTGCTCTCCTGAACATCGTCGTCGATCAGCCCACCTAAAACGATGGTTGCACCGTCATCGATCAGTACCGTAGTGTTGATCTCGCGTTTGTTGGTGATGAAATCGGATGAGTTGGTCCCGGTAACCGAAGAGACCTCCTGCTCGATTTTGAGCTGCACCGCGCTGCCGTCGTTGACCTGGGGGGTGATTTTGAGTTTGACCCCCACCTCTTCTCGCGAGATGGTCTGGAATGGGTTGCTGTTGTTGTCACCGGCGACGGATCCGGTAACGACCGGAACCTCTTGACCAACCAATATTGAGGCCTCGACGTTATCCATCGTCATCAGGCTGGGGGTGGAGAGGATGTTGGAATCGGTATCGGTTTCCAGCGCCTTGATCAGTGCAGCGAAGTTAAACCCAGAACTGTCGAAACGGCCCAGCCCCAGTGATAAACCTTCTACATTGGACATGATTCCCGCCAAGCTAGCGGTATCAGCGAGTGCCGCAGCGCCTGCGGTATTGATACCGTTGCCTAGATTGTTGAAGTTGGTGCCGCCGACAGGGGTGATGCTGCCGCCGTCCTTGCTGCCGAACAGCCACTGCATCCCCAACTCCTTGGCTCGCCTTTCGGTCATCTCGACGATGATCGCCTCGACATGCACCTGGGCGCGGCGGATGTCGAGCTTATCGATCACGCTATCAATTTCCTTAATCAGGCTCGGGGTGCCCGACAGGACGATGCTGTTGGTCGGCTCGTGGGCTTTGATATTAATACTGGATTGATTTTGTGGCGGCGCTTTGCCTGCTACTGCTTTGTCGGCGGTGGTGATCGAACTGCTAATACTTTCTAAAACCGGCACCAGATCGATCGCCTTGGCGTATTTGAGGTAGCGCACCCGGGTGTTGGTGTCGGTCTCTACCTCAGAGTCGAGCTTTTCGATCACTTTTTTCAGGTAGGCGCGGCTCGCCTTGTCGGCCCGGATCAGCAGGCTATTGCTGCGCTCATCGGCGGTGATCATCGGCATCTGCCGGGCACCCTCAGCCCCTTTGGTCTGTTCGCGCATCAGGGTGGTGAGGGTCTTGCTGATATCCTGCGCTGAGGCGTTATACAGCTGGATAATCTCGGTATCGTCGGTGTCGGCCTTGTCGACCTGAATGATTATCTGCAGCAGCCGTCTGACATTGGATTCGCGGTCGGTGATCAGGATCACATTGGAGGCGGGGTAGGGGGCGATGATACCGGTTTTGTTATCGACCAGTGGACGCAGGATAGGCACCAGCGCGTTGACATCAACGTTGTTCACCTGCACCACCCGGGTGACCACGTTTTCGGTCGAGCGCGGCAGGGGGTCGCCGTCGGTCTGGACATCGATCCCCTCCAGCTTGGCACCCTGCGAGGGGATTACCTTGAGAATGTTGTTGCCCAGATCAACAACGGCAAAGCCGCTGACCCCCAGTTGTACCAGAAAGATATCGTAGAGCTCGGAGGCGCTTACGGTGCGCGGGCTGCGGATATTGATCTTACCCTTGACCCGGTCGTCGATGATGATGGTCTTGTCGGTTAGTTTACCGATAGTCGCGATAAACTCTTTGATATCGGTGTCACGCATATCGACGCTGAAGTCTTCCGCCTGAGACAGAGCGGAGATGCCAAGCAGGCAAACCAGTAGGCAGATAGAGATAGGGTTACGCACCGCTCTAGCAGTGGAAAACGAGGTTGCCATGGAGGCCAAGCGACAAAAAATAGGCTGGAGTTGTAAAATCACCTGCGCAACGTAGATGTAGGGCTGATTTGTCGATGCCATAGGGTTTTAAAACTTTCCATGTCGTTAATTTATAAGAGCGGAATAATAACCGCTTTTTAGGGTGGCGGCTATACGCCGTCGAGTGAGTGCGGTAACGAATTGCCTGCTGCGCTGGTATAGTCTAAATAAATGATATTAATCGAATTTTTATCCTAGCTAGGAGGCCGAGGCTCTGCTTGTCCGGCAGTTTGTTGGCAGGGTTGAGAGAGTCGTCAGGGTGAGGTTGATAGTGCTAGTATCCACACCCATTGGCAACTACCTGTAACGGATATATGAATTTTCAACGCTATCTAATCGCTAGTCTAGTGTTCGTGCTTGCCTATCAGGCTGCCGATCTGAGTTGGAAGCTGATTGCACCCGAGTCGTCGGTCTCCGCTGTGCTAATGGCCCCCTCAGCGGTCACCTCGCCAGCAGCGCCTGCGGCTGTTGGCGTTAACGCTGAAGTGGATTCTATTGTTGCTGCAAATTTACTCGGTTCCGTGCAGGCCGCGCCCATCCGTCCAGCAGTGGTTAAAGCGGCACCGCAGGCGGTTAAAACTCGGCATGCGGTCAAGCTGATCGGTATTATCCATGGCTCTCTGCCTGGGCGTTCCGTAGCGATCCTGTTGAGCGGTAATCAGCAAGCCGCTTATGTGGCTGGGGATGCATTGCAACTGGGGCGCAAATCAAGCTTGATCGAGGTGCAGCAAGATCGTGTGGTCATTGAGGTCGATGGCCAGCGAGAGTATATCGAACTTGCGTCAGATCAGCTCCGCCAAGGGCAGAGCAAAGGGCAGATAAACAGGGTGCGGAGTCGGGCGGAGAATGCGCAATCCTTGCCTGCCAGAATTGACCTAAAGGGGGCTGAGATGGCCGCCATCGTGGGCGACTACCGGCAAAAAATCCTTACTGATCCGCTATCGTTCAGTCGTTTTGTCCAGATCAGCCCGTATGTTGAAAACAATCGTGTAATTGGCTATCGGTTGAATGCAGGCAGAGACGGACGGTTGTTTAAAACATTGGGGCTGCAACCCGGTGATCTGGTGACGCATATCAATCATATCGACATTTCGAAGCCAGAAAACATCAGTGCGCTAATCGCCCTAGTAACGGCAGGTGGCTCGGTTCCTGTTGGCGTCAGACGCGGAGATGAGCAGGTGGATATTGATGTTGAACTTTAAGCGTCAGGGGGGGCGTTCGCGGTCTGGGTTGGTCAAATGCTGTTTCGGTTTTGTTGCGGTCTATCTGCTGTTGATGTTGCTTTGGGTTCCAGTAGCATGGTTTTATCCGCAAGTTAAGTCGCAACCCTCTCTAAAGCAGCCCTTAGCGTCTTTTCAACTGCCAGAGATTAAGCGACTCAGTGGTAACCTTTGGCGTGGAGTGGCACAGGAGATTGCGCTGCCCGTTTCGCAACCCCTCAGGCTGCGATCGCTAGCCTGGCAGTGGCAGCCCTCGGCACTGTTGAAAGCCGCCTTTGGCTACCGATTTTCATTGGGTGAGTCTCAGAATCAGGCGCAGTTGGCGGTTGCCTGGGATCGCTCGTTGATCATCAAGGATTTGCAGTTGAGCGGTTCGCTTAGTGAGTGGGTTTCGTCATTTCAGGGCCAGCCGCTGCCGCTAAATGTTGATCTTAGCGCTTCGCTAACCCAGGGGCGTATCGGCTTACAGGGCTGTTCTGCGCTGGTTCAGGGGAAGTTGTCGCTGCAAAACTGGCAAGGGTTGATGGCTGAGACGTTAAATCGCATCGGTCGGATTGATGCGAATCTCGATTGTATCGATGGCAAGATGCAGTTGTTGTTCAAGGGAGAGGCAAAAGAGGTCCAGCTGTCCGGTCGTTGGTTGCTCGATTTGGAGCAGGGTTATGCATTAACGATCGAAGCGCGACCCCAGACGGCAGATATTCAAGACCGCTTGGGCGCGGTTGGATTTGTCGAGCGCTCGGCCGGGGTGTGGCAGCTTTCGCGTCAGGGGCGGCTGTAGTTTGTCGCAACAGAGCTGCGGTATCCGCCTAGGCTTATCGCGGTTGATGGCTAGGGCTATTAGTTTTTAGGACAGTTATTGCTTAGGTAGCGATGCTGGATTTGTAGTCGCTGATTGTAGCGCTGCAGACGTGGTTGCCAGCGCCTGCTTCAGCGTGGCCAGAGTTGCTTCAGGCTTGGTTTCAGATGAAGTTTTGGCTTCAATCGTGACTTCTGCGGTGGCTTCTGTATTGGCCTTAACGGGGTCTGGGTGGTCCGCCTCTACCTGGACCAAGTCGTAACAGGGGTGTTCTGGATTGTTCTCCCCCCACCAGTTTGTATGCCAGGGCTCTAGCTCGTTGATCCGTATCATCGATTGCAGTTCATCAACGTAATGCCCACCTCTTGCTGAATAATTAACCAGCCCTGCTGCAAGCGCCCGACCACTATAGGTTTTTTGGCTGCTCTGGAGGCAGCGGCGAATTTGACGCATATCGGCATAGCTCTGGTGCCCGTTCAGGTTGACAAAATAGCTCCGTAAACCTGCTGCGACCGACGGGAAAGATTGAACTTCATGGGTGTCGCCGGGGTTGCGTTGTTTTGGCGCGATGCCGCAACCCGGCGTGAAGCACCATTGGCCAAACAGGTTGTTGGCTTCGCGGGCGAAGCGTGAGGTGCCCCAGGCCGACTCGTTGGCGGCCTGGGCTTTAACCAGCGCGGCGGGAATTGTTCCTACTTTTGCTTTCAGTGTCTGCAGTTGCTTGGCCGGATCGGTTTCGTCGACACGGTAAAGTTTAGCTGTCCGGTTCAACCAGTCAGCATCCACAGGGTGTAGTTGGCCTTGTTTTCTGAGTAATAACTGCAAGGCTGAAAACTGCGCGTGCAGTTCGGCTATGTGTTTGTTTTCTTGTTCAATTTGTGGCTCTAGATAGTCGAAAAAGGCAGATTTTTTTTCTTTAACATCGGTGAGGCTGGCGAAATCTTGGAGGGCCGTACCCGCTTTGGGTGGCTTCAGACTCGGCGGCTGCTCAGTCTTGATTAGTAGGCCGTTGCTCGATGAACTATCACTGCCCTGTTGGCATCCTCCCAGAATCGCAAGCCCAAACAGCAGTGTGCATAATTGAAGATACGTAGGGAGCATGATGGTTTTACTCTATGGGTGCTTTTGCCGGTGCTTTGCGGATGGTTAGTTCGATCAAGGTTTTTTCAGCTAACCGGCTAACGATAAGAACGCTGAAGGTACGCTAGAGATGATGAATCAAGGCGCTGCACAATAGTAGCAAGTTGTTCAAAAATGACAAATATCTCTACCAAGCCATGAGTATATCGTCCTGCTGGATGTTGAGCACAACCGCGTTGGTATCCATGTTGGCCACTGAAAAACGTGGCTGTACCTCGTTGACGATAACCGTTGCTTGGGTATCTTCAAGCCTAACGTGGGATTGATCGAGGGTGTCGTAAAAAATTGATTTTCGCAACAGCCGGAACTGGTCTCCAGGCTGGATGCCAACGACAGAGCCCGCATTAAAGGTGAGTTGGTTGGCTTGAGTACGGACGATGCGGGCACGAAAAGGTTCACATTGCAGCTGTTGATTGATCTCTTGGCTAACCTGGCCCAGCAACGTCCTTACATTTTGGCCGTAGTCCGTTTTTAAAAACGCAGGGGTGTAAAAACCGACCTGGTCGGTATCGTCAGCGTCCCAGTAGCCTGCACTTCGGTAGCTGCGGCTGAACAGCAGAGTGCCGGTGAAGCCGTCGTGGATAAAGACATCGATAGCGAAGTTTCGCAGCCGCTGCCGACCCCTGAAATCGAATTGATCGTAGAGTACTTTTAAGATTGC
This sequence comes from uncultured Neptunomonas sp., assembly GCA_963974645.1. Lineage (GTDB taxonomy): Bacteria > Pseudomonadota > Gammaproteobacteria > Pseudomonadales > Balneatricaceae > Motiliproteus. The sequence continues at coordinate 19,734 of CAXBEA010000006.1, read as the reverse complement.
TTGCTCGTCATGGCGAGTCGGGTCGTAGGGGCTGAGGTCGCGAATCACTCCGGAGACGATAAATTGGACATCAAGCTCGCGGAAACTGGGTAATGATTCGGTGATCGGGCCTTGATCTTGCTGGTAGGAGGCCGCTGTGGTGGGGGAAGGGTTGACCGAAAGCTGCGAGCTGTTCATGGCGCGCAGAACACCCGCGCTATTAAGCGCTTTGGTCAGTGCATTGGGTAGCTGCTGTTCAGCGGCATACAGATTGCCCAGCGCTGCCTGGCTGCGGTTTAACAGCGGAAAGGCAGCGATGGCGGCAGACTTGGTATAGCGAGTATGAGCCTCACCGAGGGCGCAGCTCTGCTCTGTCGTGACATCGGCGCGAATCCGCAGCCATAGCCGTTCTCCCTTTACCTGTTCATCGATGACCCGGACATTGCTGAGACTGCCGAGGGTACGAATCCGCAGGTTGTCGATACGGATCACACCCTGGTCAAGGGTTTGGGCGCTGCTGATATGCGCACCCGCTTGGAGTAGCGCTTGCTGAGAGGCGTTTCTAAGGGCCTGGTGTTTGGCATAGGAGAGGTCTTGGTTATGAATCAACGCTGAGCCCTCGGCGACGATGCTGAGGGCTAGAGTTTGGGTGGAAAATGTACTTATAAGCAACACGAGAGAGCAAGCGAGCAGCGAGCGATTCGGTGAAAACATGGCGACCTGTCAGCATGTGAAGAGGTGAGCCGTTAAGCTAATTAAAATCATCCAACGATGCAAACCTATTGCCCGCGATAGTTATGGCTGAATGCTGCTGTAACGGAGTCCATCACCAGTCTCGAGTGGCGGCAAAAAATGCTATCTACACGGCTAGCCTGCTTTAATTGATCACTGCGTTGGCACTGAGTGGCTATGCTGCAAAGGCCTTGCTGATCGGGAGCTTGTTTCATTTCTTGGAGCTCTATGCGGCGGCTGGCCTCGTTGTGTCGCGGCTTTTATGGTATTTTCTGGGCAAATTCGATGGAATCTCATATTGATGAATAAAACCCTTGGCGCGCTTCTGATCGCATTGCTCTTTAGTGGCTGTTCCCGTGGACCGATCCATGTCCTGGTTGATAATGAGGTCTCGGCACGTGTCACCAATATAAACCAGCTTCAGCCCGACCCAAAACCTTTGGAACCGGCCGAGCGCAGTGAACTGGCAGCTCCGGTGGGGTATTTAGGGGTTCCGGTCAGGCAGATGGCTGAGCAGCTCGAAACCGGTCTGGCAAAGAGAAATATCAAGCAGCTAGCTATCGCCATTACAGGCTTTGTGGACCTCTCTCAAACCGATCGCCGGCGTACTCTGGGAGACGAGATTGCTGAGGGTTTTTTCCATGAGCTGCAAGCGCGAGGCTACAATCTGATCGATCATCGAGCAATCGGCTTTGCTAATCGGAGCGAGCAGGAGTTGCCATTGACAGAGTACTATCGCAAGCACAGGGTCAGTTATGTATTGGGTGGCAGCTATATCGTCAATTCTTCAGGGATCACGGTGAATGCACGGGTGCTGGATACAATAACCCAGCAGGTCGTTGCAACGGGACAGTCTGATTTCGCTGTTAGCCAGCTGGAAGGTGCTTTGCCAGGTTATGATCCGTTTAGCAGCCGCGACGGCATGATCATCGAAAACGGCGGCGTGCCGGCTAATCAATAGCGCTGATCTGCACTATATAAATATCAAGGCAATAAGATAATGATGAGTCTGAAGTGGATGACGCGTTGGCTGATGGTTATGGTTGTCGTAATGCTTGGCGGTTGCGACACCTTGGGTTATTACTACCAGCAGCATCAGGAGAAGAATCGAGATGCTGCGGTTGTTGATCTAGAGATTCAGATCGATGCTCAGCCAAGAATGGTAAGGGCTACCGGCTATGCGCCTATTAGTTTGCAGCCGGGGGAAACTGAGGATCAGAAAGTGTTGTTAGCGATGCGGGCGTCGAAGCTACAGGCTTATCAAGAGCTGGCGGCGATTGTCCATGGGCAGCAACTGTTTGGGACCAGTCAGGTGCGTGAAATGGTCGTTCAAAATGATCAGTTTAACGCGGCGGTCGGCGGGGTTATTCGCGGAGCGAGAGTGGTTAAAAGCTACCCTGTACAGCGTGATACCTACGCGACGATTCTTGAGCTTGATCTGCGCGATGTTCAGCGTGCCTATGTTGAGATGCGCTGAATCAAGTTTTGAGCAATACTTGATTAACCTGATCGGATATTGACAGTCGGGATCAAGCTGGCTACTCTTTCATTAATGTTACTAAGAGCATGGATTTACCCTAACGTATTTACCAGCAGCATTTACCAGCAACAAGGAGGTTGCAATGTCATTACAGAGAATATCCCGCCAGATCGACCAAGACGTTTCTTACCTTTTATGGCAGGCGAGCGTTCATCAACAGTCACCGTTAGATACCCTTTCCCGATTTTCTGCGTTGGCCGACAACTATCGTCAGTTGGTACCTGTGGATAAGCTTGATCAGCTAGAGAAATTGATTTTAAACTACCGTTCGCGGTTGAATTGAATTGCTTAACCCTGTCCTGCTCTGGATCGCTTTCGGCAAACAGGTTGCCAGTAAACGCGTCGCTTGACGAAAGTAGTAGCCGATAAAACAATACCTATAAGAAATGCCCCATTGATTCGCCTCATTGGGGCATTTCTTATTTTAGTCTCAGGTTTGTAGTCTTGGTAAAAAAGAGCCACCGACTATAAACGCATTGTCGAAGCGTTTAATTATCTTCTAGGCAGCGTTGGAAACTCAAGCCAAGCTCCATCAGCAAACGGTAATAGCCGTTAGCATCAGCCTCAATCGCTATGCCTAGGGGATCCAGCTGCGCCTGGCGCACGTGAGTTCCCTCAATTAGATTGCTGACAAGGCTTGGCGGGAACTGTGGTTCGCTAAATACGCATACGGCCTGATGATTCAGCAGCTGCTGTCTAATCTCTGCCAGGTGGCGCGCGCCCGGACGACGCTCCGGACTGAGGGTAAAGGCACCGAGATGGTTGAGCCCGTAGTGCTGCTCAAAACCCTGGTAGGCATCATGGAAAACGAAATATCCCAAATTTTTGACCGGGTCAAGCAGTGCTTTAAGCTTTAAATCGTAGTGGTTTAGCTGCGCTAAAAAGTGGCCTAGGTTTTTTTGATAGTCAGCGCTGTGGGCAGGATTTTCCTCGCTCAGTATGGTTGCGATCTTTCGGGCTAATTCGGCAGCATGAACCGGATCGAGCCAGATGTGTGGTTCGCCGCCGGAATACTCATGATTGTGCTCTTGTGATGGCGCTTGTAGTTGCGCTTGTAGTTGCGCATGTAGTGGAAGCTGCGAGGCCGATTCTTCGGATTGCTCCGCTAAGGCGACCACTCGGGTGCTGGAGGGGAGCTGTTGCAGCACCTTGGCGAGCGACATCTCAAGCTTGGGACCGATCCAAAAAATAAGCCCAGCTTGTTCCAGTTGACGACGCTCGGAGGGGCGTAGTTGATAATCATGGGGTGAATTAGCGCCGGGAATAAGTAGAGTAGGCCGGCTGACACCCTCACTGATGCTGGCGACAAGTAGTTGTAGCGGCTTGATGCTAGTGGTGATTTCTAGTGCCTGTAGCGGGCTGCTCAGGCTCATTATCAATGCGGTAAGGGTGTAAAGGGTATAAGGCGACTTGGGCATCTGTCAGGCTCGAAAATATAGAGGTGTTATGTTGTAACGTTAGTCGGGGTGGCAAGTGTACTCTTATTGGTTGGATCAACAAGCCTTGCGTATCAACGAGGACGGACATTTGCTCTCTAGCCCAAGAGTGGTCTCAGCCGTTATAATGCGGCTTTTTTCGCCTAGCTTGATTGATAACGGAACCTGTAACCCATGACCGTTCGCACCCGAATAGCCCCGTCACCGACGGGTGATCCCCATGTGGGCACCGCTTATATCGCGCTGTTTAATTTGGCCTTTGCCCGTCAACAGGCAGGGGAGTTTATCCTTAGAATTGAAGATACCGACCAGGTTCGAAGCACTCCTGAATCAGAGCAGATGATTCTGGATTCGCTGCGTTGGCTGGGGCTTGAGTGGGATGAAGGTCCTGATGTCGGGGGCCCTCATGGCCCTTATCGGCAAAGTGAACGCAGTGAGATCTATGCGGAGCATTCGCAGTTATTGCTCGATAAGGGGCATGCTTTTCACTGTTTTTGCAGTTCCGAGCGTCTTGCTGGATTACGCAAGGAGCAGATGATCAATAAGCAGCAGCTGGGTTACGACGGTCACTGCTTGGACCTATCGAAAGAGGAGGTTCAGAGCCGGTTAGCGAGTGGCGAATCCCATGTAGTACGGATGAAAATACCAGGTGAAGGGGTGTGCCGGTTCAGGGATATGCTACGCGGCGAAATCGAAATCGATTGGGCCCAGGTCGATATGCAGGTGTTGATGAAAGCAGATGGTCTGCCAACCTATCATTTGGCGAATGTGGTTGATGATCACCTGATGCAAATTACGCATGTATTGCGCGGGGAAGAGTGGATTAATTCAGCCCCGAAGCACCAGTTACTGTATCAATACTTTGACTGGGAGATGCCGCAGCTTTGCCACATGCCGCTGCTGCGTAATCCCGATAAGAGTAAGTTGAGTAAACGTAAGAATCCGACCAGTATCCTTTACTATCAGCGCATGGGCTTTTTGCCTGAGGCGGTACTTAACTATTTAGGACGAATGGGTTGGTCGATGCCGGATGAGCGTGAGAAATTCAGCCGTCAGGAGATGTTTGATGCCTTTGATATTCAGCGCATCTCCTTAGGTGGGCCGGTCTTTGATACTGAAAAACTGCGCTGGTTGAACGGCACCTGGATTAGAGAAGAACTCGACGCCGAAGCATTTGTCGAGCAATTCAAGCGTTGGGCGCTCAATAGCGATTTTCTGATGCCAATCGTCCCCTTGATCCAGCCACGCGTAGAGACATTTTCGGATGTGGTTCCGCTGGCGGGATTCTTCATGTCAGGCATGCTGGCGCTGGATGCGGATCTGTTTGAACATAAAACGTTACAGCGCGATCAAATCCGGCAAGTTTTGCAATTCTCCTTATGGGAGCTGGAAGCGCTGCGTAGCTGGGATAAAGAAAATATTTTTGCATCCCTAAATAATCTTTCCAAAGTGATGGATCTGAAGATACGCGACCTGTTATTTCCGTTGTTTATAGCAATCTCCGGGAGTACCTCATCGGTATCGGTTATCGAGTCGATGGCGATACTGGGTCCTGATATGAGTCGTGCGCGTGTTCGTCATGCGCTGGGTGTCGTCGGAGGGCCCTCTAAAAAGGAGGCGAAACTCTGGGATAAGGCGTATCAGGCTTTGAATCTTGGTTAGTGCGAGGCGATATTTTTATGATCCAGGAGTCGGTTTTTGGGTATCCATCAGGAAGTTGAGTTTCTGCGTGGTATTCCTAAGCTGTCCAAGCTAGTTAGCTCCAAGCTGAAGCTGCTGGCATTTACCCGTCGCTTGGTCGAATATCGCGATGGTGAGTACCTGTTCGTAAACAGGCCCCTGCTGCGAGTGTCTAGCTGATCATGACTTAGGTTGTCTCTGAAGCGGGTGCTGTTGGCGAGGTTGCAGTGGCGTTGGTGCGAAGAGAGGCAGAGCTCATTGGTGAGATGGCGCTGCTATCTCGCCAAGGACGTACCGCTTCTATTCGTGCTATTCAGCGCAATTTATTTTCAGGGACAAATCTGACAGCATCTTCACGATAACTTCTGCTTGTCGATGTACCCCGAGTTTGTTTATAAGTTGTTTGGCATACCACTGCGCCGTGTTTTTTGTGAGTTCCATTTCTTCGGCTATTTGCGCACAATTCTTCCCGGTTAACAAATGACGGGCGAATTCGGCTTCAACATTCGTCAGTTGCCAGCGCATCTTGATCAACTCCACGTCGCTCAAATGCCCATTGTCAGCACTTGTCATGAGAATAAGCACTTGGTCAGACGGTAGAGAAAAAATTCTCTGATTTGTTGATATAGGCATTAGTGTGAGTGTTACAGGAGGCTTTTGTCTCCTTTTTACAAGCAGATTGAATGTTTTGTTAAAGTGAATAGCCTTGAGCACAAGAACTTCAAGCTTTTCATAGATACTATTTTGCCGATATACGAGCGTACCGTTTTTTTCAAACAAGCAATCTCGTTCGTCAAGCAGCCTAGCGGCATGGGTATTCTTAAACTCGATATTGAGATTTCTATCAACAAAACAGATCCCAACTTTCAGCTTATCCAACAACGTGTCTGAGGCTTCCTGGTGCTTTGATAGCAAGGTAAATTTATCGCCTATCTCAATCGCCCTGAGTACATGCCTACTAATAATTTTAAAGTCACTTATTTCCGTATCGGAGAAGTATCCAGCCTGCTTGGGTCTTAACGAGGTGAAGTTAAGAATACCTCCAGCGTTGTCAATAATGGTGCCGCCAATTGCGTGTCTAGAATCTTGAGGCCCATACCAGTCATTATAAATTTCAGTATGTGTGAAGGCACCTTTGTGCTGATAAAATTGTTCTAAAGAGCGGTCAGAGAGTATTTTACCAGGATGCATAAAACCGGGAATGGAGAACCAAGGGTTTAGTTGTGAGTAATACGCGTCGTAAGACTGAATGTAGGCATCATCAATACCCGTCATATTAAAGCGTGATGGGGTGTTATTTTTTCCTTGGCTAAAGAAACCTAACTGGGTCGAATTGAAATAATCTGTCAAGGTCTGCAACACTTCAGTCCACAGAGACTCATCGGTTGTAGTCTGGTATATGGTTTCAATGAGAGTGTTAAGCTTGTCCATGGCCTGCTCCATTTTCTTCTTATGAGAAAATTTGAGCTCCGTAATCCCCAGGAGCCTGCCGTCAATCAGTGTTATCAACATACAGTCTTTAGTATTAGCTCCATTTTTCTTTTTTCGCAAGTTTTTTCATCATTAACTCTTTTTAATATCAATCATTTAGCATAAATTGTCATAAAATTTTACACCGGCCGTTATTTATCCTCCCAAATAGGAGGTTTTTAGCTTTTGTCATCAGATTAGATTAGCAACCTATACGCACAAAAAACTGCGGTGTTTAAGCAAAGAGAGGATAACTTTAAATGTGGAATTTATTCGCCAAAGCTAACCGATCTGCAACATAACCGCAGACCCCCTCGCTACATTTTCGCAGTGATAAGGATGGTCACCTTTTTACTTCTATAATTTATTTTAATATGTATTAAACGATACAAGGAGTATATAGATGAGATCGCTATCAGTATTCAAAAACGTAGTTACATTCTTCGTTCTAGCAATTGGTTCTGCTCAGGCTGCAATTATTCAATCAAGTGGAAATAATTTCAATGATTTGGGAACCAGTACTATTGACTTGAACGCTGGTCTTGAGTGGTTGGACATAAACAATACTGCGCGCAGTCACTGTGACTGGATTGCCGATAGTGGTAATAATCCATTTACTAGTATTTCGAATCACGGGTGTTTTAATAATACTGTGTCAGATGGCCTAGACTTGATCGAGGATGATATTTGGAGATTAGCCACACGCAGTGAATTCACTGTATTACTTCAGAACTGGTTCGGAACAAGCAATCAACTACTACCTGCTTTAATAGCAACCAATTTCATTAACTTATTCACCGCTACTCCATCACTTGTAGCAGCGGGCAATTGGCGTCCAAATTACAATAATTTCTCCAGCGGGCTCGGTCTATTCAACGTACAAGCCATTGGTGGCTCTGTAACAGACACCAATGGTCGCACAAGTTTGAACAACCTGGTATTTAACGGCGGCGTCAACGATATAAATGATCTTGGAACCCTGTTTGTAAGAAACAACAATGGAATACAGCCTAATGCGGTACCTACGCCAGGGTCTCTTGCCCTAATGGCCCTGGGATTTTTATGTATGACAAACTTTAGAAAGCGAGCTGCATAGATTCTGCGGTGTCACTGCATAATGCTCGTGTTGCAACTGAATTTGCTAGGGTAATTACGAACAAGTCCCTCGTCTCGAGATAATTCCGCCATGATCATTTGCCAGGATTCATGATGGAACATCAGCTCAGCTTTGCCACCAGAACGGGCACCCACTTGGCATCTTTGTTGTTGTCGTTGCCGCGCTTGCGAACAGGCCGTTCAGCAATTTTACGCTGGCCTTTGAATGAATCGCGGAACATTGTTTGATCCGCTTCTACGGACCCAGTAAGTACCGCTGTATTAAGGTGATCCACCAGTTTCAGGAAGCGATGGCGCCAGCGGAAAGCGGTGGACAGATGTACGTGGCAACGCGCCGCTGTAACTCTTTGAGGGTGCACCAGCGATGAATTTGAACGTGGTTACACTTAGGGTATCGAAGATCGGACTGAAGTTGCTGTTGCAGATGCTCGATGATTGCGGTATTGCGTCGGGATGCTGCAATCGCTCCAGGAGCAGGTGTCATTGACCGGGGCTGAGCGAGTCGATGGCCATCGCTGGTTGGTTGAAATCGACCTGTTTCATTAGAAACCTCCGACAATAGCTGGGGTGTCTTATAGTACAGGATCAATACCTGATAAGAACATAGCCACACTAGCTGTTAAGCAGCGATTGACTCTGTCCGCAGTGGCCAACAACGCAACGCTTTAAACCTAGTTCCTATCGTGTCGCATTTCCTGTGTTTAGTTTTCGATGGTTGTTGCTTTTAATGATTCTATAAGGACGTGAACTAATGTTCAAAAACTTGCCTACTACTGTAGTGCTGCGACTATCTGGGGCTATTTTGCTGCTCTTTTATACCAGCGTTACACCAGCTGCTGGCATTAGCTGGATGGCTCAAGCGGTCATCGATGAGCAACCAAAGACGCCCTATGAGGCGGTCAAGAAGATAACGCGGTTGAACTATGCTGACGCCTGCTACGACGTTGCTAGAGCGCGTCGTGCCGATTCAGCCTGGCGGCTCAGATGTGAGCGACCCTGCAACAAAATTGCCGCTGGTGCGCGCTTTTTAATGGGCAGGACCCAGACTCGGGAGTCTGTAGTCAGCGCCGCTAACGCTCTAAGCGGACATATTCAGGAGTGCGGCCAGTACCTCAATCCGCGACATCCGTATATCCAGATGGCTGGCGGTATTACCTTGGTAATTCTGAAACGACCATCAATTTTCGATGAATGGCGCGCCCTAGGCAAAGCCAGTATCAGTGCCGAGAACGATCGTAACCCCACGGCTTATGTTGCCGAAATAGTGCGTATAGCACATGGGGCCCAAGCCTTCTGCTCGGCAAAACAGGTTACTTGTGTTCAGTTTTGTGCTGCGATGAAGGAAACCGCAGATCGTTTTGACATAGCAGTCAAAGCTGGTGATCTGAGTGCCATGCAGGGCCAACTGAATCAGTTACCTCAGGCGGTGATGCTGTGCAAAAACATGTCAAACTCATCTCCGGAACTGCCAGCAATGACAGCGCTGCTTGCGCACCTGAACGCGAACCCTAATTTGTTTCTGGTTTCGTCGAGTAGCTCTGAAGCGCTAGTCTATCATCGACCAGAGACTGACTTCGAATGGCCCCTGCAGTTATCGGCTCAGGCACAAATAAACACCCCTCAAGGCCATTCTCATTTCAATGGCGTTAATCAGCTTGGGCAAATGCAGCGAAGCTGTTTTGAGTCAGGCGAAGTTGATTGCTTGCTGGCATGTGCTAACGCCGTTGTGGTATCTGACGCGGTAATAGAATTAGCTAGCAAGGGCGCACATTCACGGCTGCCAGTGATAGAAGAATTACAGGATGAGTACATAAGCAGCTGTCATCAATTGCAGCCAACTGCGGGAGAGTTTCCTGCGGCACTCGCTCTGGCGCGCCACGACTTCAGTGCTAGCACGGGTAGCCAATCGCTGCGAATCTACACGGGGGCTGATCTTGATCTTTCTGAGTTGAGATACCCGCCCGAATCAGGTGCGCCTTATGACAGTTTCTCACCTGCCCGCAGTCGCTTAATCAGCATGGAATTCAAACGACTCGCAGATGCCATGCTCACCGTGCACAATTACTGCTTACAATCTGTTGGCAAAGACATGTGCCCACCACTTGCACTTTCAGAATGGCTCGAGCCAGCCAGCCGTGTGCTTAATCCGAACTTAAAAAATCCGGATATAGCCGCTGATCTCGCGTACCTAGTCGCAGCCTTTGCCCCGACGCAAGCGGTAGAACGGCATAAAAAGATGCTGGACTATTTAGGAATTACCACCCGCTCCGCACCCGCAACGCAGAAATTGGCTGGTCCTCGTTATGTGGCAGGCCTGCCGTTCAAGGTTCAGCCGCCTAAAATTGCTCCCATTATTAAATTGGCCGAAGCCGCAGCTGATGTGAATCCTGGCTTCAGTAATGCTAAAGGTATGCGCTTTTACTGCGGAGTAAGCGGACGTGCCGCCACCAATCCGTTCTACCCAACTCGAGAGAACAATACTAGCTGCGAATATTTGAGTGCCTTGTATTACCGTGATTTTGATCAACTGGTGAAGCTTGAGTCATTATTCGCAGAGCCTATCGTGCGGAAAATGCAAAAAGACATTTCTGGGCCCAACAACCCCTGGGCGGTTATCCTCGGTGCGAAAACGCAAGCGATGGTTAACAATATGGACAAGATGAGCATGATGCCCTTCCTTATTTCTAGCTATATCATTGATTTCTCGGATCACCGCAAGCGTTGCCTTCCTTTGGATGTTCAGGAGTACACATTCGCCAAGACTACGGTGACAGAATACAAAAATCGTTGGGGACATACTCGTAGGAGTAGTGAAAACGTACAGCGTAATACTTACCAGGTGGCGCGCGAGTGGGTGCCAATACTGGAGCGTAATAGCTTACAGCTGTCAGCTGAAGGCCTCGGCATGTACGAATTGTTTGATAAAAGCTATTCCAGAAGTGCAGAAGCACGGGCCGCTGAAGCGGAATATGGTACCCGCAGACCTAGTATCGGTAACGTAACAGCAGACATCGACAGCCGAATGAAACTCTCCTCCTGTGACGATCCGGTTATGTTAAAACTGGACCAGCGGCTGCGGGAATTTGCAAACTTTCGAACCGGGACTTAGGTGACGTTGTTAGAGCGCTGAATACTTAAACGTTTTGGTGTCTGGGAGGTGGGTAGCAATAGACGAATTGGAATAGGTAAATTCAATAGTCACTGCCAAAGAGGGTATTCGCGGCCGGAAAGTAAAAGAGTGGTTGGCAGGAAAGGACGATGAGATCGAGCTGTTTTTTCTACCCCGTTACTCGTCGGAGTTAAACCCTGATGAGTATCTAAACTGTGATCTGAAGTTGAGTATTAGCAGGGGTAAGCTTGTACGTAAAAAGGGCCAGATGAGGACGACAGTGCTCTCCATTCTGGGTTCTCTTCAGAAGCAACCGGAGCGGCTTCTGTCTTCTTTCAAGGCGGAAAAGATCCGGTATGCAGCAGCATTATGCGCTCGATATTAAGATGCCAGGTTAATGAGAACGTAGTCCAGCTCAGCGTTAGAAATCGGCAGTAGCCATAGTGCTAGTCAAACAGCCCGATGTGCTGGTGCTTAATGATGCGCTGTCTGGACTCGTTCCAAGTGCCGAGCGGCGGCTGGGTGATAATATTTGCAGTGCCCAGCGGGCGCGCGGGTTGGTGATGCTGATAGCAAGGCATGATTTAACGGTAGGGTTTGACCGCGTATTAACCCTGGAACAGGGCCAGTTGCAGGAGTCTGGCAGCTAGGTTGCATGCTACACTGCGGTTTTTCGAGTGGATTAGAAACAGCTATGCCTCAATCAACCGATCGTCCGGTGGTTGCCATCGGTCAGCAAAATAGACTCCAGGTTCTGCGCAAGCGTGATCCGGGAGTGTTTCTCGATGGCGGCGTGTTCGGCAGCATCCTGCTGCCGCAGCGTTATGTCCCAGAGAATACCCAGGAGGGTGATCTGGTCGATGTGTTTGTCTACCTGGATTCTGAAGATCAACTAATCGCCACGACGGAGACACCCAAGCTGATGGTGGGCAAGTTCGGCTGTCTGAAAGTGGCGGAACTCAGTACTGTGGGGGCTTTCCTCGACTGGGGGTTGCCCAAAGATCTGCTGCTCCCCTTCAGTGAACAGCGCCGCCCCGCCGAAGAGGGCAAACGTTACCTGGTTCGCGCCTATCTCGATAATACCAATCGCATTGCCGCGTCGACCAAATTGGATAAGTTTCTAGACCTGCACCCTGCCCAGTATCGCCGTCATCAGAAAGTAGCGCTGATCATCGCTGAACGCACCGAGCTGGGTTATAAGGCGATTATCGATGAAACGCATTGGGGCTTGATCCATCACCAGGATCTGTTTCAGAAGCTGCGTTATGGTCAGCATATTAGCGGATTTATCAAGCAGCAGCGTGAAGATGGCAAGATCGATATCTTGCTCGAAGAGCCGGGCTACGCACCGGTTGGTGATTTGACCGAGCAGATTCTGCAACTGTTGCAACACGAAGGCGGGTTCGTTGCGCTCTCGGACCGATCGAGCCCTGAGCAGATCAGCGAGTTGTTTGGCGTCAGCAAGAAGAAATTTAAGATGGCGATCGGCGCACTCTATAAACAACGACGGATAGAGATCGAAGCAGAAGGGATTCGGCTGCTTTCGCAGGCCCCTTAACGCTTTCGTCCTGTTCATTTACTTAGCTTTTGCTGATTTGTTCCTTGTCAAAGCTTGGTATGCGCCTCCATTTCAACTCCAATCTTTTTACGCATCTCCATTAGCGTTATCGCCGATTCACGCAGTTGCACATCCTTTTCTGTGACCGGTACCCACTCAGGTACCGTGGTTGGTCTGCCGGCATCATCGACGGCAACCATAATCAACATGCAGTGGGTGGTGAGATGGCGCTCCGGGTACTTAGGATCACCCGCGCGCACGTCGACGCCGATATGCATCGAGGTTTTTCCGGTGTAGATCACCTTGGCGCCCACTTCAACCAGGTTGCCGACGTGGATCGGCTGTACAAAGCGGATCCCTCCTGCGTAGGCAGTGATGCAATAACGTCCACTCCAGCCTGCGGCGCAGGCATAGGCCGCAAGATCGATCCATTTCATCACCGCACCGCCGTGAACCTTGCCACCAAAATTGACGTCGGCAGGTTCTGCTAAAAAGCGTAGGGTCGTCTGGCGTTCTATTCCGGGCATTGCTGTCTCCAAATAAGCTTAAATAGGCGGTAGCAGCGTTGATGCTGTCCGACCTAATCTATGTTCAGCGTTTCCGTGACTCGGTTACGCGCCTCGAGCTCAGAAGGCTCAATTTGTTGAATTATTACGTTTTGGCAGTACCCAGTCTGTGCGCGGGAAGTGGCAGCTGTAGCCGTCCGGAAAACGCTCCAGGTAGTCCTGGTGCTCGGGCTCTGCCTCCCAGAAGTCTCCGCAAGGTTCGACCTCGGTGGCCACCTTGCCTGGCCAGAGTCCGGATGCTTCAATATCCGCAATCGTATCTAACGCTGCACTTTTTTGCTCGTCATTCAAATAGTAGATCGCCGAGCGGTACGAGAGCCCTAAGTCATTTCCCTGACGGTTGGGGGTGCAGGGGTCGTGAATCTGGAAGAATATCTCTAGCAATTGGCGGTAGCTGATCTTGTCAGGATCATAGTGGATTTCAATACCTTCGGCATGGCTGCCATGATCGCGGTAGGTGGCGTTTTGTACGTCACCGCCGGTATAGCCGACGCGAGTCGTGATCACCCCGGGACGTTTGCGAATTAAATCCTGCATTCCCCAGAAACAGCCTCCGGCAAGCACTGCACATTCAGTCATCTGCTTTCTCCTTTTGCAACATCAGCGTTATCAATAGACCGCGTACACCGCCTGGAAATCTGCAAAAAATTGTTAGATACGCTGAAGAGCGCAAACTTTGTTTCCTGACGGATCGAGTAGATAGGCGAGATAGAGACTGCCTTTGGGTGTCTCACGCACCCCTGGTGCCGCTTCGCATGCCGTGCCGCCATTTTCGAGCCCTGCAGCATGCCAAGCGTTGGCTACGGTTGCATTCTCTGCGGTAAATCCGATGGTGCTACCATTGCCGTGGCTAGCAGGCTCGCCATTGATCGGCTTGGAGATCGCAAAGACACCTGTTGGGGTGACGTAAAAGCAGCGACCCTTGGCGTCGATCACGCCGGGTCCAAAGCCTAAGGTTGCCAGAATTGCATCGTAAAAAACCTTGGACTGCTGAACGTCATTCGCACCAACCATAATATGACTAAACATAATTCATCTCCTCGGGGATCCAGCTAACGGGCCAAAAAGCATTTTAAACTAATGTACAGATCAATAGAGAGAGACGCCATTCGATTATCGCCATCAGTCTAGCAGTGTTGAACAATCAGATGAGGGTAAGCTAAGGTAGGCAATTTGCTTAGAGTGCCAAACCCTGGTGGTTAGGCACTCTAAGTGATTGCTTTTTTCTAGGCGACCTTTTGTGCCTGTTCCCGGCTGGCTAAATACTCCTCGTAGGTACCCTGGAAATCTATAACCTGATGCTCTTTAATCTCCACGACGCGGGTCGCCAATGAGGAGACAAACTCTCGGTCATGGCTGACGAAAATCAGGGTGCCATCCCAGGCTTTGAGGGCATTGTTGAGGGCTTCGATAGCCTCCATATCCAGGTGGTTGGTCGGTTCATCCATGATCAGCACATTGATATTAAGCATCATCAGCTTACCGAACAGGAGCCGGTTTTTTTCTCCGCCCGAGCAGACTCTGGCTTTCTTGATGAAGTCTTCGGCGGTAAACAGTAACCGGCCCAGTAGCGCCCGTACCATCAGGTCATCGTGCTTGGGAGAGCGCCACTGGGACATCCAGTCAAACAGGCTGAGGTCACCATCGAAATCAGCACTGCTATCTTGCGGACAGTAGCCGATGGTCGCGTTTTCTGACCATTTGATAACGCCTTGGTTAGCTTGAAGCTCGTCCATCAGGCAGCGCAGGAAGGTGGTTTTACCCGCACCGTTTTCCCCGATTACCGCCAGCTTGGCGCCGGCTTCCAAGATTAAATTACCACCGCTAAAGAGCGTTTTATCATCGTAACCATGGGCGAGATCTTCGAGTATCAGCGCCTGACGATGTAGCTTCTTATGCTGTTTAAAGCTCAGAGAGGGGGTCATTCGGCTGGACGATTTGACCTCGTCGAGTTTGATCTTGTCCATCTTCTTGGCCCGAGAACTGGCCTGTTTGGCTTTGGACGCGTTGGCACCAAAGCGGTTGACGAAGGCCTGGAGCTCGTCGATCTCTGCACTCTTCTTGGCATTCTCTGTCAGCAGTTGCTCCTGAATCAGCGAGGAGGCAGCGGTGAACGCCTCATAATTACCCGGGTAAACGCGTAGCTCACCGTAGTCGATATCGGCCATATGGGTGCAGACCGAGTTTAAAAAGTGGCGATCGTGAGAGATGATGATCATGGTGCATTTGCGCTGGTTGAGCACCGTGGACAGCCACTCGATGGTGTGGATGTCGAGGTTGTTGGTAGGCTCGTCCAGGAGCAAAATATCAGGGTTGGCGAACAGCGCTTGAGCGAGCAGGACGCGGACCTTCCAGCCGGGTGCGACCTGCTGCATCGATCCAAAATGGTATTTTTCTGCGATCCCCGCTTCTAGCAGGATATCACCGGCTCGGCTTTCGGCGCTGTAGCCATCCAGCTCGGCAAATTCGGTTTCAAGATGGGCCACTTCCATCCCGTCCTCTTCGCTCATCTCCGGCTGGGCGTAAATACGATCGCGCGCCTGTTTGATCTTCCACAGAGCCGCATCACCCATGATGACGGTATCGATGACGCTGTACGCTTCAAAGGCGAACTGGTCTTGGCTCAGGGTGCCGAGGGTATATCCCTGGGTGATGGATATGTTGCCTGAGGTAGGCACCAGCTCACCGCTGAGGATCTTCATAAAGGTCGACTTACCGCAGCCATTGGCGCCGATTAGGCCATAGCGATTGCCATTGCCAAATTTAGCCGAAATATTTTCAAACAAAGGCGCTGCGCCAAACTGCATGGTGATGTTCGCGGTGGATATCAAAGAGGTATTCCTAGGAGCTTGCAGATGATGGTAGTCGTCCGTGGCGTCCAATGGGCCAGCACAACGGGGGGCGCAACTTTAAAGAGTTGGGGGTGAAAAGTCGAGCGCTACTGTACATTTTATGCTCAAAAATAGCTGTTGAATTTTCCTCTGCTAGATCTCGGCAATATCCGATGGGAGGGGGCAGGGTATAGGCAAGCTATACAGCTCTTGTTGAAACGGCCGTTTTAAAATGACTATTTTTTGCCTGACATGGATCAGGAGAAGGGTGGAAACTAAAAAATGTCATTCCAATCTAGGCTAATCTGCAGGTATTGATTAATAAATAGGCAGCTTGGTTTGGCTCAGTCTGTGTTTAAAGATTGAACGCGTGCTCGCAGGCAGAGCAGCTGTTCGAAACATATAGATGTTGAGCGGGTTATGAAGGTCATGTGGTGAAAGGCGATGAAAAAATTTGAGCGTAAAACAGTTTTTATCTACGAAATCAACGGTCAAGAAAAAATTAAAGTCACCAGCACGGAGGAGGCTCAGCATTGGGATGCGGTCTTCGAGGTGGCCGAACAGGTCGATCAGCTACTGGTAGACAATCCGCCCGAGATCAAACTTGATGAGATGCAACGGACCGAGTTGAGTCTGTACTTGGCGCAGCATCGCAGTGAGCTGGTTGCGGTGCTGGGCTCTAATGATCTGACTGCATCGAAAATGAAAGTGCCTGAGCCTAGTGTAGCTGATCGCACCGGACCTTCACCGATGAAGAAGCAGTCCTTTGTGCAGGAGTTCAAGCGCCCGGTTGAACCCTCTAAAGATGGCTTCAGTCTCTGAGTGTTTTTTTAATCTATTGTTGATTAAACGCGGCCCGTAGCAGGGTCTGGGTGTAGGGGTGCTGCGGTTGCTCGAACAGCTGTCGAGCGTCGCCCTGTTCCACCACCTTTCCCTCCCGCATCACCAGCAGTTGATGACTGAGGGCTTTGATCACAGCCAGGTCATGACTGATAAAAATATAGCTGAGTCGGTATTTGGCCTGAAGTTCTCGCAACAGCTCGATAATCTGTGACTGCACGGTACGGTCGAGTGCCGAGGTGGGTTCATCAAGGATGATCAGTTTGGGCTTAAGGACCAGGGCGCGGGCGATGGCAATACGCTGGCGCTGACCACCGGAGAACTCATGCGGGTAGCGGTGCAGGGCATCGGCGTCTAAGCCTACCTCCCTCAGCACCTCGATCACTTGCAGCTTGCGGCTTGTTTGATCACCTAGCGCATGGATCACCAGTCCTTCGGTTATGATCTCCTCTACCGTCATCCGTGGGCTAAGGCTGCCGTAGGGGTCTTGAAAAACAACTTGCAGTTCTCGGCGTAACGGTTTGACCTGTTTTTGATTCAGTTTATGCAGCGGTTGTCCCTGAAAATGAATCTCGCCTTGGCTGGCTGTCAAGCGCAGGATCGCCAGCCCAAGCGTGGTTTTACCTGAGCCAGATTCGCCGACGACACCCAGGGTTTCTCCCTGTTGCAGCTGAATATCGACGCCATCGACCG
Organism: uncultured Neptunomonas sp.; assembly: GCA_963974645.1. Classification (GTDB taxonomy): domain Bacteria; phylum Pseudomonadota; class Gammaproteobacteria; order Pseudomonadales; family Balneatricaceae; genus Motiliproteus. The sequence continues at coordinate 2,184 of CAXBEA010000006.1, read as the reverse complement.
CTTTGATATGATGCGCTGTTTTTTGCAATAGCCCTTTTTTTACCGGAAACCAGACCCTGAGTTGATCGGTCGAGAGCAGTGTGGTTACGGGGTGTGCCAGGGCCAGAGGCTGGCCGCTGGGTTCCGCATCCAGTAGCAGACGGGTGTAATCAGCCTGGGGATTGGCGAACAGCGCGCTGCAGCTGCTGCTTTCGACGATCTGTCCCTGGTGCATCACACAGACCTGATCTGCATAGCGACGGACAATGTTAAGGTCATGGCTGATCAACAGAATCGCCATTCCCAGCTTCTGCTGCAGTTCGCGTAGCAGATCCAGAATTTGTAGTGCAATCGTTACGTCGAGTGCGGTGGTGGGCTCGTCTGCGATCAACAGTTCGGGTTCGTTAGCCAGCGCCATGGCGATCATCACCCGCTGGCGCTGGCCACCGGAGAGTTCATGCGGGTAGCTTTTGAGGCGTTGCTCGGGGTCTCTAATGCCGACTAGATCAAGCAGTTCGAGGGTGCGCTCGCGGGCCTGTTGCTTATTCATCCCCTTATGCAACAGCAGGGTTTCAGCAATCTGCCTATCGATGGTATGTAACGGGTTGAGCGAGGTCATCGGCTCTTGAAAAATTACCCCGATACGGTCTCCGCGCAGCTGACGCATCTGCTCTTCGTTGGCTTGGAGCAGGTCTTGCCCTTGGTAGAGAATCTGTCCTGTCGGCGGCTCGGCCTGGGGCAGCAGGCGCAGGATCGATAGCGCCGACACCGATTTCCCCGATCCCGACTCGCCGACTAGCGCCAGGGTCTTACCGGCGGAAATAGTAAAGTTTAGCTGCTTGACCGCTTCAACGCGTTGGCCCTGTTGGTTGAAGCAGACACTCAGATTTTTTACCTCGATCAACGCTTTGTTCATGGCTGTTTTCTCGGATCAAAGGCATCACGTACCGCTTCACCGGTAAAGATCAGCAGCGTGAGCATAATCGACAGCACCATAAAAGCGGTAATCCCGAGCCAAGGGGCGTGCAGATTGCCCTTACCCTGTGCGACCAGTTCGCCCAGCGAGGGGGAGCCGGGTGGCAGGCCGAAGCCGAGAAAATCCAACGCGGTGAGGGTGACCACCGAGCCATTAAAGATAAAGGGTATAAAGGTCAGGGTAGCGACCATCGCATTGGGGAGAATATGCCGGAACATGATCAACCGGTTGCTCAGCCCCAGTGCACGCGCTGCGCGGACATACTCCAGGTTACGGCCACGTAGAAACTCCGCCCGGACCACATCGACCAGCTGCATCCAGGAAAACAGCAGCATGATCCCCAGTAACCACCAGAAGTTCGGCTCGACGATGCTGGCGAGAATGATCAGCAGGAAGAGTACCGGCAGACCCGACCAGATCTCGATAAAACGCTGGAAGATCAGGTCGACCTTGCCTCCGTAATAGCCCTGGACAGCACCGGCGATTACCCCGATCACCGAGCTGGCGGCGGTCAGAATGAGGGCAAACAGCATCGAAATCCTAAAACCATAGATCACCCGGGCCAGGACATCACGGCCCTGATCGTCGGTACCGAGCCAGTTCTCAGCGGTCGGGGGGGAGGGTGCGGGTTGCGGGAGTTCGTAGTTGATGCTGTCGTATCGGTAGCGAATCAACGGCCAGAGGATCCAACCCTCGGCTTCTATCAGCTCGCGGATATAGGGATCCTTGAAGTCGGCCTGGGTATCAAACTCGCCGCCAAAGGTGACTTCGGAATAGTCGTTCCAGAGGGTCCAGTACAGCTGTTGTTGATGGCTGACCAGCAGCGGACGCTCGTTGGCGATCAGTTCGGCACCCAGCGACAGCAGGAACAATCCGCTAAGTAGCCACAGCGACCAGTAGCCACGGCGGTTCTGCTTGAAGCGTTCAAGGCGGCGTTGGTTGATCGGGCTGAGCCTGTTGGAGAGATTAAACATCTTTAGCTCTCCCTGCTCTCAAAGTCGATCCGTGGATCGACCAGTACATAGGTGGCTAGTACTGAGGTGATAGTCGAGACCAGTTTCAGCAGCAGGCTGATCAACGTAAAGATGTATAGGGTGCCAACGATCACCGGGCTTGTTATCAAGGGTCGATTTATGGCCGCCATGCTCAGTGCTCCCTGCTCTCAAAGTCGATTCGTGGATCGACCAGTACATAGGTGGCTAGTACTGAGGTGATAGTCGAGACCAGTT
>CAXBEA010000005.1:0-70339 GCA_963974645.1 uncultured Neptunomonas sp. | reverse complement strand
GCGGATCAGTGAACACCCGGCCAGCCGGGTGGAGGAGCTAACGCCCCGGGTATGGCAAGAGACGTTCGCAGACCGGCCGCTGCGGTCAGACCTGTATCGGGATATCAACCCCTCCTCAGAATGACCGGTTACGTCGCAGATGTATGAATCGCTGTACAGCGCAGTTGTTGAAGACGGATACGTTGCTCGGAAGCAGAACGTTTCTGTTGGGGTAAGTGTTGACGGGTATCAGATAGATCTGGTTCCGGGCAGGCGACAGTCACAGCATGGAAACGAACATAGTCTTTACAAAAGTAAGTCTGACTCCTGGACCAAGACTGACGTAAGCAGCCATGTATCGGCTGTTAAAGGTAGTGGCAGGGTTGAGGAGATTCGAATCCTGAAGATCTGGCGTCAACGGCACGGGCTGTCATTTTCATCGTTCTATCTGGAACTGGCAGTGATCGATGCGCTGAAGCATGCCAAGAGGGGAAACTTGGCTACTAATGTGTGGACAGTTCTTGCTCACCTCAGGGATCAAATCCAGACCGTAAGGTATGTCGATCCCGCTAACACAAACAACGTGGTGTCTGATGATTGTACTGTAGCTGAGAAGGCTGCTATAGCGGCAAAGGCGAGAGACTCTCGCTTAAAGAAGACTTGGCAAGAGGTCGTTTAGTGATATGAATAAAGCAAAAGCAGCATCAAGAGAAGATGGGAAAGCGTTCCTGCAGCAGGCTCTAGCTGCTGAGCAGCAAGTACTGGCAGGTCAACTTGAACTGTCTTCAAAGTCGATCTCCCATGATGGTGTAATGGGAGACGTTAATGAGCAGCACTTCATCGACTTCCTACGGAGGTACTTACCCCGTCGCTATGCCGTAGATAGTGGGATAGTCATCGATAGCAACGGCGCTACTAGCGATCAGATTGATATAGTCATCTACGATAAACAGTACACGCCGACATTACTTGACCAGCAAGCTCACCGGTACATACCGGCAGAGGCTGTGTATGGTGTGTTCGAGGTTAAACCGACCATCAACAAGCAATACATCGAATATGCTGCGGGCAAGGCCTCATCAGTAAAGGCTCTTGAGCGAACAAGTGTTCCAATCATTCATGCTGGAGGCCAGTATCCGGCGAAGCAATTATTCGAAATAGTTACAGGCCTAGTCGCCACGAGTGTTGGCTGGAAGGATGGATTAGCAGGTGAGCCTTTCAAGGCTGCTCTCGTCACTCCTGACAACACAGCAGTGTTAGATTGTGGTCTGGCATTATCCGATAGGGCTTTCGATGTAGTCGAGGGAGCGGTTGTTCTTAGCGGCCAGCAATGCTCACTAGCAAGCTTCCTTTTCAGACTTTTGAATAGACTCCAGGCGCTGGGAACAGTGCCAGCTATCGATTGGAATCGTTACGCGCAGGTGTTGGGTGATGAGGAGTAAGCTGGTGTTGGACTGTATTACCTACGGATACCTGATGTGGCCTGCTGAGAAGCAGTATGTGGGCGTCTGGGTGGCCTTCACTCCATTACTGTATACATGAAGGGGGTTCCGTTGCCTCGCTGTTTTTTCTCTACCGTGATGCCTGAACCCAAGGCCATCATAAACTCTTTGAAGCTAGTCTTCCCGAAAGTGCGAGGATCGAAGTCAGGACGTTGGCGCTTCAGTAAGCTGCCAGCGAGCCCCATGTTCATCCAACCTTCATCATCGGAATGCTCACGCCATGCCTTGATCAGTAGTTTCTTGATCTGATTTAGTTCAGGGTTGTCTACATGGTTACTGTCTGGTGTGTCGCCAAGGATCTCAGTGAATATAAAATCGTCACAAGCATTCCTGAACGAGATAGGTGTCTTCTTCTCACCGAATCCAAACACGTAGATCTCAGACTGTTTCAGTCTTGATGCCAAGCTCGTGAAGTCACTGTCGCTGCTGACTATAGCGAAGGCATCGAATCTGTCTGAGTACAGCAGGTCCATGGCGTCGATGATCATCGCGCCATCTGTGGAATTCTTTCCAGTGGTGTAAGCAAATTGCTGGCAGGGTTGAATGGCGAGTTCGTTAATAGTGGTGCGCCAATTCTTAAGGTTTTCTGAAGACCAGTCAGCATAGGCCCGCTTCACCACTATATGTCCATGGGCTGAAAGCTCATCCATGATGTGCTTCACCTTGGTGCGCTGAGCGTTATCGGCATCAATAAGTACGGCGATCTTCTTGTGTTGGTCTAGGTCTTTCATGACGTAATCGCGAATCCATTTGCTGAGGGCTAAGGAGCTAACTTAAAGCTTATGGGGGCTTTTGGGTAGGTGTTTGATCGTGGGTTTACATCGTTAGCAACCGCAATGTGGCAGATTGCTGTAGTCTGAGGCTTGTGGGTTAAGCTTGAGCTTCAGGCTAAGGGGCGGTTAGTCTTCAGTATGGCGGAATCGGTGGCGATTGTGCTTGAGCCAGATGGTTATGTATTTCCATATACCGGCTACAAGCAGATCGAAAGCAATGATCGATAGAAAAACTTTCGGCGCGTGAGGTTCGTTTTCCCATACCGGCCCCATGATTAGCGTGAGCACGACTGCGACAACAGTGAGTGCCCATTTGATAGCCACTAGAGCCCACACTGTCATCTCATGGGCGAACTCTGCTCGGACGACGCTCACTTTTCTGACATAACCATCCTTCGCTTCGAATGATGGTTGGTTCGATCGAGAGTGGCTGTTCAATTGGCTTTCATCAAGGTTGTTGGTTCGCGATCGATAATAGGCCTTTATTCCATATATGCCGGCAACGATACCCACTACCCAAGATGTAAGTTCGACGAAGTTCCAAAAAGTAAATTGTGGCGGCATTTCCTTCTCCTACTGTGCATTTGAATCTTCGCGAGTGGTTCAAAAGGTTCTGGGCACTGTTGGAGGTATAGACTGCCCGATTTAACAAGAGGGCACCAGAGAGGGTTGGATGCTGCCCCGACCAGAGAACGACCAGAGGCTAGAAACACAAAAGGCCTGCAACTGAGTGCAAGCCTTAAAATTCGTGGTGCCCGGAGACGGAGTTGAACCGCCGACACGAGGATTTTCAATCCTCAGCCTCCCGATACAATCCTACTTAAGGACTTTATTGTTAGCTTAAGAACTTTATTATCAACTTAAGAACTTTATTGTTTAGTTAAAGACTTTATTGTTCGGTCACAACACAACAACTCTGCCCGAACACACTTAGTTATTCCGTTCGATCAAACACAAGGTCCCAGACGCCGTGGCCGAGTTTTTCGCCGCGGCGCTGGAATTTGGTGTCGGGGCGGTGTTCCGGCTGGGGTGAGTACTCGCCTGTACCCGCGCGGTTGCGGTAGCCTTCTGCTGCGTTCATTACTTCCATCATATGCTCGGCATAGGGCTGCCAGTCGGTCGCCATGTGGAAGCAGCCGCCTATTTTGAGCTTTTTACGGAAGGTCTGAGCAATTTCGGGCTGCACCATGCGGCGCTTGTTGTGTTTCTTTTTGTGCCAGGGGTCGGGAAAGAACAGCTGAATCGAATCCAGCGAGCCATCGGCGATGCAGTCGTTGAGTACCAGCAGCGCATCTTCGTGGTAGACCCGGAGGTTGTTCAACTTGGCATTGGCGGCGTTGCTGAGCAAGCGGCCCACCCCGGGGTGGTGGACTTCGATGCCGATATAGTTGGTCTCAGGCGCGGCTTCGGCCATCGCCAGCAACGAATCACCCATGCCAAAACCGATCTCCAGTACCGTGGGTGCGTTGCGGCCGAAAATCTGGGTGTAATCGATCATCCCCTCTGCAAGGTTCAGCCCCATCGCTGGCCACTGCTGCTCCAGCGCGCGCTGCTGCCCCGGAGTCATGCGTCCAGCACGGACCACAAAGGTGCGGATGGAGCGCAACCGCTTGTTCTCTTCTGGGCTGTGCTTTTCAGCGTTGGTTTCAGACGCTAGTTGTTCAGGGGTGTTTTCTTCGGTCATGGTCGTTATGGATTCTTTTTAGGCTAAAAACATAGGGGTTAGAAACATACGAGTTAGAAACATATGAGCCAGAAACATAGGGGTTAGAAACATAGGAGCCAGAAACATAGAGGCCAGACCCCTAGGTCTGGCCTCTCATGACGTGCAGGCTGTTACAAGGAGAGCTAGTCGTCGAGTAGGCTCAGGTCGCGCACCGCGCCCTTGTCGGCGCTGGAGGCCATCTTGGCGTAGACTTTGAGCGCTGCAGAGATCTTACGTGGCCGCTCGGCAGCGGGTTTCCAGCCCTCTTTGCCTTTGGCGTCCATCGCTGCGCGGCGGCTGGCCAGTACCTCATCGCTGAGCAGTACATCGATGCTGCGGTTCGGAATATCAATGCGGATCCTATCACCCTGTTCAACCAGGCCGATTGCGCCCCCGGAAGCCGCTTCGGGCGACACATGGCCGATCGACAGACCCGAGGTGCCACCGGAGAAGCGGCCGTCGGTGAGCAGTGCGCAGACCTTGCCCAGCCCCTTGGATTTGAGGTAACTGGTCGGGTAGAGCATCTCCTGCATGCCGGGGCCGCCGCGTGGACCTTCGTAACGAATCACCACCACATCGCCCGGCTTGACCTTGTCGGCCAGCACATCGGCGACCGCCTGATCCTGGCTTTCGCAGATGTAGGCATCGCCCTCGAACACCCAGATACTCTCATCGACGCCGGAGGTCTTAACCACACAGCCGTCCAGGGCGATGTTGCCGGTTAGCACCGCCAGGCCACCCTCTTTGCTGAAGGCGTGTTCGACCGAGCGGATACAGCCGTTGCTACGATCGGCATCCAGCGAACCCCAGCGTGTCGCCTGAGAGAAGGCGGTCTGGGTCGGTACGCCGCCGGGACCGGCTTTAAAGAATTTTTTCACCGCAGCATCGCCGCAGGTCATGATGTCCCACTTGGCCAGCGCATCGGCCAGCGTCGGGGAGTGAATGGTGGATACCGAGGTATCCAGTAATCCGCCGCGATCGAGTTCACCCAAAATAGCCATGATGCCACCGGCACGGTGGACATCTTCGACATGGTATTTCTGATCGTTGGGCGCCACCTTGCACAGGTAGGGCACCTTGCGTGACAGCCGGTCCATATCCGCCATATTAAAATCGAGCTCGGCTTCCTGCGCCAGCGCCAGCAGGTGGAGGATGGTGTTGGTCGAACCGCCCATGGCGATATCCAGGGTCATGGCGTTTTCAAACGCGGCCTTGCTGGCTATCGAGCGTGGCAGCACGCTGAAATCATCCTGCTCGTAGTGCCGCTTGCTGATAGCGACGATGATCCGGCCGGCCTCGAGGAAGAGCTCTTTGCGGTCGGCGTGGGTCGCGAGCATTGTGCCGTTACCGGGCAGTGACAGCCCCAGCGCTTCGGTCAGGCAGTTCATCGAGTTGGCGGTGAACATGCCCGAGCAGGAACCGCAGGTGGGGCAGGCGGAGCGCTCGACTTCGTTGACCAGTTCATCCGAGGCGCTGTCGTCGGCGGCCAGCACCATCGCATCGACCAGATCCAGACCGTGATCGACCAGCTTGGTCTTACCCGCTTCCATAGGGCCGCCGGAGACAAAGACGACCGGGATGTTCAGCCGCATCGCCGCCATCAGCATTCCGGGGGTGATCTTGTCGCAGTTGGAGATACAGACCAGCGCATCGGCGCAGTGGGCGTTGACCATGTACTCGACCGAATCGGCGATCAGGTCGCGCGACGGCAGCGAGTAGAGCATGCCGTCGTGGCCCATGGCGATGCCGTCATCGATGGCGATGGTGTTGAACTCTTTCGCCACCCCGCCGGCTTTTTCGATCTCCCGTGCCACCAGCTGACCCATATCTTTAAGGTGGACGTGACCGGGGACAAATTGGGTAAAGGAGTTGGCAACGGCGATGATTGGCTTACTGAAATCGTCGTCTTTCATCCCGGTGGCGCGCCAGAGCGCGCGAGCGCCGGCCATGTTACGACCGTGAGTGGAGGTCTTGGAGCGATACGCTGGCATGGCGGCTTCCTTGGTAACGGCTGATGAAAAGAAGGCTATTCTAGCAAGGGGGCTGGAGGCTGTTAAGCACTTGTCGAGCGATTGGCGTCCGATCGCACCTATTGATGAAGCTCGGCGCGAAACGTAGGATGGCGGTTGAGAATCAGAATTTTCGCTATTGAGAGCTTTCTATGTCCCCTAAGAAAACCAAACTTGGCCAGCCAGCGGCTAAAAATAGCGATCTGGCTGCTGGCGCTAAGTCGGAAATTCGTAATGACCGCATTCTTAAACTGATGATGCGGCTGGGTCTGCCGTTGGCGTTGATCAGCGTGATCAGCCTCTGGGCGAGTAGTTATCTGGGGTCTGCGGGTATCGGTCTGCTGTTCTTTATCTGCGCGCCGCTGGCGTTGCTGATCGGCTTTGGCTACAACATTCGCTATGTGATGCTGCTGGTGCGTCAGCGCCGCCAGAAGCAATTAGCGGCTGCAAAAGCGCCCCAAGACACTTCACAAAACACGCCACAAGAGCCACCTCAGAACAGACCATGAGCGGCCTTCATTCCATCCTGCGGTTGGGGGCAGTAGAAAAATAGAGCCTCTGCGTATCTTTACCAAGTCTATAGCATTAATTCAGTTAGCATTCAGTTCCATCGCGCTACCCTAGGGTCAAGACCACAGCCAAAGGGGCAGCCACATGAACTCGCAAACACTCTCTAGACTCTTGATCACCGGATTAACCGTTGCTGGACTGGGTATGGGTCAGGCTTGGGCCGGTTCGTCTCACCGCTCCGAGCAGAATCATGGCGGCAAGGGCAATCCACGGCATACGTTTGCCAAGGTTATCGCCGTAGATCCGATCACCCAAGCTGTCTCACAGCAGATTCCGCACCAGCAGTGCTGGACCGAGCGGATTCGCTACCAAGGCTCCAGCGATGGCTATCGTTCCAACACGGCGGCGATCTTCGGCGGGATTATCGGCGCGGCGATCGGTAACAATCTCGGCCGTGGCAACCATCGAGATAATCGTAATATTAAAACCGTTGCGGGCGGTTTATTGGGCGCAGCCATTGGTGGGGATATAGGCGCACGGAGTCGTTCGCGAACGGCCCCGGCGGAGTATCGCAATGAACAACGCTGCGATACCGAGTATGAGACTCGCTGGGAGCAGAAAGTCGTGGGCTACAATGTGACCTATCGCTACCAGGGCGAGACATACAACACCCGCATGGATTATGATCCGGGTAATAAAATTCGGGTTAGGGTAAAAGTACGGCCGGTGTTCTAATCCCGGCCGGGAGGCAGGGATAGATTGATACAGGGAACCTCACCATCGTACCGATTCGGACCCTCCATCGCTATGTTGAGCCTGGTCTGCACGCTTTTACTATCCGCGAGTTTGGGCGCCGCGCCCGAGCAGACCCTGGATAGGGAGCAGGCGGCGCAGCTGATCCAGCGCCAATACGGCGGCCAGATCCTCGATCTGCAGTCGGTAACTACCGGCGAGGGGCTCGCCTACCGAGTCAAGCTGTTGCAACCTTCGGGGCGGGTTAAATTGATGCTGATTGATGCCCGTGATGGCAAGCAACGGCCTTTTGAACCAGCCGCCGCTAAGGAGTGAGCGAATGCGTATTCTGGTGGTTGAAGACGAGCGGTCACTGCGCCAGCAACTCGGCGATGCGCTCAAGTCGCGGCGCTACGTTGCTGACCTGGCAGCCGATGGAGAAGAGGGGCTGTATCTGGCTCAAGAGTGGCCGTACGATCTGGCCATTATCGACCTGGGGTTGCCTGGAATCAGCGGCTTAGCACTGATTCGGGAGTTGCGTAGCCTGGGCCAGCGACTGCCAATCCTGATCCTGACGGCCCGCAGTGACTGGCAAGATAAGGTCGAAGGGCTCGAAGCCGGCGCCGATGATTACCTCACCAAACCCTTCCATATCGAAGAGCTGCTGGCGCGAGTGAATGCGCTATTGCGTCGCTCCGCCGGTCAGGCCAGCCCCAAGTTCCTGTTTGGTCCGTTGCAGATCGATACCGCCGCCAAGCAGGTGCAGCTTGAGGGGAAGCCGGTGGAGCTGACCGCGTACGAATATGCCACCCTCGAGTATCTGATCCATCAGGCGGGCAGGGTGGTATCCAAGACCGAACTGACCGAGCATCTCTACGATCAGGATTTTGACCGCGACAGCAACGTGATCGAGGTGTTTATCACCCGGTTGCGTAAAAAGCTCGATCCGGACGGCAGTCTCAAGCCGATTGCCACCGACCGGGGCCGCGGTTATCGCTTCGCGCTGCTGCCTGAACCGGTTGCCGATACTTCAACCTCAGGCACTTCAGCTCCAGACATCTCTTCTACAGATACCTCAATGACAGGCCCTGCCGAGCCAGGGGTCGTCTGATCGGTGTTGCGCCCTCTGCTTTCAGGTATCCCCTATTCGCTCAATGCCCGCCTGGGCCTCGCCTCCTGCCTGTTATTACCGCTGATTATCGGCCTCACCGCACTGGTTCTGGATCAGGCTAATCGCCTTAGTTTGGAGCAGGCCGAGCGTGAACGTCTGGAGCTGCAAAGCTATGTGCTGTTGGCGGCAGCGGAGGCGGGCGGCGGGGTGCTCTGGATGCCGCCGAGCCTGCAGGAACCGCGTTTTAGTCAATTGGGTTCGGGGTTGTTTGGCGTGGTCAGTGACGCCGGGGGCAAAACCCTGTGGCGATCAGAGTCGAGTCTAGGGGTCGAGTTGCAACTACCGGCCGAGCAGCCGGAGATCGGCGGGTCATTGTTTGGACTGACCGAGCAGGGTTTGTTTTTCTATAGTTATCGGGTGTTGTGGGAGATCGAAAGCGGCCTGGTTACCGAGTTTCTGTTCACCACCCTGGAGCGACCAGATCGCTTTAATGCCGGTGTGCGGGGTTACCGTACCCCGCTGTGGAGCGGGCTGGCACTGTTGGGGCTATTGCTGCTGGCGGCCCAGGCGTTACTGATGCGCTGGGGACTGAAACCGTTGCAGGCGCTGGCGCGAGATATCAAAGCGATCGAAACGGGCACCGAGCAGCAGCTCGAAGGTCGCTTTCCGCTTGAGGTGTTGCCGCTGACCCGCAATCTTAACCTGTTGCTCGATACCGAACGCGCTCGACGCCAGCGCTACCGCAATACCCTGGCGGATCTGGCGCATAGCCTGAAGACGCCGCTGGCGGTGCTGCGCAACCAAGCCGAGCGTGATTTGCCAGCGGCCGAAGTGAGCCAGGCGCAGCGACGCGAAGATCAGCTCCAGCTGCAGCAGCAGGTGGATCGGATGGATGCGATCATCAGTCATCAGCTCGGCCGTGCTGCTTCGGTATCGGCGCATAGGCTGTTGCAGCGGGTCTCGATTCAGCGAGTCGCCGAGCGGATCGGTCAGGCGATGGCGAAGGTCTATCCGACAGTGTATCGGCAGTTTGATGCCCTGGGTGCGGATCTGAGCTTTGTTGGCGATGAGCGGGATCTGATGGAGATGCTCGGCAACCTGATCGACAACGGCTTTAAATACGGTAACGGTTGCGTCAGGGTTGAGGTCGTTCAGCAGGGATCGCGACTACAGATAAGCGTGGAGGATGACGGTGCCGGGATCGCACCCGCATTGCGGCAGCGGATTCTCGAGCGCGGTACTCGCGCTGATAGTCAGGCTCCTGGCCAGGGCATCGGCCTGTCGGTGGTGCGCGACATCCTGCAAGGCTATGGCGGCCATCTGGAGCTGGATCAGAGTTCACTGGGTGGCGCCCGTTTCACCCTGATCCTGCCTTGCTCTTGATGCTGTCGGGTTTCACCCGACAGTGAGTACTGTCGTCATAATTCCTGCCCTAGAGCGCTTTTTCAAACACCTTTGAGTTACGCTGCAGGTTGTACAAAGCCTGCTTGCTCTGGGGCAGACGCTCGCGGCCAACTTCGACAAACCCCTGCTCTTGAAACCAGTGCGCGGTGCGGGTCGTCAGCACAAACAGCCGGGTGATCCCCTGGTTGCGGGCTTGCGCTTCAATCTGCTGCAGCATGTGTTCACCGCGGTTGCCGCCGTGGTAATCCTGGTGCACCGCGACGCAGGCCAGTTCGGCCGAGCCATCTTCGTAGGGATAGAGGGCCGCGCAACCGATGGCGGCACCATCCCGTTCGACCAGCACGAAACGATCAATTTCAGTTTCTAGCAGCTCGCGAGAGCGGCGTACCAGGATGCCCGACTGTTCGAGTGGCCGGATCAGCGCGAGGATGCCACCGACATCCTCGATGCCTGCTTGGCGGATCTGTTCGTAACTCTCTTGAGCCACCATCGTGCCGGTGCCCTCGCGGGTAAACAGCTCGGTGAGCAGGGCGCCGTCTTGGTGGTAACTGATCAGGTGGCCGCGCTCGACACCGCCACGGCAGGCGGTGGTGATGGCTATCAGATGCCGCGACAGTTGGCTGTGCGACTGTTGGGTATCGGTCATGCCATCTAGGTAATGCTGTAGGAAACGCTCGGCGGCTTTGGTAAGCAGCTCCGAGCGGCGTTCACCGTTATTGTGAACGATGCCGTTGTCCTCGCCAAAGCAGATCAGTTTGTCCGCCTTGAGGCTGATGGCAACTTGGGCCGCGACATCCTCCAGCGCTAGGTTGAAGATCTCGCCGGTCGGGGAGTAGCCCAAGTTGGAGAGCAATACGATGGCGCCTTGATCCAGCTGACGGCTGATTGCTTTGCCGTCAATACGACGCACTTCACCGGTATGCAGGTAGTCCACACCCTCGACCACGCCGAGGGGTTTGGCCGCCACGAAATTACCGCTGCAGACCCTAAGTTTAGCGCCGTGCATCGGCGAATTGGGCAAGCCCATCGATAGCCGCGCTTCGATATCCGTGCGCAGCCCGCCGATAACCTCCTTGACGTATTCCAGGGTAACGGCATCGGTGATCCGCAGATCGCTGTGCTGGCGGGTGAGGATGCCGTTTTTGGCTAGGCGTGCTTCAATCTGTGGCCGGCCACCGTGCACCAGTACCAGGCGCAGGCCGAGGCTGTTGAGCAGCGCTAGGTCGTTGGCGATATTGCTAAAACTGCCGTCTGCGAGCGCTTCGCCATCCAGCATCAGTACCAGAGTCTTGCCACGATGGGCGTTGATATAGGGCGAGCAATGACGGAAAAGATCGACGTAGTGGGTGCTCATAGAACGGGTGCTAACAGCGCTGGTGTTAACAGTGTCAGAGCTAGCAGAGTCAGAACTTACAGATTCAGAACTTACAGATTGAGGATTATTGGTGCTCACGCGTTTGGGTTCCTCTGGCGGCCATCTGGATGGTGAGTGGGCCTGTTAAGGTCGTGCTTAATGGGCGAACGGCTACAGACAGCTGTCTCTGATCAGGGTTTCCAGAATCGCCACGGTTGGCTTGATCTGATCCAGCGCTAAAAACTCATCGGGTTGGTGGGCCTGATCGATAGAGCCGGGTCCCATCACGATAGTATCCATTCCCAACTGTTGCAGGAAGGGGGCTTCGGTACCGAAGGCCACCGATTGAGCGCTGTACCCGCTGAGTTTTTCGGCCAACTTGACCAGTGTCGAGTCCTGTTGGTTTTGAAATGCGGGGATGCCCGGAAAAAGAGCTTCGGTTTCAATTTTTACCCCATAGCGATCAGCCACAGCAGCTAGGCGACGGTTGATCTGGTCGCGCAAGGGGACTAGATCCATCCCGGGAAGCGGGCGGAGATCAAAATCTAATTCACAGCTGGCGCAGATACGGTTGGGGTTATCACCGCCGTGGATACAGCCCAGATTTAGGGTCGGCACGGCGATTTCAAAGGCGCGATTCTGGTGCTGTTGTTGCAGCTCGGTACGAAAAAGCAGCAGCTCGGTCATCACCCCCTGCATCGCTTCTAGGGCATTAATACCTAGGTTGGGGTCTGAAGAGTGGCCGGAACGACCGGTCAGGCGCACCCGTTCCATCATCATCCCTTTGTGCAGATAGACAGGGCGCATGCTGGTGGGTTCGCCGATCACCGCCCGCCGGGCTTTGGGGCGTCCCGATAGGGCCAGCGCCCGGGCGCCGCTCATGCTGGTCTCCTCGTCGGCGGTGGCAAGGATGATCAACGGCTGTTGCAGCTGTGAAGGATTTTCTGCAACGCTTCTGGCAGCCTCGATCGCCAGGGCAAAGAAGCCTTTCATGTCGCAACTGCCCAGACCATAAAATCGATTATTGAGCTCGGTTAGCTTGAACGGATCCTGGCGCCAACGTCCTGCATCGTAAGGGACGGTGTCGGTATGCCCGGAGAGCACCAGCCCGCCGGAACCGCTGCCCAGGGTGGCAATCAGGTTGGCTTTACCGGGGAACCCCTCGAGTTCGATCACTTCGGTCGCGAAACCCATGCCGCTGAGCCAGCCCTCGAGTTTGTCGATCACCCCGCGGTTACTCTGGTCCCAGTGTGCCAGGGTAGAGCTGACCGAAGGCGTTGCTATCAATTCTTGAAGCATGCTTAGTAACGAAGGCGGTGCGATCATAATACGGTACTCGGCAGAGAAGGTGCCCGGCTATTGTGCCGCTATTTGTGTCGAAAAATCCAACCGAGTCGCAAAAATAGCGATAGAGCTGCCTTTAGAGCCCCGAACTGAGCCTGTAACGGGGGTGCGAAAAATTAAATCACGGAATAAAAAAGGCTGTGATGAGTTGGTTGTTGCAGATTGTTGTGTTGCGGCAAACAGGAGTAAATAGAAGTGATCAGCTCGTCGAGTTCTGCTATCGGCAGCTGTATCTACTTTGCGGCCAGCAGGGCACGGGCTTATAACGAAAAAATCATACAGAAAGCAGGCCAGACTGACTTGCCAATCTGAAGCAGAAACTTAACGCATGCTCCTCTATAGCGGTCATTGCCTCGGGAAACCGGCAGCGGCAAGAGTCGGCCCATTGCAGCCGCTGAAGGTCTGCGAACACTGCAACATTCCCAGCTCACCAGAAACATGGTAGCGGACGCTTATTTTACTGTCTTGAGCGCCTGCTAATGGCAAGACCTGCCGCAGAGCGGCCATTCAAGAAACTCTCACAGGTTGCCCAACGATATATCACAAGGTAATGTTCACTGCTAAACACTCAGTTTCAACTCGATGGAGATAGAGATGTCTTTTAAAAAACTGATAGCTGTTATTACAACAGCTGTTGTTCTACAAGGTTGCTCAAGTTCTTCTGTATACACTGAACTTCAAGGGGAACTATCAGGCTATAAAGGGCAAATAGTTTACGACAATACCCCTGAAATGTTTGATTTAAAAAACACATGGAAAACGATAGAGAACAAGGTCGGCTATATCGATGAGGATATAAAATCTAACTTTCTTAACAAGGCTGATGTTGATTTAGTTGCTAACAAGGTTATTTATAATGACGCTTATTTTTGCGATAAAAAACATGCAGTTATTTTAGAAGAAATAAAAGAATCTCTTCATAGCAAGGATGTTTGGAAATATAAATTATTCAAAAATACGGCTACAGGTGGATCTGTGCATCCTTCAATAAAACTGAGCAGTAAATTCACTGAGGTTTCAGCGTTTAACTCAAAGGCGCAGACTACCGCAGAATTCAAATGGATATGGGGGAAAGGCTATAGTGAAAGCGGGTGGGTAACTATCGATTATAGCGTCGCTACCAATTGCAATGCTTTAACAGGTACCATTGCTGACCTAGAAATATCATCTATATCTTCAATGCCTGCCCAGCTTGGACTTAGCAAGCAAATTATTGGTGATGTGTGGGTTGATCAAAAAACTATCAGGACTAATATACATAAAATATCATCGAAGATTAAGAGGTTGTCTTCTTTTGGAAAAACAGAGAGATATAAAGATGATTTAGAAGGAATTATTTCTTTGGCTCAAAACAGATACAAATCGATTGGTGTCGAAAAGCACTCAAAGGAAGAGTTTATTTTCAATGAAAAAATTGAAGTTTTGAAATCTAGGCTTCAAAGAAGATTCAACAAGAATCACTACAACAAAGAAACAGGAAGGTATACCCTATACAGGGATGTGGCGATAAATAACAAGGGGGCCATTGCGAGAGCTTATATTGTTTTTAGCTTGTTCCCGGAATCGAAGGGCCGTACAGCGATTGTAATGGCGAGAGAAGTAGAGGCTATTCAAGATAATATTGCAAACAAAAAAATAGAGAACAAAAACAAAATAAATAAAACATTTTCAGAGCTAAGAAAATCACTAATAGCTATGATTAGTTAACAATGAGGGTTTTCGTTCTGAACACAGTATCACTGCAAAATCCCCAGTCTCGCCTAACCCTGAGGCTCAGGCTAATGTCTGCTTCAGGGAAGTTGGATTGAAGCAGGAGAGCCCAGGTTGATAGGTCTTCAGAGGCGACTTCGTGTCGATTCTTGTCGTTGCCAGACGCTTCTTACTGATTTTGGAGTGTCCGCTTTTGCGAGCAGCCCTATTCGGCAAGGCATCTCTTTAACCTTTTTGGCTACTCGGTCAGGGCTGCGATTGGCGCTGACCTAACTTCACACGGCATGTCCGCAAAGTCGCAGCAAGCGACCATGAATTCGGATCAGAACCCTCTTGAATAAAGCAGTACGGGCCGCAACAGTTAACTGATACATAGCCAAAAAAAAAGGCGGTAACCCTCGCGAGTCATCCGCCGTTTTATCTTGCTGCTAACCCACCCGCTAGGGCGGGTGGAGACAGGGCTAGAGGAATATACCCTTGAGCATAAAGAAGATCATGATCGCCAAACCGGCACCGGCGGGCAGGGTGATGATCCAGGACATAAAGATGGTCCCCACGACCTGCAGGTTCAACGCCGATAGACCGCGCGCCAAGCCAACCCCCAGTACCGCACCCACCAGGGTGTGGGTGGTGGAGATGGGTAGGCCTGTGCCCGAGGCGATAACAACGGTCGAAGCCGCTGCTAGCGTCGCTGCAAAGCCGCGGCTGGGAGTGAGTTCGGTGATGTTGTTACCGACCGTAGCTATGACCTTGTGACCATACATCACCAGACCCAGGACGATACCGCCGCCACCGAGTAGCAGGATCCAGGAGGGCATCGCTGATTTCTGCGCCAGCGCGCCGCCAGAACCTATGATGCTGACCACTGCAGCCAGCGGGCCAATGGCGTTGGCAACATCGTTAGAGCCATGGGCAAAGGCCATGGCGCAAGCGGTGAACATCATCAGGATACCGAATACTCTCTCCACACTGGTGAAGTGGTAATCCTTGTTTTCCTGGCTGTTGTACTTGACCCGACGTTCCATCCAGGTGCCTATCAGGGCCAGTAAGATACCGGCGCCAACAGCCATAAGGGTACTTTCGCCAAAGCTGAGTTTAAGCCCGACATGTTTCAGTCCCTTGGTAAAGGTCACCATGAAAACAATGAAACCCACCAGAAAGATGTAGAAGGGCACATACTTTTTGGCGTTATCGAAAGGGTCCGCGCTGTTTAGGATCAACGTCTGCACGCTGCGGAATAGGAAGTAGGCGATCGTGCCCGCCATTAACGGCGAGACTATCCAGCTGGCGACGATATTGCCGACCTTGCCCCAGGAAACTGCATCGACGGAGATGCCCACCGCAGCGAAACCGACGATGGCACCGACAATCGAGTGGGTGGTGGAGACCGGCCAGCCGAAGTAGGTAGCGATCAGCAGCCAGATCCCGGCGGCCAGCAGCGAGGCGATCATCCCGAATACCAGTAGTTCCGGGGTATCAGCCAGCAGGGTCGGATCGATAATACCTTTACGGATGGTGGCGGTTACTTCGCCACCCGCCAGGTAGGCACCGGCAAATTCGAAGATGATGGCGATAATGATCGCCTGTTTGATGGTGAGTGCCTTGGAGCCGACTGAGGTACCCATGGCGTTGGCGACATCGTTGGCGCCTACACCCCAGGCCATAAAGAAGCCGACCACACACGCCAGAATAACAAGCACGTCACCGTACTGAGCGATAATTTCCATGTTCTATCCTCGGGTTCTGTCTAGCGCGACAGCAAGAGTTGGAAGCGGCTACCGACCTGTTCGGCGCGGTCGGCGAGCTCGCCGATCCAGTCAATTACCTTGTACAGGAACATGACGTCGACGGGAGGAAGTTCCTTCTCCAGTTTGAACAGTATTAATCGCAGCTGTTTTTCACGGGTATCGGTGTCGCTTTCCAGGGTATCCAGCCGGGTGATCATCTTCTCGACCACATCGGCTTCACGACCACGGAAACCGGTAACAACCAGTTCGTCGAGTTCGTTCAGGGTGTCGACGGCCTGGCTGGTCACGCTTAGCGAGCACCGCACATACTCCATCATCAGCTCAGCCATCGATGCGGGAATCTGCATTTGACGCCCGAGCATGATGCCTGCTATGTCTTTGGCTTTATTGGCGATACGATCCTGCATGCGCAGCAGATCTAGCAGCGTTGTCCGCGCCACAGGCATAAACAGGCTCTTGGGCAGGTGTTTGCGCAGATGGCGCTTAAGCTCATCGGCTTCATGCTCAAGCCGACTGATCTGCTGCTGAATTTTTTCGGCTTGTTCCCAGTCCTGGGCTAATACTGCTTCAAAGAAGGGGATAAGCTGAATCGCACAGTTATGTGCTTTTTCGATATGCTGTTGCAGCGGTCTAACCGGAGACCGAGCAAACATATTCATAAAGGAATTGCTTGCTGTCATTGGCGATTACCTTTGTTTAGCTACAAAATTTCGCGAAGTATACGGTTGGCTGTCATGGTTTTGTAGTTTTTCGATACAATTATACTCAGTCAAAATTCATCGTTCTGTCATAAAGCTGTAACAATATGCCGGTGGCTGAGCAAAATGAGATGGATCAGTTTTTTAGAGGCGTTGATATGGTACAGGAAATCGAGCTTAAGCTGAGTTTGCCTGCGCATGAGCAGCCCCGTTTTGCCGAACTGGCCCTGTTGCAGCGGTATACTCCAGGGCCTGCTTGGGTTCAGCGGCTGCAAAATCGTTATTTTGATACGGCGGATCTGCAATTAAATGCCCAGGCAGTGGCGCTCCGGGTACGCCGGCAGGGTGATCAGTATATTCAAACGTTAAAGACGCGTGGTTCCAACCAGGGAGGGTTGCACCAGCGTCAGGAGTGGGAGTGGCCGGTTGCCAGCGACCAGCTCGATCTGGCGCTATTGCCGAGGAATGTGCTGCCTGAAGGCATGCCGCTGGAGGCTTTGAACGTCGCTTTTAATACCGATTTTCAGCGCAGTTGCTGGATCCTGGACTACCCCTTTCAGGAACAACGAGCAAGTATTGAGCTGGTGCTCGACAGTGGCTGGGTGAGCAGTCAGGATCAGCGCGATCCGATCAGCGAGATCGAATTGGAGCTGAAATCAGGGCCTACCGAAGCGCTATTTGCTCTGGCGCTCGAGCTGGCTGCCGAGCTACCGTTACGGATCAGCCGTATCAGCAAGGCAGAAAAAGGCTACCGCTTGCGTCAGCCTGAGCGGGCGCGGCGCATCCCTCCAGCACCTGAGATAGATGCAACAGCGGCTAGGTTTGATCTGAACGCTACTAGGCATTGGCTAGAGCGCATTCAGGCGCTGCTGGAAAGTTACAGTTACATTGCCGACGCGACTCTGCTGGAGAAATTGCCCGCTTCATTTGAGGGGCTGATTCAGCAGTTGGAGGTTGCTGACGCAGTGCCCCAGGGGTTAGTCACAGATCTGTTGGCGCAGCTACAGCAAGTGGTTTCGCTGCTGTCGCAGCTTGATCCTCCGTCGCCGCTCCAGCAATGGTTGGACAGCCAAGCCTTAGGCCTGTGTTTGCTACGGCTCAGCTACTGGCTGTATCTGCAGCCTGAATCAGCGGTATAGGTCGCCGTTGATTTTTTTATAGAGCAGCAATGGTCATCCAGGTACCCTCACATAATCGTCGACTTATTCAAGGAGCTTCCGATGCCGGGGCTGCAACTCGATATGATTCCACCCGCACTTCACCCCAGCCTGGAAAAAAATTGGCAACAGTATCAGGAAGCTGCGGATGCCGAACAGTTGCAACAGCTGGCAGCGCAGCCCGAGCTGTTCTGGCAGCAGCTGAGCCGTTGCTGGGCCGGCAGCCGCTATGTCGTCGAACAGTGTTTGGCAGCGCCCGGATTACTGCTTGAGCTGCAGGGGGATCTTGCTCGGGCGTATGGCTCTGAGCATTTCTCAACCAGCCTCGGCTGCTTGCTGCAAACGGTAACATCCGAAGAGCAATTGCATCGCAGGCTACGTCGTTTTCGTCACCGAGAGATGGTGCGGATTATCTGGCGTGACCTTAACCGACAGGCTGAGATGGAGCAGACGATAGCCGATCTGAGTGCGCTGGCAGATGCCTGTGTCGATCAGGCGCTGACCTGGCTCTACCTAGACGCCTGCGAAAAGTGGGGCACCCCTCATTCGCGCGCCCGTGCAGATCGGCCCGCAAAGCCACAGCGGATGGTGGTGCTGGGGATGGGTAAGCTGGGTGCCGGCGAGCTGAATCTCTCTTCGGATATCGATCTGATTTTTGCCTTCCCCGAATCGGGTGAAACCCAGGGGGGCAGTCGCTGTCTGGATAATGCCAGCTTCTTTAATAAGCTGGGACAAAAGCTGATTCAGGCGCTGGATACTCAGACCTTTGATGGTTTTGTGTTTCGGGTCGATATGCGCCTGCGACCCTACGGCCAGAGTGGAATTTTAGTGCCGAGCTTTGCCGCGATCGAGGAGTATTACCAGGATCAGGGGCGTGACTGGGAGCGCTATGCCATGATCAAGGCCCGGGTGGTGGCGGGTGATAAGTGCGCCGGTGCGGGTCTGATGCAGGATCTACGCCCCTTTGTCTATCGCAAGTACCTTGATTACAGTGCTTTCGAATCCTTGCGCGAGATGAAGGCGATGATCAATCGTGAGGTGCGGCGTAAAAATCTCCAGGCTAACGTCAAGCTGGGAGCGGGCGGGATCCGTGAGGTGGAATTTATCGCTCAGGCGTTTCAGCTGATCCGTGGTGGTCGCGATACCCGGCTGCAGCAGCGTGAGCTGCGGACGATTCTGGGCCTATTACCCGAAACGGTGGGGATGCCGCAGCAAGCCACCGATGAGCTGTATCAGGCGTACCGTTTTCTGCGCAATACCGAGCATGCGATCCAGGCGGTCGCTGATAAGCAGACCCAGGAGTTGCCAATCGATTCTCTGGAACAACAGCGGATCGCATTCAGCATGGGCTTTGATGATTGGCCAACGTTTTTGGCCGAGTTGGACCTGCACCGTGGCCGGGTTGCGGCCCATTTTGCAGAGGTGATTGCACCGGCTGATGCGGATCAGGAGGGTGACGATCAGTGCAGCGTCTGGTCACAGCTGTGGCTGGGCGAGCTGGAGCAAGAACAGGCGCTGGCCCAGTTGCAGCAAGCAGGTTTTGAGTCGGCTGATGAGGCCTGGCGATTGCTGCAAAACTTACAGCAAAGCCGCAAGGTTAAAACCCTCCAGCAGGTCGCGCATGAGCGACTGGATCGGGTGATGCCCCAATTGCTGCAAGCGGTGACCGAGCAGCCGACGCCAACCCGAACCCTTGAGCGGAGCCTGCGGTTGATCGAGGCCGTATTGCGACGTAGCGCCTATCTGGTCCTATTGGCGGAAAACCCCGGCGCGCTGGCGCAGCTGGTCAAGCTATGTTGCGCCAGCGCCTGGTTTGCTGACCAGCTGGCCAAGCAGCCGATCCTGCTGGATGAACTGATCGATGTCACCAGCCTTTATGCGCCGCCCGACAAGCAAGCGCTACAACAAGAGCTGCGGCAGCAATTGTTACGGATTCCCGAAGAGGATGTCGAGCAGTTGATGGAAGCGCTGCGCTATTTCAAGAATGCCCATGTGTTGCGGGTTGCTGCGGCCGAGATCAGCGGTGCCCTGTCGTTGATGAAAGTGAGTGATTACTTAACCTATATCGCCGAGGTGATCTTGGAGGGGGCGCTCGATATCGCTTGGACAGTGATGAGTGAAAAGCATGGTACGCCGCAGCAGGCCCCTGGTGTGCCCTGTAAAAGGGATTTTATTGTGCTGGGTTACGGCAAGGTCGGCGGCATAGAGCTGAGCTATGGCTCGGACCTGGATCTGGTCTTTATTCATGGTGTGAATTCAAGCCTGAGTACCGATGGCGACCCTGCGTTGGGTAAAAAGCCGATCGACAATCAGGTATTTTTTGCGCGCTTAGGCCAGAAAATTATCCACCTGCTCAATACCTCAACCACTTCGGGCCAGCTGTATGAAGTGGATATGCGGCTGCGGCCTTCAGGCAATTCGGGTCTGCTGGTCAGCTCGTTGAGTGCGTTTCGTGACTACCAGCTTAAAGATGCCTGGACCTGGGAGCATCAGGCGCTGGTTCGGGCAAGGGTGCTTACCGGCAGCCGTGAGCTACAACAACGTTTCGAAGGGGTCCGGCAGGAGGTGTTGGGGCAATCCCGAGAACAATCGAAATTGCGACTAGAAGTGCGTGATATGCGGCTGAAGATGCGCGATCACCTTGGCAGTAAAAATACCGGTAATGAAGCGGATGCGGTCTTTAACCTCAAGCAAGATCGAGGTGGCATCGTCGATATCGAGTTTTTGGTCCAGTATCTGGCGCTGGCTTATGCTGCCGAGATGCCTGCGTTGATCCGCTTTACCGATAATATCCGTATCCTAGATGCTGCCGAACAGCTGCAATTATTGTGTCCAGCTGATGCCGAACTGTTGCGTGAGGCCTATAAAGCCTATCGCTCGTTAGGGCACCGGTTGTCACTACAGGAGCAATCCAATGTGATCAGTGACCAGGAGTTACGCGAGCTGCGTGCCGAGGTGGCATCGCTCTGGGATCGGATGATGGAGGAGGGGCCGGCGTAGATGCCGGGCTGCGACTTTTGGTGACAGCCTCCTGGATCGGATTTATCCAATCCAGGAGATTACCGAGAGAGGGTATTAGACGCTGGTTAGCCAGCCATGTTTGTCTTCGGCTTTGCCCCACTGGATCGCATTCAGGGTCTGGCGCAGTTTGACCGTGGTTGCGCCCACGCCGCCATTACCGACCTTGATCTCCTTGCCATGATAAATCAGGGTGCCAACCGGGGTCAGTACCGCGGCAGTTCCAGATAGCGCCGCTTCACAACCGGGCTTGGCGGCGCGCTCGAGCAACTCATCGACACTCAGCTGCCGTTCGGAAACTTTCATCCCCAGGTCGCGCGCGAGCGTCAGAATGGAGTCACGGGTGACGCCATGGAGGAAACTTTCATCCAGCGCCTTGGTGATGATCTCGTCGCCGTCGATCAGCAGGAAGTTGGCCGCGCCGGTCTCTTGGACATCACCGCCAGGACAGAACAGCACCTGGTCGGCTTTAAACTCAGCGCGTGCGCTCATGATCGGACGCAGGGCGCTGGCGTAATTCCCGCCACTTTTTATCATTCCGTTATGGGGCGCACAGCGCATCCCCTGGTCATCGACCAGCAAGCGCAGACAGGCGTCGCCACCGGCGAAATAATCGCCCACCGGTGACAACAGAATGTACTGGCAGGAGGTCATCGAGGGCGCGGCGGCTTTTCCAATGGCAGGATCGGTGCCGAAATGGGTCGGGCGGATATACATCGAGCCGGGAGGCGCAGGAACGTCTGCGGCAAAATGAGCCACGCTATCGCTGATCATCTTGCCGGTAGCCTCGACGTTGATCTCGGGTAACGCCAGTAACCGGGCGCTCTGGGCGAAGCGTTTCAGGCCGCTGGCCATGCGGAAGATCTTGATCGATCCATCGGCATGCCGGAACGCCTTCATCCCTTCAAAGCAGGTGCTGGAGTAGTGCAATACATGCGCGCCAGGGTGGAGTTGAATGCTGTTGCTAGGAACCATCTCCGTATCGCTCCAGTGTGTTCCATCAAACCAGGAGATCGCCATTTCAGGCATGAAAACAGTACCAAACGCAGACATGATGCCACCTCAGAAAAGAGTCAGAAAAACTGTACTTAAACGGTTATTGTGATTATTGCTGCCAGCTGTCATCCCGGCATCTTCAAAACAGAGCAGAGATTGTAGTCATCCAGGTCAGAAAAGGGAATTGTCCTGTCCACTTGTCTCTAGTCTGCAGCGGAATCAGCACCAGCGGGTTTGACATGGCCTGAGTAGTGCTGTTTCAGCCGCCACTGTACCCGTCCAGTAACCGCTGCCAGTGCGGAGCGTGGTTCTGATGCGGGAAGAGCTTTTTCAGCGACCGTAGCAGTCGATCCAGATTGCCTTGCTGCCATTCCGCTGCCGGCTTCCGCAGCCGACAGCGATCAAAATCGATTAGATAGATGCGGCTGTTGCCGTTGAGGAGGATATTGCGGACATTCAGATCGACATGATCGAGGCCAATAGCATGAAAGCGGGCAATAGTTTTGCCGACGTCGTGCCAAGGAAAGTCTCGCAGATCGAAGTTGAGCCGATCAGCCATCGATTTGACCTCAGGTAGCCGCTCGGTGATGAGGTCGGCGCGGTAGCTGAGTCCGTCGCGAATGACTTGCGCAGCCAGCGGTCGGGGAACCGGCAGGCCGCGCTGGCGAAGCGTTTCCGTCAACGCAAATTCCCGGTAAGCCCGGGTCTGGGTTAGGCCGGCCCAAAGATAACGGTCTTCACTCAGTTTAGCGACCAGCCCACCACGTTTGTAATGACGCCAGACGAGGTTCAACGAAAGCTCAGGATGCTGAAGAAAGTAGCTTTCCCCGCGGCCGGGCGCCGAGTCGATTGGCGCGCCACGGCTACGCCACCAGTTGAGATCAAACCAGGATGGGGTAAGATGCTCAATCAGCTCTGGTGCCACCAGTAAGGTGACTTGGCCCTGCTCAATAACTTGGAAATTCATTGGTGATATCTATCGATTCTGTACTGGCCACACCGCCACGCGCTATCTGCGTACTGCGACTATCGGCTCTGGGTGATGTCTGCAACACGCTACCGGCGGTGCGTGCCATCCAACGGCAGTGGCCCGATTGTCGCATAACCTGGATCGTTGGCAAGGCTGAAGCGATGATGCTGGACGGAATTGATGGCATCGAGTTGCTCGTTTATGACAAGCGCAGCGGTTTCAAGGGCGCGATGGCGTTGCGTCAGCGCCTGCGGGGAGAACACTTCGATATTTTGCTGCATATGCAGTCGGCACTCCGAGCCAGTCTGTTGTCGCTGTTGATACCGGCAAAAATCAAGCTGGGTTTTGACAGTGAACGTGCCAAAGACCATCAGACCTGGTTTACCAATCATCGGATCCGCCCTAATCCCCAGACCCACATGCTGGAGACCTACCTCGACTTCGCTAGCGCGCTAGGTGTGTCGACAGAAACTATCGAATGGCGACTACCCATTCCCGATGATGCCTATACCCAGGCCAAGCAGCTTAGTTCAGATCAGCCCTATATGCTGAT
The DNA here is from genome assembly GCA_963974645.1 of uncultured Neptunomonas sp. GTDB lineage: Bacteria > Pseudomonadota > Gammaproteobacteria > Pseudomonadales > Balneatricaceae > Motiliproteus. The sequence continues at coordinate 47,066 of CAXBEA010000005.1, read as the reverse complement.
CAGCCCCTGTGCTAACCCACGTATCCGCAATTTTCGCAACTGGTCTGCCGAGGGCTATGCTGAGCTGATCGATTACGCCAAGCAGCAGTACGGTTTGAACTGCGTGTTGACCGGCGGCAACAGCGAAATCGAACAGCAGATCGGTAGTCAGATTAATCAGCTCTGCCAGCACCCGCCGATCGACTTGATGGGTAAAACGCCGTTGAAAATATTGCTCGCACTGATCGATTCGGCTCGACTGGTAGTGGGACCGGACTCCGGTCCTATGCATATGGCTTCGGCGACGGGCACCCCTGCGATTGGTCTCTACGCCAGCACCAACCCTAATCGAGCGCGCTCCTATTCCAGCCCCGATTGGGTTGTCAATCGATTCCCAGATCAGGTCCGTCGGGTGCTCAATAAAGATGCCCAGGAACTGCCCTGGAGTACCCGTGTCCGCACCCCGGATGTGATGTCCATCATTACCGCTGCCGAGGTGAAGGCGATGCTCGATAAACTTCTGGCTGACACCGCTGGATGCTGAGCGCTGTGCAGAATTTTGCTTATCAACTGCTGTTACGACTCCTGCTGCCACTGTTTTTTTTTCAGGGCTATAAACAGGATCGGCAACGCTGGGCAGAGCGATTGGGTTATTCCAATCAGAAATTGCCACTTAGGCCTATCTGGCTTCATGCCGCCTCCTATGGCGAGGCCAAGGCGGCGGGATTATTGATTCAGGCGATCCGTGATCAGGGTTATCGAGGCAGCTGGCTGGTAACTACGACCACCCGAACGGGTGGAGAGGCGATTAGATCTTATCTAACCGAGAGCGATCTTCATCTCTATGCGCCCTTCGATTTACCAAGCGCTATCCGACGACTATTACGACAGGTTGAGCCCAGTGCGCTGCTGGTGATGGAGGTTGAGCTTTGGCCTAATCTGTGGCGAATTTGCCAGCAACGCAAGATACCTATTGTGTTGGCTAATGCCCGGTTGTCAGAAACCTCGGTTAAACGCTATAAACAGCTGTTGCCCCGACTTTGGAAGAACACCCTGAATCGCGCCACGAAAATTCTGGCGCAAAGTGATGCTATAGCAGAGCGTTATGCCCGTCTGGGCGTCGATAGGGAGAAGATTCAGGTTTGTGGCAATCTGAAGTATAACCTTCAGGTTGATCCCGCTATTGAAAAAGCGGGCGAGCAGTTGCGGTTGTATCTGGGTGGGGAGAGGCCGGTTTGGTTGGCGGCCAGTACCCATGCTGAGGAGGAGCAACTGGTTATCAACTGCCATAAAAAGCTGCTTGAGGACTATCCTGATCTGCTGCTGGTGATTGCACCGCGGCATCCGCAACGTTTCGATGGGGTCTGGCAGCTATGCGCGGGTTCGGGTTTGAGCGCGGTACGTCGTAGTGGCCATAGCAAATCCTCATTGGCGAATACGGTCCAGCTATTCCTGGCGGATACTTTGGGTGAGTTGTTGGCGTTCTATGCGGCCTGCGACCTGTGTCTGGTTGCGGGGAGTTTTGTGAATGTCGGGGGGCACAATATCCTTGAGCCTGCCAGCTACGGCTGCCCGGTCATTGTCGGTCCAGATATGAAAAACTTTGCGGATATTAATCGAGAGTTTGTGGCCCAGAACGCGCTCGAACAGGTACCAAACTCTGCTGAACTTTACCCCAGAGTAAAGTTGTTGCTTGAAGATAAACAGCGTTGCACTAGGCTTGCCGCACAGGCAAAAGCCTGTCTGAATCAGTATCAGGATGCGGCTAAGCAGCAAGCTCAAGTGATGACTGAGTTGTTGTATCCTGAGGACACTAATCTAGTTGTTAGCGAGCCGTTAAAATGAACCCAGCCTCCGTACCGAAAATTTCACTTATTTGTCCCTGCTACAACGAAGCCGAGGTGGTTGGCTTTTTTATGGAGGCGGTTACTCCGGTTATGATCGAGATCGGTCTGAGTTACGAGGTAGTCTTCATCAATGATGGGAGTCGTGATGAGACACTAGAAACAATTCAGGCGCTGCAGCATCAGTATGCGGCAATTCGGATTATCAACTTGTCACGCAATTTCGGCAAAGAAGCCGCGTTAACTGCGGGTATTGATCTGGCGCGGGGTGATGCGCTAATCCCCATCGATGTTGATCTGCAAGACCCCCCCGAGTTGATTCACGATTTTGTTCGAGAATGGCAGAATGGTTTTGATGTCGTAGTGGCCAAGCGGGTAGATCGAAGTAGTGATTCGCTAGCTAAAAAGCTCAGTGCCGAGTTATTTTATAAGTTCCATAACGCCATCTCGCATGTGAATATCCCGGATAATGTCGGCGATTATCGACTTATTACCCGAAAAGTCGTCGAAGCTATCCAGACGCTTCCGGAGAATCAGCGGTTCATGAAGGGGATTTTTTCGTGGGTTGGCTTTAATACGCAGGTCGTTGAATACACCCGAGGTCCGCGAAAAGCGGGGCATACCAGCTTCAATGGTTGGAAATTGTGGAACTTCGCCTTAGAGGGGATCACGAGTTTCAGTACCACTCCGCTGCGGATCTGGCTATATATTGGTACCTTGATTTCGCTCTTCGCATTCCTCTATGGCAGCGTCATTATCATTAAAACCCTGATGTTTGGGGCTGATACTCCCGGTTATGCGTCGCTGATTACGGTTGTTCTGTTTCTGGGCGGCATTCAGCTAGTCGGTATCGGCGTGCTGGGTGAATACATGGGCCGACTCTACATGGAATCAAAAAGACGCCCCGTTTATATTATCGACAAAGAGTTCTGAGGTTGTTTGCGCACGTTGCTCAAAAGCTTCTGAGGCTGCAGATTGTCCGCTACGGTTTTACTGGCGTGGTCGCCACCGGCATCCATATGCTGGTCGCGTTCGCCTGCCTGTATTGGTGGGTTGTTAATTTGTGGTTGGCTAATGTCTTGGGCTTTATAAGTGCGTTTGTTTTTTCCTATACCGTCCAGTCTCTGCTGGTGTTTAAACGACGCCTGGCGCTTAAAAATGCATCTATCTTCTTCTTGGTACAATTTAGTGCGCTGTTGGTTTCGATTACACTCGCCGATACGCTGACCGAGTTAAACAACTACCTGCGCGTGGTCGTAATAGCTTTTTTGTTACCCATGATCACCTTCGTGGTCCATAAATTCTGGACGTTTTCTGATAAAGGCCCGCAACAGCCATGATGAACTCAGCAGTAATTGATAGACATTTTTCGGTGTTATTTTGGGGTTGTTTTATCTTGGGCTTAGCCCTGACCTTGCTGTTTGCCAGCAACCAAATACTAACCGGCGATCAAACCCAGATGCTGTATAAGGGCTATCTAGGCGCTCGAACTGGTGAGTGGTTAAGTTTTGGCAATGCCGCCAGTGCCGTGGGGAATGTGCCCGGTTCGCTCTCTTCCTATATCGTTGGCCTGCCGTTGCTCGTGTGGGACTCGCCTTGGGCGCCGATGGGGCTATTGATGGGTCTGCATATTTTGGCATTTTTGATGCTTGATGCGGTGATCAAGAATAGCTTTGATCAGAATGTGCGCTTGGTATTTATGCTGGTCTATTGGCTCAACCCCTGGCTGATGTTTGAAAACCTACTCTACAACCCTTCGTATCTGTTTTTCGCTGCCGCGCTGCACCTATGGAGTGCTTTTCAGCTGCGTAATGCGCCCTCTTTTCTGCACACTGTGTTACATGTCCTCGCTATCGGATTTGCTATGCAGTTGCACTACAGTTGGCCCGTTTTAGCCGTTGTTTCTACCTACCTGTTTTACAGAAGACTTATTCATATCCATTGGTTCGGGCTGTTTAGCGGGATGGCCCTGATCCTGATAAGCCTTGTACCTTATTTGATGGAGTATCAAAAAAATTCGTCCATCAGCCGAGAAAGTGATCGCTATATCGGTTATGGCGCGGTTCACGTCTATCCGGTATTTAAGGCGTTGTTGTACTGGGTTCGTTATGGCTCACTGCTTTTTTCCAATAAGTTGATTGCGGGGTCTGAGTTTGACTGGTTTTCCGGCAGCGAAAACATTAAAAATATCCTTCGATATGGCTGGCAAGGACTGCTCTATTTAGTCGGTGTTGCAACCGTCATCCTTTCGGCACGTATCAATTATCAGGCCTGGAATAAGGTTAAGGGAATGATTAAACGCCCCCTGTATGACTCCATGCTTAATCATGAGAGTTGGCTGCTTCTGTATGCGTTTGCCGCACTGAGCGGGGTTCTGATCGCTTCGGCACTGTCGCCGGTCACTTTTTCATACTGGCATCTGATTATTGCGCTGCCTGCGGCATTACTTCCGATGCTAGCCAAAGCGCAGGATTGGCTGGCAAACCCAACGATTAAAAGATATCGCCTCTTATATGGTTTGTTTGGATATCTGCTTGCAGTGAATGTGATGGCGGCCTGTGATAGTGAGAAATTCTCTTATTCCGTATCATATACAGGGCAGGTCGAGCGGTATTTGACCCAGCAGGAAGCAATACCCGTTAATAGATAGGGCTAAGGGTTCTGGGTGGTGGGATCATTTTCTAGCCCTCCTGAACTTGATAAAGTTATGGATGGCTATTACTTAGAGGTGATTTTAGGCAGCCGCCGAATATGGCTTGCGTGCTATAATCCGCCATTTTAATTTTACCGCCGCTCTCTTGTAAAATTTTGCTCTGCGGTCTCAAGGAAAGGTCTTTTTTCTTGTCAACGAATCAAACACTAAGTAATAAAGTTATTATTAGGCGCCTGTTTACCTATGTCCGCCGGCACTGGGGGAAATTTGCAGTTGCGATCTCCTGCACTGTGGTTGTTGCAGCCACGGAGCCGATGATGGCGGCGATTATGGAGCCACTAATTGATGGCACGTTCAATGCCAAAGACCCTGATTCCATTATCTTAGTACCGCTGGCATTAGTCGCAATATTTTTTGTCCGTGGCGTGGCTAGGGTGCTCGGGGCACTGGGAATTACCGCCGTTGCTACCCGTGTGGTGATGCAGATTAGACTTGACCTATTCCGGCATATTCAACAGCTCCCCCAGTCTTTTATGGATCAGCAATCGACCGGTAAATTGTTGTCCAAGGTGACCTACGATGTTGAGCAGCTCTCATCGACGGCAAGTCATGTCTGGATGGTCTTAGTGCGCGATAGTCTCATCGTGCTGGGGCTCCTTGGCTACCTGTTCTACCTCAATTGGAGGTTGTCATTGATCGTGGTCATTATCGCGCCGGTGATCGCGGTGATTATCAAGGTTGTCAGTAAACGAATGCGAAAATCCAGTCGGGCGCTTCAGGGCGATATGGGACAGCTGACACATCGGCTTGAAGAGAGCATTAAGGGCCACAAGTTGATTAAGCTATACGGTGCCGAACAGCAGGAGCATGACAAGTTTTTTGAAGTGGTTAATCGACTCCGACGGAACAATTTCAAACTGATCATGATTTCGGCTGCCAATTCGCCAATTATCCAACAGGTACTAGCGATCGCCTTAGCGTTAGTGGTCTATATGGCCGCAACGATGGAGGGTGATGCCAGTATGACCACAGGTCAGTTCGTTTCATTTTTTACCGCGATGGGGATGCTGCTAAGTCCGATGCGCTCGTTGACCGGCGTGAATGAGCAGCTGCAGCGAGGCCTGGCTGCAGCTGATAGTGTGTTTAAGTTGCTTGACGAGGCCCCCGAGCAGGACAGCGGTAAGCAAGAGCTTAAGCAGTTCAGCGGACATCTTGTGATCAAAGATCTCAGCTTTGCCTATGGTGCGGGGTTGCCTAATGTGTTGAGTAACATCAACCTGGAGATCCAGCCTGGTGAAACGGTGGCATTTGTTGGTGCATCGGGTAGCGGCAAGACAACGCTGACGCAACTTTTACCTCGTTTCTATGAGATCCAGCAGGGCCAAATTCTGCTCGATGGTCTCGACAGCCGTCAGATCAGCCTCCCCAGCTTGCGCAGCCAGATTGCTTATGTGGACCAGGAGGTGCTGCTGTTCGATGAGAGCGTGCTAGATAACGTCGCTTTTGGCGGGGTTGCTGGTAGCGATCCGGAACGTTTGCAGAGTTCGCTGAAGCATGCCCACGCACATCTTTTCGTTGAGCAGATGGAGCAGGGTGCGGACTCTCGCGTGGGAGAACATGGTTCTTTGTTATCCGGTGGGCAGCGGCAGCGGTTGGCGTTAGCGAGGGCGTTTTATAAAGATGCGCCCCTGTTGATTTTGGACGAAGCAACATCCGCACTGGATAACGAATCCGAACGACAAGTGCAAGCTGCATTGGCCGAATTATGCCAAGGGCGTACAACGTTGGTTATCGCTCATCGGTTGTCAACAATCGAAAAGGCAGACCGTATTGTGGTGATGGCACAGGGTAAAATTGTTGAAACAGGCTCTCACCAGCAGCTGCTTGAGCAAGGCGGTGTCTATCGTGACCTCTATCGAGAGTTACTCTGATGAGTGCTGAACCCGTTGCCCTACGCAGCATCCTGGCCCCTAAATATTGGCCAACGTGGCTGGGGCTGGGGCTGTTGCGACTGGCCATTCTATTACCCTTCAGGGTACAAACTAAGCTGGGCCAGCTTATCGGCAGACTACTGCTCAGACCCGCTCGTAAGCGAGCAGATATCGCGCGAGCGAATATCCGCCACTGTTTTCCCCAGTTAAATGCCGCCGAACAGCAGGCGTTGCTGGTTCGACATTTCGAGTCGCTGGGTATTGCCCTGTTTGAGACCGCCTTGTGCTGGTGGGGCAGTCGCTCAAAGCTTGACCGCTTGGTGCGGGGCAGTCGGGGTTTGGAGCATATCGCTGCGGCACAGCAGCAGGGGAAAGGCGTTATCCTGCTGAGTGCGCACTTCACGACCTTGGAGATCGGCGCGCGACTGTTGGCTAATCAGTGTCGCTTTGCTCCGGTATACCGGAGGATGAACAGCCCGATGCAGGAGTATTTTACTCAGAAGGGCCGGAGCAAGGGGGCTGAGGGTGTGGCTATCCCGCACACTAATATGAAGGCGATTATCCGTCACCTGACCAAAGGGGGAACGATCTGGTTCGCATCTGATCAGCAGCATCAAGGAGGCAATAGTGCTGTTGTCGATTTTTTTGATCAGCCGGCACATAGCTCTACAGGCACGTCGACCATAGCCAAGTTAGGCAAGGCTGTGGTGATCCCGTTTTTTACCCGCCGAGTTGAAGGAGGCTATGAGATTGAGTTACTCCCGCAGCTGGACGGCTACCCGTCGGGGGATGCTGTTGCCGATACGGCCCGCTATCATCGTTTGATTGAGCAGCAGGTAGAGCAAGCCCCAGAGCAGTACCTGTGGGTTCATCGACGTTTTAAAGATGCACCGGGCGCTCCTTACTAGGCCTATAGTCGTACTGGATACCGGCGGGGCAGTTTAATCCTTATACATTTATTTCGGCATTCGTAAAACAGAGGCATAGAAGTTGATGCGTTTGCATCGGCTGAGCTTCAGTAGGTCAGCAAAAAATGCTTGATCTGTACCTGATAATGCGTCTATTTAACATCTGCCGATTAGCGGCGAAGCCTATGATGGACATATTTTATGTCGTGGGCCGGAAAGAATTATTAAACAATTAGGAAGTATCGTTGTGCTGCTCGAAAAATAATAATTGATAAAAAAGCTATCTTAAACCAACAGGATGATTTGGATGCCGACGCCTAACATTATTATTATAAGCTTATTAAGATCTGATGAAAGACGTAAGTTGGTCAGGAAACAGATGCAAAAATTTGACCTATCATATGAATTTTTAGATGCGATCGACGGGTTGGTTTTAGATATAAATTCTGAAATTTTTGATATTACATTTTGCCGTAAAAATTTTGATCACGACATGAATAAAGGCGAATTTGCATGTGCAAACAGTCATATTTTAGCTTATGAGACTATCGTAAAAAATAATTACCAAGAGACCATTGTATTAGAAGACGATTTTATATTAACAGCTGACTTTAAATTACTAGTTGATGAAATTTGTGATAAAGGACCTGAAAATCGCGAGCTAGTTTACTTATACCACGGTAAGGCAAAAAAATGGCCGATAAAAAAATCTTTATTGGGTAGTTACAAATTAGCAAAATATAGATATCCAAGCAAAGATTCGAAGCGTCTTATTATTGGTGCGGTCGCATACATGCTTACATTATCCGGAGCAAAAAAACTGTTAAGCCTTGCTTACCCGATAAGAATGCCAGCAGATTATTTGCTAGGTACTATTCAGTTACACCGTTTGTCAACATATGGTGTAGAGCCAAATTGTGTTGATATAGCGGATATAGCGTCAGATATTGATGGTGTAAAAATGAGACTCTATGGTGGTCACTTGGATAAAAAAATATAATTTATAATAAATGTTTATAAAACGAATGTCCTGTATTAATTTATCACAGGCTCTGGAGAGATCTACTTATGAATGTCGTTATAACTTATGGAACATTCGATTTATTTCATGTAGGCCATGTTAGATTATTAGAAAGGCTAAGTAAGTTAGCTGATAGTCTAATAGTTGGGGTTTCCACTGATAAGTTCAACGCCACGAAGGGTAAGAAATCATTTTACTCCTATGAAGAAAGATCTGAAATAGTTTCAAGTTGCAAGTATGTAAAAGAAGTGTTTCCTGAGCATGAGTGGGATCAAAAAAGAAAAGATATATTGAAATATAAGGCGGGTATTTTCGCTATGGGTGATGATTGGGTGGGTGAATTTGATGAATTAAATGATATATGTGAAGTGGTTTATCTACCTCGCACAGAAGAAATATCTACCACCGATATTAAGACAAAACTATCCGCCATCAACAATAATGAGCTTGATGAAATAGAGCGCTCATTACATAACATTATTGATATAGTAAAAAGTATTTCATCAAAATAATGTGAAGTTTAATAATTTAAACCCGATAAGCATCAGGACAAAATTGAATTAATTCGATCAATGAAAATGTCGCCCGCTTGCCCGGGGTTGAACAGGTATCTATTTATAAAAATCTTCCTTTTATCAAACAGTTCATCATAATTAATAATATCTTCAATTGTCCTGTCATTTTCATTGAGCCAATCAGGGATCATGCAAACTTTAATAACTTCTTCATATACATCAAGAGCCTCTGAATACTCATATAGCTCTTTGTTACCATCAAAAAGGACTCTTAGATCTAACGCCATAGCTTCAAAGAGTATTGAACTTATATCACTCAACACCACCGAGCTTGCTTTAACAAGATCTAGCGTACTGAATTCAGAATCAGGCGTGTTTAAATGAAGACCATCAATGCTTTCAGTACCACTAAAAAAATCTGTTCCATCACATCTGTCTGGATTGAATAGTAATGGGTGTGGGCTGATAATTATATTAAAATTATTTTTTTTCCGCAAAAAGTTTATTATTGATTTAATATCCGATATTTTACTAGAGTCGCTACACCAGCTTGGAGCATAAAGAACAATTGGTTTTTCATTTAAGGCATATTTTTTTAAAACATCGTCTAATAAATTTCCTTTTTTGTCAAGAATAGGCAGGCCGACAGGAAATATTTTTTCTTCTGGTAAAATTTTAATCTGTGTATCATATATTGGGCGGCAAGGTGAGAACACATAGTCAAATTCATACAGACCCTCACTGGCCTGATAATTCAACTTTGGTCCTATACCATGGCCAAAATAGACAGAGGTGCAAGAAAACCAATATGGAATTCTACCGAAATCTGTCGAAATAAAGAGGTCCGGCTTTTTATGGAATGGAAATAGCCTAGACTTTTCATAGAAGGAAACTCTCTCTAGTTTAATAATATCTTGATCGACTGGGCCGATAATGGCTATATTTACCGCATTGCTTGCAGACAGATTTAAAATTACACTTTTAAAATGCTCTAAATGAAAAGCTGTATAAGCCTCAAAAACAACCAGTGGTTTTTTGTTTATAAATAGACGATAAAATGGTGATAATAGGTTTTTTAGTTTTCTTTTTTTATATTTTGACAAGACTTTCATGTTCAACATGGATTTTCTCTAACACTATTTAATTTTCGATTGAGTTCGACACTAAAAAACAACTCCTTCAATTTATTATCTACATCCGACCAGATCAGCTTGTTAATATCAGGTACAACTTCTTTCATAGCGTTACAAACCAGACTCCGTTCGTTATTCGGGTGCCAGCGCTCAAAATTTTCTATATCTGGGTTATATAGCGCAAGGGTGGTTTTCTTCAACCCTGTCGCTATATGCACGATAGCCGTGTCTACAGATACCACCCAGTCGGCCTGAGCGACGATTTCAATTGAGTCGTAGATGCTCTTCGTATCTTTATAGCAGATGACATTATCAAATTCGGCACAGATCTCAGCAACCTCATCCCTTTTATCTGGGGTGAGCAAAATACAGAGAGTCAGCTCCGGCTTTAACCTATTTATGGCAGCAATCAACTGTTGGATGCTGGCGGCGTTTAACTGTCTGGAGTGCCCACTTCCATAGGGACTGATTATGAGCAGAGGTGTTACGATCTCAGCTAGAAAGTATTTAATTCTCTCTTGGCTATCCAAGTCTCGAGGTACGAGGTACTGACCATCTGGAAAATCTATCCCCAACTGGAGCAGCAAGTTTTTGTAAATCGTGGAGTAATGCTGGCCTGCGCTTTGCTTGCCAAGTTTTATATTAACCGACTGTACCTCGTCATCCATACCCGCAATGCAGTCACTATCGAGGCGGCTAAAAAAATACAAGTCTTTCATCTTTAACCGCGGACTCAGATGGACTGTAAGATCAAAGTGACCAAGCTCTTTAGCCATCAGTCTCAGCTGACGATATTTGAGCCGTTTAGGTAGCGCCAGCACTTTGTCAGCACCTAAGTAGGCTGAGAAATAGTCAACCATATTCGCGGGAGCCAACACCGTCACATTGGCTTCTGGGTATTTTTTCTTAATTTCCGGAATGAAAAATGAAGATACTATGGCATCACCCCATTTCGCATCCCAGCGGACTATAAGAATATTTATGATGGGCCGAACTAAGTCAGGAACAGGTTTGGGTCTGTCAAATAGCCGCAAACCAAACCAGTGGCGGATATCATCACGAGCTAGCTGTAATCTTGAAATAACATGTTTGATCATTAAAAGTCACTACGTTAATACGCTTTGGTATGCAGCGCTATTACTTTCAGACAATATTGTAAATGTGGAACGTTATTTTATACTTACAGAGTCTAAGTTTAAGTCGAACCTCTATTTATAAATAGATAACTTGATAAATACCTGCTTGCTATCCAGGTAAAATACTGTTCATCAGTATTCTTATGTTATAGGTTTTTATCTTTATGCCACTAGAAATAAATTTTGATTTTATTTTATTTTGATAGCGAAGGCCACTCAGGCCTTTTAGCTTTCTTCTTATCACCTTCTCGAGCTGATCAACTAGCCTTCTCTTCAACTCACTCTCATCGTACAAGGACAACTCTTGATTTTTTCTGAGAATATTAATTAGTATCATTGCAAACCTTACAGCATCTTTTTGGTTTATAAGTGACGAAATTCCTTTAACGTATAGTTGCTTGTCAGTATCTGCCAGTTCGATTTTTAACACATCAAATATTTTTATCTTTATTTTTTCAAGGTATTCGCTAGAATCTTCTGAATTCGTTGTCTGTCCTGCATGAATTCTGTACTTGACTAAAGGCTCTTCAATATTAGCCATGTCCCAAGCCTGCGAAACTCTAAATAAAAAATCATAATCCTCTGCTACTCGAAATTGAGTGTCATACTTATATTCATTCACTACTTCCCTTCGCATCATCAGGCTCGGGTTGGTCATATCCATATCAAACAACAATGCTATTTTTATTTCTTTAGGTACTATTCGATGGCAGCTCTCATCAATATAAGTATTTTTAGAAAAATTTATTCTATTTGATCCTACTATACCTACATTTTTATTTTTTTCTAAAAATTCAACCTGTGTAGCCACCCTATGGCTCATTGCAATATCATCGCTATCAAGTAATGCTACATATTCACCATTCGAAACACGAAGTCCTTTGTTTCTAGTAAAAGAAATACCCATGTTTTTTTTATTTTCTATTAATTTAACTCTTTTGTCCTTGCAGCTTTTTACAAGCATTACACTATTGTCTGAAGAGCAGTCATCTATAACTAAGATCTCAATATTTGTATATGTTTGGCTTGTCAATGAATCTATTGCGGTTAATATATAATCTTCCCTGTTATATAGAGGGATAATTACAGATACTAGCTTTTCACTCATAAAGCAACCTTGTTGTAAAAATAATAATCATTATTAGTAATTGATTAATATAAGGTGCACAATTATAAATATACTATATCCGCCACCATATAATATCGAGAATTCAACTCGCAAGTGCGACAGCCTAAAGCCAAGACATTTTCTCGGCCTAAAATTTAATCGCTGTTCTTCTCGCTACATATCTTCATTTGTCACCAGGCGAAGATCAATGCCCTTCGGGGTGTGCTGGCGGAGCAAACCGCTAACGTTTTCATTCAACTATCGCTCCCACGATGAATAGGGGTGAGCGAAGTAAAAGTCGATATTCAACGCCTAAGCTATAGCCTTGTGCTTAACAAATTCCGAACCATTATTGGCTCTAATTGAGTGCACCCTGTGCGAGCAAGGCTTGAGCATATCGATGACAGCATCCCTGACATCTGCAGCCTGTTTAGCATCGACTTTGCGCACCAGAGACATCCGACTTTTGCGCTTGGCCAACGTCACAAGTGCGCCTGTGCCTTGCTTACCTAGGGAAAGTGTTACCGCCTTTCATTTTTTATCGATGCGATCGATAGGTACCGCAGTCAAAAATGCCAATATTCTTTGTTCAACCGCCTCAAAGTGACTCTCGTCTGCGAAGAGGCGGTCTGCCTTTTCACGTCCCCGCGTGGCGATCGTTTGTCTCAATTGAGGATCTCCGTAATAGACAGACAACGCCTCAGCCAGACTGGTGGCATCGCCGGGAGTGAAGAGCAGACCCGTCTGCTGCTGGTCGATGATCTCCGGCACGCCCCCGGCGTTGCTGCCGATCACCGCCACATTGGAGCGCATCGCCTCCGGCAGTACCAGTCCGAAGGTCTCTTTAATCGTGGTCAGCACCACCACGTCAAACTCCGGCATGCTCTGCATCGGGTTACTAAGAAAACCGATGAAGCGGATGTGGTTATCCAGCCCGCGGGCGCGAATATAGGCCTGTTGCGATTCGGCGTAAGCTTTGTCCATCACATGACCCACAAGGGTTGCGGAGATCTCCTTACCCTGGGCTACCAGTGCCGCGACCGCCTCGATCAGCAGATGCTGTCCCTTGGCGTGCTCTATGCGGCCAAACAGGGCGACGTTTAACTGCTTTTTAGGAAAGCTTTGGTTAAACAACGATTCTTGATCCGGAGCTGACTGCGGTTGCGGTACACCCAGATACAGCCGCTCAATTTTCGTAGCATCGATCGGGATGTAGGCAATTGCTTCACGCTTCATCTCGTCGGTAATGACCCATAGGGCATCGAGTTCTCGGTATAAAAAACGGTGAAAGAGATCCTGTTTGGGGCGGCTGATATTCATATGGCGGGTATAGAACAGTCGAAACGATCCTCGGGCTATCTTCTTTGCCAGTGCCGCCAGGGGCAGATCCTTGGCCCAGTGCATATGCAGCGCATCGGCTTTCAGTATTTTGATCAGGCGCGCAAGGCGCTGTGCCGCCAATAGCGGCGCTTTACGAAAACTGCAGCTGAGGTACTCCGGAGTGGCCCCGATCGCGATAAAGCGCTGGTCAAGCAGGCTGCCCTGCTTGACCAGCGGCACGCATTCAATGCCTTGGCGAGTCAGTGCCTGGTATTCGCGTACGCAGTAGAGTTCTAGTCCGCCAATACCTTCGGATAAGCATAAAATGACTAGCTTCATCGGTTGCTCTCTTGGGCGGTATGGGGGTGGGGAGCGGTTGTCAGAAAGAGCCATAGCACTGATAATGACGATCCTTGCTGATCTGCGGTTAGCTTCACCGGTATCATCTTAGGCTCCTCCTTTATGTCTGTATTGTCGTCGCAGCATGTCATGAAAATTTTAGTTGTCCGCAACGATAAGCTGGGCGATTTTATGCTCGCCTGGCCTAGCTTCCAAGCGCTGAAACTTGCCTTTCCTAACAGTCGGCTAGTGGCCTTGGTGCCCAACTATACCAGACCTATCGCCGAACTCTGCCCCTGGATCGATGAGACCCTGATCGACCCGACCGAAGCGGCGGGCAAGGAGGGTTTTAACCGCCTGCTCAAACAGGTCAAGGCACAGAAGTTTGATCTGATGCTGACGCTGTTTTCGACCACCCGTATCGGCTGGCTAGGATTGCGTGCAGGAATCCCGCTACGCTGGGCACCCGCGACCAAACTGGCGCAGGTCTTCTACAACCGGCGTTTGAAGCAGAAACGATCGCAGTCGAAGCAACCCGAGTACGCTTACAACTTGGATTTGGTTCAAGCGGCGATAGAGGGCTGTGGCGAGCGTTATGTTGTGCCTCAGGGGCCTTATCTTAGCGTTGATCCAGGATTGCGTGCCGAGCTGCGCCAGGTTTTTTTAGCACAACATAAATTAAAGCCGGATACGCGTTTAATCTTTATCCATTCGGGTCACGGTGGTTCCGCTAACAATCTTAGTCTGGCTCAGTATGCGGAGTTGGCCGCGAAGGTTGCACGACCCGATAGCTGCTTTGTTTTAACCGCAGGACCCGGTGAGTTGGAAGCGACCCAAGAGCTTGCTGCACTGCTTGATGCTGAGGGGGTCCAGCTGCGGGTATTCAGTTCAACTGAGGGCTTACAGAGCTTTGCACAGCATCTTGCTCTGGCTGATCTATTTATTGCAGGCTCGACCGGAACCCTGCATATCGCCGGCGCTCTTGATCGACCTACGGTGGGATTTTACCCCAATCGTCGCTCCTCGACCCCCTTACGCTGGCGCACGTTGAATGGTGAAGGACGCACCCTGGCCTTTACCCCACCGGCAGATATCGAGAAGGATATGAGCTGTGTCGATATCGATGCGGCCGCAGCGGGTATTCGAGTCTTTGTTGAGCGCTGTTGGTCAGAAGGCTAACGGCCAAGATAGAACGAAGGCGCTAGCCGAGCCCCAGAGTAACTGGGGGCTATTTAAAACCGACTAGTTCGATTTCTTTAGAAACTTGGTCAGTAATACGATACGCACCCCATTGACCCTGCCTTCGATCTGCTCGGGGTTGTTGGTTAACGAGATCCCACGGACGGCGGTGCCGCGTTTGGCGGTAAAGCCTGCGCCTTTAACCTCGAGATCCTTGATCAGAGTGACGGTGTCGCCGCCATTGAGAATCGCGCCGTTGCTGTCTTTGGTGGTGGATTCGCTCTCGTTGCCAGCGCTGCTGCCATCGGCTTCGGCCCAAGCCTTAACGTCGTCCTCCAGATAGAGCAGCTCCAGCTGATCCTGTGCCCAGGGCTCTGCCGATAAGCGCTTGAGTAAGCGCCAGGCCATGACCTGGACGACCGGTTCTTGGCTCCACATACTTTCAGTCAGGCAGCGCCAGTGGTTGGGATCCATGTTTTCGGGGTTGTCTAGCTGATGGCGGCAGGTGTCGCAAAGCAGTATCGCCCGCTCGGCGCTGTCGTCGGTAACAGGTGCAACGGCGTATACCGTCAGCTGGTTCTCGGAGGAGCAGAGTTCGCATTTTGAACCGCTTCGAGCAAGCAGAGTGTCTTCGATGGTCATGTGCAAGTCGCCTAATTCTGGAGGGCAATGAGTATCAAGCCGATTTTAAGCGCGGTATTGTACGAAATTTTCCAGTCAAAGACGACTTGCCTGTCTATTCAGACTGTCTATTCAGACTGTCTATTCAGGCTTGCAGTTAGATGAACTGTAGCGCTAGGCTGACTACCGCCGCTAAAAAGAGGGTTTCGGCGACGACCAGCAATACCGGCTTGGGACCGATTTTGACCAGCTCGCCCAACGAGGTTTTCATCCCCAGTCCGGCGACAGCGGTGACGATGCAAAGACGGGAGAGCTCGACCAGAAACACGGTTACCGCTGAGGGCAGCCAGCCGCTGCTGTTGATCAGAACAAAGAGGGCAAAGGCAAATACAAACCAGGGGATAGGTAACGAGGTTAGGGTGCCGCCGCTGGCTGATTGTTGCCGCCGCATCAATAGCGATAGCAGCAGTACGACCGGCAGCAGCATGGCGACGCGAATCAGCTTGATCACCGTTGCGGTGTCGCCGGACTCTGCCGAGACGCTGTAGCCCGCCCCGACAACCTGGGCGACATCGTGGATGGTAGCACCGAAAAAGATGCCGCTGTGGCTGTCACTCAGACCGAGAAATGCCGCGATGAGCGGGTAGACAACCATCGCGATGGTGCTCATGGCCGTTACCGCGATCACTGTAAATAGGGTGTCCCGTTCGTGCTGCGGTGTTTTCGCTGATAGTGCGGAGATGGCCAGTGCCGCTGAAGCGCCACAGATCGCCACTGCGCCGCCGGTGAGCAAACCAAATTGGCTGTCGCGCTGAACAAAGCGGGCGCAGAAAGCGCCGAAGACTATCGTGGCGATCACGCTGCCGACCACCAACAGCACCGGTGGCCAGCCCAGGGCGATGACGGCTTCCAGCGACATCCTAAACCCCAGCAGGGCAACGCCGATGCGAAGAATGGATTTGACCGATAGCTCGATACCGGGCTGGGTGCGCGGATTTTCATGCAGGAAATTAAATGCGATGCCCAATAAGAGTGCGTAGAGCATCGTTGGGCCACCGTAGTGGTCCGACAGAAAGCCTGCGGCTAGGCCGACGGTGATGCAGGCCAGCAGTCCAGGAAAGTTGCTTTTGAAGATAGACGATGTTGATATTTGATTAATCAAAATTATAATACAAACTCGTATTGTGCAATCGATTGATCAATATATACATTTGATCAATCATTGCTAGCTTTCAAGCATAAAAGTAACAGGACCGTCGTTGATCAGCGCTACCTTCATATCGGCACCGAAGCGGCCGGTAGCGATCTCCAGGGGTGATTTCTGCGCCTGGGCAACAACGTAGTCGTATAGGGCTTCGCCTTGCGCGGGCGGTGCTGCGGTAGAAAAGCCGGGCCGGAGTCCTTTGCGGGTATCTGCTGCCAGGGTGAACTGGGATACGATCAGTAGTCCGCCGTTGATTTGGCTTAAGCTCAGGTTCATCTTTTCTTCGTGGTCGTTAAAAATGCGGTAAGCCAGTACCTTGGCGAGTAGTTTGTCGGCTGCCGCCCGGTCGTCGCCTTTCTGTATCCCCAGCAAAAGTAGTAGTCCGGGGCCTATCTGGCCATTAATCTGATTGTCGATGGTGACAGAGGCTTCGCTGACACGCTGGATCAGGGCGAGCATAGATCTCCTTCAAAAACATAGACGTGCAGGGTTAGCCGGGATTGAATCAAGCTAACCGCAGCGCGAAGTGGTTGGTGGCCTTGATCAGGTTGTCGGTAATCCCCGGCTCCAGTGCCGAATGGCCTGCATTACGGACGATATGCAGCTCCGCTTCGGGCAACAGTTCATACAGAGACAGCGCTTGATTCACCGGGCAGACAATATCGTAGCGGCCGTGAACGATGATGGTTGGAATGTTTCGGATGCGGTCGGCTTGATCGAGAATCTGGTTCGGCACAAGAAAGCACTGATTTATAAAGTAGTGGGCCTCGATACGTGCCATCGCCAGAGCCACATGGGGTTCGCTGAAGTGGCTCACCAGGCTGCTGCTCGGGTTTAGCGTAGAGCAGCGAGCCTCCCAGCAGGACCAGGCTTTGGCCGCAGACATCCGGGCGATCTCATTGTTGGCGGTGAGTCGCTTATAATAGGCTGCAACAAAATCGCCCTGTTCAGACTGGGGAATCTGCGCCGCATAGTCGCTCCAGTGGTCGGGGAAGATACGATTGGCTCCCTCTTGATAGAACCAGCGGATATCCTGATCGCGGCAGAGAAAGATGCCGCGCAGAATCAGCCCGTTGACACGCTCTGGATGGGCCTGAGCATAGAGCAGGCTGAGGGTTGAGCCCCAGGAGCCACCAAACAACAACCAGCTGTCGATCTCGAGGTGTTGTCGGATTGTTTCCATATCTGCCAGCAGGAGGGCTGTGGTGTTATCGCGAAGCTCGGCATGGGGGGTGGATCTGCCACTGCCGCGTTGATCAAACAGGATGATCCGGTATTTTTCCGGATCAAAAAAACGTCGAGCAGACTCGCTGCTGCCCCCCCCCGGACCTCCATGAACAAAGAGTACCGGCTGGCCGTTCGGATTACCGCACTCTTCCAGATAAAGGCTATGTAGCGCATCGACGGTTAATTTCTGCTGATGGTAGGGCTGAATTTCTGGAAAAAGGGTGAGCATAGGGCATCTCCTGCCGACAGGTCTGTCGATAGTATAAGAGTTCTTTGATGGGGGCCATCAAAGCAAGCCTCGGTCGTGCTCAGCGTTGGGTAAATGCTTAAAAAAAACCCCGCTCATTGGGCGGGGTTTAGGGTAACGGCAGAAGCGCTTATCAGCCGCCGCGAGCGGCGCGCTTGCGTTCGTGTTCTTTAAGAAACTTCTTGCGCAGGCGGATAAAAGTGGGCGTAACCTCGACCAACTCGTCGTCTTCGATAAAGTCCAGTGCCTGCTCGAGGGTGAACTTGACCGGTGGTGTCATCTGAATGTTTTCATCGGTGCCAGAGGCGCGGACGTTGGTCAGCTGCTTACCTTTGATCGGGTTAACCGCCAGGTCGTTGGAGCGGCTGTGAATGCCCAGAATCATCCCTTCGTACACTTCAACGTTCGGATCTATGCATAGCCGGCCGCGTGCCTGCAACATCCATAGTGAGTAGGCTAGGGCTTTACCTGATACCATCGACACCAGAACGCCGTTGGTCCGGGAGGTCACTTCACCCTCTTTGACCGGGCCGTAATGGTCGAATATCGAGGTCATAATACCTGTGCCGGAGGTCATGGTCAGGAACAGACTGCGGAAGCCGATCATGCCGCGCGAGGGGATGACGAAGGTGAGCCGGATCCGACCCTTGCCATCGACTTCCATATTGGTCATATCGCCTTTACGCTTGCCCAGCTCTTCGATGATCGAGCCTTGGTGCTGCTCCTCGACGTCGATCAACACCTGTTCATAAGGTTCTTGAATTTCGCCGTCGACCTCTTTCTGGATAACTTCGGGGCGCGATACACCCAGTTCAAAGCCTTCCCGGCGCATGGTTTCAATCAGTACCGACAGGTGCAGTTCGCCGCGGCCTGAGACCTTGAACTTCTCCGGCGAGTCACCCTGTTCAACGCGCAGAGCAACGTTGTGGATCAGCTCGCGATCGAGCCGTTCCTTGATATTGCGTGAGGTGACGAACTTGCCATCTTGGCCGGCGAACGGCGAGTTGTTGACCTGGAAGGTCATGGATACGGTGGGTTCGTCTACGCTCAGAGGAGGCAACGCTTCAACGGTCTCGGGGTGGCAGATGGTGTCGGAGATGCTGAGCTTGTCAATCCCGGTAATACAGACAATGTGACCTGCTTCGGCGGTACTGATGTCGACACGCTCCAGGCCCATATAACCCATGATTTTAAGGATTTTGCCCGAGCGAATTTTGCCGTCTCTATCGATGATTTTGACCGGCGCGTTGATGTTTACTTTACCGCGGGCCACGCGGCCTACACCGATAACACCCAGGTAGCTGTTGTAGTCCAGTGCCGAAATCTGCATCTGGAAGGGTCCTTCGACGTCGATCACGGGCGGCCGGACATGCTTGACGATCGCTTCAAACAGTGGGGTCATGTCCTCGGCCATCTCGGAGGGATCCAGGCCAGCGATGCCGTTCAGCGCCGAGGCGTAAACCACCGGGAAGTCGAGTTGTTCGTCGGTGGCGCCGAGGTTATCAAACAGGTCAAAGACCTGGTCCATAACATAATCGGGACGCGCGCCCGGACGGTCGATTTTGTTGATAACCACGATCGGCTTAAGGCCCTGGGCAAATGCCTTCTGGGTGACGAAGCGGGTTTGTGGCATAGGGCCGTCAACCGCATCAACCAACAACAGGACACAGTCGACCATCGACATGACCCGTTCAACTTCACCGCCGAAGTCGGCGTGGCCGGGCGTGTCAACGATGTTGATGTGATAGTCGTTCCAGGTGATGGCGGTATTCTTGGCCAGGATGGTAATGCCGCGTTCGCGCTCCTGGTCGTTGGAGTCCATGATCCGTTCGGCGCCTTCATCGCGACGATCCAGGGTGCCGGATTGCGACAGTAGTTTGTCTACAAGGGTCGTTTTACCATGGTCGACGTGGGCGATAATGGCGATGTTACGTAAATTCTCAATCACAGTGATGCTCCGGCCAGAGGTGGCCCGTGGGAAAAATCGAGCATTATACCTTAGCGCTGAGGGTATAGAGTGAGAAAAATCCAGCTTAGGCGATAAATATTTACAGCCCTCTTGAATTGGTGGTTGAAGTCACTATGCTGGACGGCTGTGAATTGCACCAAAAAGTAACAGGCTACATCTTCTTGCACTATTTAGGTGCGCAGAAGGGCTGCGACGCTCGCTCTGGTTACTGCTAGGTGGCGGTTTTATAGGCATCTATGGTGTTGGCATGGTGTTTGCTGTGCCAATGGCTAGGCGTAACAGCCAGAATCTTGCTGTGACCGAGTTCGGTTACGGAATTATCCAAAAGCACAATTACTGTGCGTATGTTAAATCGGAGACATTATTATGTCAGGCCATACTCTGAAGTTGATCCAAGAGAGTGAAGCACGTTGGGTCGATATGCGTTTTACCGACACCAAGGGTAAAGAGCAGCACGTAACTATCCCTTCTAGCGAAGTAAATGATGACTTCTTCGCAGAGGGCAAAATGTTTGATGGTTCTTCTATCGCTGGTTGGAAAGGTATTAACGAGTCGGACATGATTCTGCTGCCTGATGATTCTGCTTCACGTCTAGATCCTTTTACTGAAGATGCAACAGTTATCGTCCGTTGTAACATTGTAGAGCCGACCACTGGCCGGGGTTACTCGCGTGATCCGCGTTCTATCGCCGCACGTTGCGAGGCTTACATCGCCTCTTCTGGTGTGGGTGATTCTGCGCTGTTTGGTCCAGAGCCTGAGTTCTTTGTCTTTGACGATGTTAAATGGCATAACGACATCTCCGGTGCGGGCTACCAGATCTCTTCAGAAGAAGCGGCCTGGTCGTCGAATGAAGTCTTTGAAGGCGGCAATATCGGTCATCGTCCCGTGGTAAAGGGCGGCTACTTCCCCGTTCCCCCCGTAGATTCTTTACACGATCTGCGTGCAGCAATGTGCGATGCGATGACCTCGATGGGTCTCGAGATCGAAGTTCACCACCACGAAGTGGGTACCGCTGGTCAGTGTGAAATCGGTGTAGGTGCGAACACCCTGGTGAATAAGGCCGACGAAGTTCAGATACTCAAGTACTGCGTCCATAACGTCGCTCACGCCTATGGTAAGACTGCGACCTTTATGCCTAAGCCGCTGGTAGGTGATAACGGCTCAGGAATGCACGTTCATATGTCTATCTCTAAGGATGGTCAGAACCTGTTCTCTGGCGATTCATACGGCGGCTTGAGCGATATGGCACTGTTCGCGATCGGTGGTGTTATCAAGCACGCCAAGGCGGTCAATGCGTTTGCAAACCCTGCGACCAACTCCTACAAGCGTCTGGTACCTGGCTTCGAAGCACCGGTTATGCTGGCTTACTCCGCCCGTAACCGTTCTGCGTCTATCCGCATCCCCTACGTGACTAATCCTAAAGGGCGTCGGGTAGAGTTCCGTTTCCCTGATCCGGCGGCTAACCCTTATCTGTGCTTCACGGCGCTGATGATGGCGGCTCTGGACGGAATCAAGAACAAGATTCATCCTGGCGATGCAGCGGACAAGGATCTATACGACCTGCCACCCGAAGAAGCGGCTGAGATCCCAACCGTTTGTGCTAGCTTGGAAGAAGCCCTGGCTGCACTGGATGCAGACCGTGAATTCCTGACCGCAGGCGGTGTATTCGACGACGACACTATCGATGCTTACATCAAGCTGAAGCGGGCAGACGTTGAGCGTATCGCGATGACCACGCACCCGGTAGAGTTCGAGCTTTACTACAGCGTGTAAGTTTTAACCGCTGAAATAAAAACCGCCTTCGGGCGGTTTTTTTTGCTGCAAAGAATGTTTATCGGTGGTTAGGCTTGCTCCGGATTGGTGCGCAGCTAGAGTGATTGTATTCTCTGCGCTGTCATAGTGCACAGGTGTTCTAAGCGTCTTGGCTACACCGGCGGTGTAGGCTAACAAGCTAGCGGTTGCACTGCGTTCCTGTCTGTGTTTGGAGTGGATGATGCTCGGATGATTGATCTTGGTTTGTTTTTTGCAGTGTTATATTTTTATTGATGATTCGTTAGCTGAGACCCCTAGTGGAATAATGAATCTAAGGGGGCAAGGGGTTCCCTGGGGATGTAGAAGAGTTCTAAGCAGAGAGGCTGATGGTGCAAAATCTTTACAAGCAGTTATTGGATAACCTGTCGGGTGTGGTGCTGCTGCTCGACAGTGATCGTTGTCTGCGCTATCTCAATCCGGCAGGGGAGATGCTGTTTGATATCAGCGTTAAGCGGATCGAAGGCGAGAGTGTGGTGACTCTGATTCGTGACCACTCAGAATTTTATGATGTGCTTAGTGATGTGCTGGCAACGGGTCACTCGTTCACCCGACGCGAGGCGCATCTACAGCTGTTTCACGGCAAAGAGATCGAGGCCGACTATAGTGTGACGCTCTTGGTCGGCGAACAAAATGGCTATCTTCTGGTGGAGATTCTGCCGCGCGATCGGTTGCTTCGGATGGGTCGGGAGGAGGATTCCCGAGCGCAGCAAGAGGCCACGCGAGGCTTGATCCGGGGCTTGGCGCATGAGATCAAAAACCCACTGGGCGGTATTCGAGGCGCTGCGCAATTGTTGGAGCGCGCCTTGCCAGATGCCAGTCTGGATGAATATACCCAGGTTATCATCAGAGAGGCAGACCGGTTGCAGAACCTGGTCGATCGGATGCTGGGGCCAAGACAGGTGCTGGATAAAAAGCCGCTCAACATCCACAAAATCTTAGAACGCATCTACAGTCTCGCCAGCGCCGAAACAGCCGGTGAAATAGAGATTCTGCGCGATTACGACCCCAGTCTTCCCGACCTCAATGGCGATGAAGAACAGCTGATCCAGGCAGTACTGAATATCGTCCGTAACAGCATTCAGGCGCTGCAGGAATCGGCGACGGTCAAGCCACGGATCTGTTTGCGTACTAGGGCTATTCGTCAGTTTACTCTGGGCAATGAGCGGCATCGGTTGGTGTGCCAGCTGGTGATCAGCGATAACGGCCCTGGCGTGCCTGAGGCGCTGAAAGAAACGCTGTTTTTTCCGATGATCAGCGGCCGAGCGGAAGGCACTGGACTGGGGTTGTCGATCGCCCAGTCTATTATTAATCAGCACTCTGGCTTGATCGAATGCCAGGGGCATTCCGGGCATACCGAATTTATTATTTACATTCCGCTGGATCGGACTCAAGAGGCAGAGTTATGAGTGTCGTTGCTAATGTATGGATCGTAGATGACGATCGCTCGATTCGCTGGGTGCTGGAGAAGGCGTTGGAGCAGGGCGGGATTCAGAGCCGCGCATTTGAATCCGGCGATCAGGCCCTGCGTGCGCTGGAGCAGGAGCAGCCCGACGCGCTGGTCAGTGATATCCGGATGCCGGGCATCGATGGTCTGGAGTTATTGAGCACGATTCAAACGGCTTATCCCGATCTTCCGGTGATTATCATGACGGCGCATTCGGACCTGGATAGCGCGGTCGCCTCCTATCAAGGCGGAGCCTTCGAGTATCTGCCCAAGCCGTTCGATGTCGATGATGCGGTGGCGCTGGTCAGGCGTGCGGTCGCACACTCCCAAGAGCAGCAGGCCGGCGCTAAGGCGATGGAGGTCGACAGCGATACCGAAATTATCGGCGAGGCGCCTGCGATGCAGGAGGTGTTCCGGGCGATCGGTCGGTTGTCGCAATCCAAAATAACGGTACTGATCAATGGCGAGTCCGGTACCGGTAAGGAGCTGGTCGCGCATGCGCTGCATAAACACAGCCCGCGTAGCCAGGCGCCCTTCATTCCGCTAAACATGGCTGCGATACCGCGAGATTTGATCGAGTCTGAGCTGTTTGGTCACGAGAAGGGCGCATTTACCGGTGCGGGTAACCAGCGCAAGGGGCGTTTTGAACAGGCCAATGATGGCACTTTGTTCCTAGATGAGATCGGCGATATGCCCTCGGAAGCCCAGACCCGCTTGTTGCGGGTGTTGGCGGATGGCGAGTTTTACCGTGTCGGCGGACATACCCCGGTCAAGGTGGATGTGCGTATTATCACCGCCACCCATCAAGATCTGGAGGCGTTGGTTAAGCAGGGGCGCTTTAGAGAAGATCTGTTCCATCGGCTTAACGTCATCCGTATCCATATCCCCAAGCTCAGTGATCGCCGTGAGGATATACCCCGGCTGATGCAGCACTTCCTGGCGTTGGCTGCGGAGGAGTTGGCGGTGGAGTCTAAGTCGCTCACCGCCGAGGCGGAGCGTTATCTCTGTTCGGTTGAGTGGCCGGGCAATGTGCGCCAGCTGGAGAATGCCTGTCGCTGGATTACAGTGATGGCGTCGGGGCGTGAGGTGTTGGTGGATGATCTGCCGCCCGAGCTGCTCACCGCTGATACCGTCCAGCAGCTGCCCGGAGATTGGCAGCAAGGCCTGCGGGTGTGGGCGGAACAGTCTCTAAGCCGCGGCAATAAGGATCTGTTGGGCGAGGCGGTGCCTGCCTTCGAGAGAATCATGATCGAGGTTGCTTTGGCGCACACCGCTGGCCGCCGTCGAGATGCTTCATTGCTGCTGGGTTGGGGGCGTAATACGTTGACGCGTAAGATTAAAGAGTTAGGTGTTGAATCTTCTGAGACTAGCGTCGATGAGGGAGGGTGATTGGCCTGCTGTATTCTTGCTCGGCTAACCCAGTTTGGGTGAGTGACTTTCGTCAACATTCAGGAGCTGTTCGGCTATATTAACGCTGTGCTGAAACAGGGTGCGCCCTCTGGGTGACTGGATTCGTCTCGGCCTTTAGAAAAATAACAGAGGTCATTGTTGATGAATTCTAAGCTAAAAACACTGTGTCTGGGTGTTGGTCTGAGCCTCTCGCTGCAGGTATTGGCTGCCGCGCAGCTGACCGATGCGATCACTCCGGAAGTTGCTAGCGGTCTTCAGGCCAAGGTCGAGGCGCGTGCCGCCAAGTTTATGGTGGCTGCCGCCCATCCGTTGGCCGTCGAGGCGGGTTATCAGGTGTTGCGTCAGGGCGGTTCGGCCATCGATGCGATGGTTGCCGTACAGGCGATGCTGGGTCTGGTCGAGCCGCAGTCATCGGGATTGGGTGGTGGTGCCTTTGTGGTTTATTACGATGCCAAAGAGGGGCGTTTGACCAGCTATGATGGCCGGGAAACGGCACCGCTGAATAGTCGTCCGGAGCTGTTTCAGGATGCTCAGGGACAGTCGCTGGGCTTTTATGATGCAGTAGTCGGCGGCCGCTCGGTTGGTACGCCGGGTACGGTCAAGCTGATGGCGACGTTGCATCAGCGCTATGGTCAGCAACCCTGGGCGCAGTTGCTTCAACCGGCGATTACGCTTGCCAACGAGGGGTTTGAGGTCTCCCCCCGGCTAGCCGGTGCGATCGCAGCCGATGCCGAGCGTCTGGGTCGCTATCCCGCCACCAAAAAATATTTCTTTGATGCCGAGGGCGCGCCGCTTGCGGCCGGTACACGGCTAACAAACAGCGCCTATGCTGATACCCTGGATGTGTTAGCCAAGCAGGGCGGCGAGGCGTTCTATTCCGGCAAGATCGCTGCCGCTATCGTAGCTGCGGTGCAATCGGCCGAGGGTAATCCTGGCGTATTGTCGCTCCAGGATTTTGCCACCTATCAGGTGAAAGAGCGTCCACCAACCTGCCTCCCCTATAACCAGTACGACATCTGCGGCATGGGGCCGCCGAGCTCCGGGGCCTTGACGGTTGGCCAGATAATGGGGATCACCCAGCCGTTCGATCTGGCCTCGTTGGGTGCGGATTCTGCGATCGCCTGGCAGATCATCGGCGATGCCTCGCGATTGGCGTTTGCCGACCGCGGCCGCTATATGGCGGATACCGACTACGTGCCGCTGCCCGGTGGTTTGCTCAATAGCCCGTATCTGGCCGAGCGCGCCCGGTTGATCACCGCGGGCAAGGCGCTGGACAGGGTCGAGGCGGGCTCGCCTCCTTGGGAGAACGCGGTTGCGCTGGCAGACGATCAATCGATCGAACTGGCTTCGACCAGTCATATCTCGATCGTCGATGCTGCCGGCAATGCGCTGTCGATGACCACCACAATCGAGAATGGTTTTGGCTCCCGGTTGATGAGTCAGGGCTTTCTGCTAAACAACGAGCTAACCGATTTTTCGTTTGAAACCCATAAAGACGGCTATCCGATAGCCAACCGCCTGGAGCCGGGCAAGCGGCCACGCTCTTCGATGTCGCCTACGATCGTGCTGAAAAATGGCAAGCCCTATCTGGTGTTAGGTTCGCCCGGTGGTTCCCGAATTATCGGTTATGTGGCTAAGACACTGATCGCCCATTTGGAGTGGGGGATGTCGGTGCAGGCCGCGATCGATCTGCCCAATCTGGTTAACCGTTTCGGCACCTTTGATCTCGAGAAGGGCACCGTGGCAGAACGGTTTGAGCCGGCGCTGACCGAGATGGGCTTCAAGGTTTCGGTGCGTGATCTTAACTCGGGGTTGCACGCGATTTTGCTGCAGCAGGGGCAGTTGTTGGGTGGCGCCGATCCGCGCCGGGAGGGGATCGCTAAAGGCGATTGATAATTTTGGTTTGAACTGGGCGCGGATTCCTGGCTACGATCCCCGTGCTCTCTTTTCAATCACTGGCCGCCAGGAAAGCCGAGCTGGCGCCAGGCTTCGTAGCTGACCACTGCGACCGCGTTAGCTAGGTTCATGCTCCGTGCCTGCGGCAGCATCGGGATCCGAATTCGTTGTGATTCGGGAATCGCGTTGCGCACTGTATCAGGCAGCCCTGAGGTTTCTGAACCAAACAGCAACACATCTTCATCCTCGTAGCTGGGCTCGGTATGAGGGCGGGAACCCTTGGTTGTCAGGGCAAAGATCCGCCGCTCGCCCATCGCGGCGAGAAACGTGGGGTAGTTGGGGTGAATCGTGACCCGCGCCAGATCGCGGTAATCCAGCGATGCCCGACGTAGTTTCTTTTCATCCATCTCAAAACCCAGAGGTTCAATCAGATGCAGATGGCAGCCGTTATTGGATGCCAGGCGGATCAGATTGCCGGTGTTTTGAGGCATCCGAGGTTCGTAGAGGGCGATATGAAGCATGGTAAGCGGGTCTGTGCGGAGTCTGGGCGGGTATCGCCACCGCTGCAGACTGGGTGGCGATCGTATATCGCTGAATTAGTGGGTTTCAGCGGCCTTGGGTTGTGCTGCAGCCTGTGCTTGCTTCTGCATCTGCTCGGCAAATAATGCTTCAAAATTAACCGGAGCCAGCATCAGCGAGGGGAAGCTGCCTTTATTGGCCAGGCTGTCGATCGCTTCGCGGGCATAAGGAAAAAGGATGCTGGGACAGAATGCGCCTAGGGTATGCTGCATCTGGGGTTGCTCCAGACCGCTGATGGCAAACAATCCTGCCTGTTGGACTTCGATTAAAAACGCGTTCTCGCCTTCGTTCTTGGCGGTGACGGTGACCGTTAGGACCACTTCGTAGAGGTTCTCGTTGACAGAGCGGGTGCGTGTATTCAGCTCCAGGTTGACCTCGGGCTTCCACTGCTTGGTAAAGGCTTCAGGTGCGCCGGGCGCTTCGAGTGACGCATCCTTTAGGTAAATACGCTGGACGGCAAATTGTGGCTGAGGGGTTGTCTGCTGTGCCTGGCCGTTATCTTGAGTGTTGCTGTTATCTTCAGACATCTGGGTTCCTTGTTTTTAGAGAAGGTTTATGGGGGTGAAAGAGGCGGGTCAACAAAGAGTCCATCCAGCCGCTCTGGGTGCTGTTCTAATTACTGAGCAGGGGGTCGAGAGCTGCTTGCCGATCCAGCGCGAGCAGCTCGTCGCAGCCGCCGATGTGTTTATTGTCGATAAAGATCTGAGGCACGCTTTGGCGGCCGCCGCTGCGCTCCATCATCTCCCGTCTCAGTATCGGTTGCTGATCAACCCGAACCTCTTCGTAAATCACTTCTTTTTGATCGAGAAGCGCTTTGGCGCGAATGCAGTAAGGGCAGTATGCGGTGCTGTAGATGACGATTTTGGCCATGATTTAGTCTTTATGCAGAGGAAGGTTTTGTCCCTTCCATTCGGTGATTCCACCTGACAGTCTGGCTACGTTAGCAAACTTGGCATCGTGTAGTTTTTTGACCGCACCTGAGGCAGTTTGTCCCAGGTTGCAGACAATAATGATGGGGCGGTTGCGGTACTTTTCCAACTCGCCGATGCGGCGGTCCATATCCGGGTAGGGGATATTGATGGAATTGGTAATGTGACCGGTTTTGAACTCTTTCTTCAGGCGGATATCCACCACGGCCGCGTTCTCTTTGTTGATCATTTGCACTGCCGCGTGGGTAGAGAGTGAGCTGCCGCCTTTTCGAGATTCTGTAAACAATAATAGTGCCAGGGTCGCAAGCAGTGCCGCGAAGAGTTCCCAGTGGTTGGTGGCGAATTCGATCAATTGATCCATTGCTAGCTTTCCAAAAGTCGTTGAACGGTAATGGCCCGCGATCGGGGCGCAAAAAAGAAGCGCAAGTATACCCGTAAGGCGTTCGCGAGACCATGCGTGAGGGTGATATCCGCGGGTGTAATCGCACTGCCATAGACGAGTATTGATCTCTCTTTATTACGTATAGATAGTTCGAATGTATATTTAAGATAATTATAAGATCTGAATTAATAATCAAAATTGATTTGTGATAATTCATTTTATGTTTTACTCTGTTTATAATCTTAAAATGAACTCTTCAATATAAGAATCAGATATGCAAGAGCGCGAGTTGAAGCTGCTTTTTAATGCCGGATATTTTGATCTTTGCCGTGCGGTGCCCGTGTCGATGGCCAAGGGTTGGACCCTTAAATTTCGGACTAAAGACGCGCGTGAGGAGTTGCTGACCCTGCAGCGAGGGTTGCAGGAACGTGAGTTTAAGAGTCTTGACGGTGCGGTTTCTGTGGCCAGAAAAGTGGGTTTTGATTGGGTTAGAGTCGAGATCGGTGAAATTCAGTGGGATGAGCAGGTCGTTTAGCCGGTGTCTCTTTTGCTAGGGGGGCTGACGTTGCTATCACGGGCGGGGTCCGGTGCGCTTCTGTCTGGATTGCTGTTGGCGTCCTGGGTCAGTGCGAATCCCCTTGTTGCTGCCCGTGCTGATGTTGCTACTGAGGTCACTACAGATATAAGTACAGATATAAGTACAGATATAAGTACTGAGATGCGTCCCGCTGAGGCGCTGGGGGCTCTGGTCGCGGAACTGAAGCAGGGCCAGGTGTCTGATCCGGAACAGCATCTACAACGGTCACAGAGCGCCGATGGGCTGTTTCTACTGGGGTGGCTCTATCAGCAGGGCGGCTACGGGGTCGCTAAGGATCGGGAAAAAAGCACCGCACTGATCCAGCAGGCGGCCGAAAAGGGGCAGTTGGATGCGATGCATTACTGCTGGCGGCGCTGCTTAGATCTGACCCCTGAGGTTTTGGATCAGCTGCAACGCGCTGTAGCGCGCAACCAGGGGCAAGCGCTGTATCTGCAGTCGCAGTTGGCGAGTGCCGCGGTATCAGGGCGATCTCCGGACCAGTTGTTGTTGGATGCTGCGCGGCAGGGGCATCCTGATGCGATTGGCCGGCTTTACACGGTTCACTTTGTGGACTGGGCGAGACAAACGCGCACCCTTAAAGAGGCTGTTGCTAAGCTCGAGCGCTGCGTGAGTGAAGGGGTGAGTGTCTGCTTCTATCTGCTGGGGGCGTTGCAGGAGCGCCACCAGGACCACCAGCAGGCGCTGCTCTACTATCAGGTGCTGGCGCTGGTGGATCCAATCATGTATCGGACCTATGTCGATGCGGAACATCTGGCGCGGCTGGTTCAATACCTACCCCAGCAGCAGGCGGCCGTGACCCAGTCGAGGGCTGCCAGCTATCTGGCCCAGTTGCCGATTAGTGGCAATCCGCAGATCGATCGATTTAAGCGCTGCGGAGCGGATTACCCCTGCGCCAGGCGCTTATCCCAGAATGATAACCGGTGCATGCTGGGCTATTTCGAAGCCAGTCATCTGCTCGGCCTGCGTGATAGTCCGGGTTATCGAGCCTGCCAGGCTCTGAGTGCTGATTTTTAGTATCCGGGCTCTTGGCTCTTGGGAATGCGGGTTCAGGGCGCGAAGAAGCGCCGCTAGTCCAGATGGGCGGTGCGGGTGGCGATTGCGCGGTTGTCAGAGTAAAATTCTCGGCTACTTTTTAAACGATCAGGAGCTTCACGCCCCATGTCTCAGCTCAAATCCCCTACCGCACTGATCATCCTCGATGGATGGGGTGTCAGTGATAGCACCCAGGATAATGCCATTTACACCGCCAAAACGCCGGTCTGGGATCGGCTCTGGGCCAATAATCCCCGCTCGCTGGTGGCAACCTCCGGGTTGGCAGTTGGTTTGCCGGAAGGGCAGATGGGTAATTCTGAAGTGGGGCACATGAATATAGGTGCCGGGCGGACGGTGTACCAAAACTTCACCCGAATCACCAAGGCGGTTGAAGAGGGTTCGCTGTTTGCTAATCCGGTGTTGATCAAAGCGATGGATGCGGCCATTGCCAAGGGGCGGGCGGTACACCTGCTTGGGTTGCTGTCTCCCGGCGGGGTGCACAGCCACGAGCTGCATATCCAGGCGCTCTGTACGATGGCGGTGCAACGGGGGGCGCGCAAACTCTGTGTGCATGCATTCCTCGATGGCCGTGATATGCCCCCGCGTAGCGCACTGGCGTCGATTGAGGCGCTGGAAGCTACGCTGGCGGAGCTGGGTGTAGGAGCGATCGCCTCGATTACCGGCCGCTATTTTGCCATGGACCGGGACAGCCGCTGGGAGCGGGTTCGGCTGGCCTATGATGCAATGACGTTGGGGCAAGGGGTCTATAGACAGACCTCAGCGGTTCAGGCGCTGGCAGATGCCTACGCCAGAGATGAGAACGATGAGTTTGTGCAGGCGACGGTGATCGTGGATGCTGACGATCAGCCCAGGGGGATCATCGGCGATGGCGATGCCGTGATTTGCGCCAACTTCCGCCCCGATCGCTCACGCGAGATTACCCGCGCCTTTGTCGATAGTGATTTCAGCGGTTTTGAGCGGAGTGTCGTTCCTCAATTGGCCGATTATGTGATGCTCACCGAGTATGCCTCAAGCATCGATGCGGCCTGTGCCTTTCCGCCGCGCTCGATCAGCAATGGTCTGGGTGAATATATAGCGAGCCTGGATAAAACCCAGCTACGAATCGCCGAGACTGAAAAATATGCCCACGTTACCTTTTTCTTCAATGGCGGGCGTGAGCAGCCCTATCCCGGTGAAGAGCGTATTCTGGTGCCATCGCCCGATGTCGCCACCTACGACCTGCAACCCGAGATGAGCGCACCTGAGGTGACCGACAGATTGATCGAAGCGTTTCAATCGCAGCGTTTTGACCTGGTTGTGTGTAACTTCGCCAATCCCGACATGGTTGGCCATACCGGTGATTTTGCTGCCGCGGTGAAGGCGGTTGAGGCGGTTGATCAGTGCCTGGGACGGGTGCTGGATGCGTTGCAGGCTGTCGGTGGGCAGGCGCTGATCTCCGCCGACCACGGTAATGTGGAGTTGATGAGTGATCCCCAGACCGGACAAGCCCATACTGCCCATACGCTACTGCCGGTGGGGCTGATCTATTCCGGTCCTCAGGCGATTAGTCTGGAAGACGGCTGTCTGGCTGATCTGGCGCCGACATTGCTGGCGCTGATGCAACTGCCTATTCCTTCCGAGATGACCGGGCATTCGTTGCTGTTGGCGTGATGTTGAGGTTTTGCTCTGAAGCGACGGCTGGTGCGACTGTCGTTATTAACTGCAGTTATTAACGGGTGTTATTAACGGGTGGTCATTAGGGTGATTAACCTTAGGCTCAGGGTCGCCGTTCTGGCTGTGCTGTTGAACCTGCCGGGCCAGCTTCCGGCAGCGCAGTCGCCACCGTCTCAGCAGCAAACCCAGCGCCAGATTAAACAGTTGCAGGCAGATATAGGCGCGCTGGAAAAAAAACTGCGTTCGAGTAAGGGTGAATACCAGCAACTGACCCAGGCCCTACGCCAGGCAGAAAAAGAGGGCGGCACTCTGAGTCGTCAGCTGGTTCAGACCCGGCAACAGATCAACCAGCAAACCCAGCAGATAGCGACCCTCAGCACGGAACGGCTGACGTTGCAGCAGCGTCGAGAACTACAGCTTGAGGCGTTGGCGGCAGAGGTTTCAGCGGCCTACCGAACCGGTCGTCAGGACCGGTTACGCTTGTTGCTGAATCAGCAGCAGCCGGAACAGGTTGCCAGAATGCTCCGCTATCACCAGTACCTTAGCGATGCCCGCAGCCAGCGGGTGGCAGAGCTAGAGCAGACCCTTAGTCGTCTGGACCAGGTCGAGCAACAGCTACAGCAGTCTCGGCAGCAGCTCGAGCGCGAGCAACGGCAATTGCAGTCGCGCGCCGAGGCGTTGCAGCAGTCCCGTCAGCAGCGTCAGCAGGTACTGGCGACGATGGCGCAACAAGTTAGCCAGCAGAACCAGTCATTGCGGCAGCTCAGGGTCGATCAGCGGCGGCTTAAAAAAGTATTGGAGGAACTCCAGCAGGCTCTCGCACTCAATGAGTTACAGGTAACGACTCAGGCCTTTGCTAAGCTCAAGGGGAAGTTGCCTTGGCCGACAGCCGAAACCCGGGTAACCGAGCTATTTGGTAGCGATAGTTCACAGGGTGTTCGTCGCGATGGTATGTTAATCCGAGCCCGTATGGGTGATAGAGTGAATGCGATCCATAACGGTCGAGTGGTTTTTTCCGATTGGATGCGCGGTTACGGGATGTTGTTAATCCTCGATCATGGTGATGGATATATGAGCCTGTACGGTCATAATCAGAGCTTATTCAAACAGGTAGGCGACTGGGTCGCTGCCGGGGTACAGGTTGCCAATGCTGGGGACAGCGGCGGTCAGAGTCAATCCGGACTCTATTTTGCAATTCGTTACAAAGGTGAACCGATCAATCCCAAGGCTTGGTTAAAGCGGGGTTAAAGCGGGGTTAAAAGTATCTTTGAATATGTCCGAAGGACGATCTATGAATCAGTTATGCAAGCGGTGGGTTCTATCTCTGGTGTTGGGCCTGGGCGTATGTGGGAGTACCGGGAGTGTTCTGGCAGCTACCGACCAGGCTCAGAAACTACCCTTACCGTTGGAGGAACTGCGGACTTTTGCTGAGGTGTTTGAGCGGATCAAGAGTGCCTACGTCGAACCGGTGGAAGATAGTGTGCTGCTCGAAAATGCGATCAAAGGGATGCTCAGTGGCCTCGATCCGCACTCTGCTTACCTGGACCCCAAGGCATTCAGCCATCTGCAGGCCAGTACCCGGGGTGAGTTTGGTGGTCTAGGGATAGAGGTGAGCATGGAGGATGGGCTTATCCGTGTGGTCGCGCCTATTGATGATACCCCAGCAGAGAAAGCCGGTGTGCATGCAGGCGATATCATCATCAAGCTGGATCAAAATGCGGTACGGGGGATGGCGCTGTCGGATGCCGTTAGTCAGATGCGGGGCAAACCCGGTACCGATATTCTGCTGACGATTATGCGTGAGGGCGAGTCCCAGCCGCTAGAGCTGACTCTGACCCGAGCAGTGATCAAGGTAACCAGCGTCAAGAGCCGGTTGATTGATGACAATGTGGGCTATCTACGTATATCTCAGTTTCAAGTCCATACCGGTGCCGACCTGAATAAGGCGATCACTTCGTTACAGCAGCAGGCATCGCTGAAAGGGCTGGTGCTGGATCTGCGCAACAATCCGGGTGGGGTGCTCCAGGCTGCGGTGGATACCAGTGATGCGTTTCTAGATGAAGGGTTGATTGTTTATACCCAGGGTCGGGAAGAGCAGAACGAACTGCGTTTCAGTGCGACCCCTACTAATGCCAGTGGTACGCTGCCGGTCGTGGTGCTGATCAATAGCGGTTCGGCGTCGGCTTCAGAAATTGTTGCCGGTGCGCTGCAAGATCATCGGCGTGCGGTCGTCATGGGGACACCTAGCTTTGGCAAGGGTTCGGTGCAGACAGTCCTGCCGCTGACTAATGAGCGGGCGTTGAAACTGACCACGGCTCGTTACTTCACCCCCAGCGGACGCTCGATTCAGGCCGAGGGCATAGTGCCTGATATTCGTGTTGAGCAGTCAACTCTGACCAAGCTTGAGACCCGTAAGCGAGTTAAAGAAGCAGACCTGATCGGGCATCTGGATCATGTTGATAGCGTCGCTGCAAAAAAGCCGAAAGCGAACGGCCGAAGCAAAGAGGATACTGAGCTTATCGGCGCTGACTATCAGCTCAACGAAGCGCTCAATCTGCTCAAGGCGCTGTCGATTGTGGCCCGTAACCCGGTTAGCGGATGATCGTCAGACAGCTAGGATGCTGCAGTTTTTTGTTGCTGGTTTTTTTGACGGGACGGGTGCAGGCAGCGGAAATCAGTGACGCGGTGGCTCAGCCTTCGATCGTGCTGATCATCGACGATGTCGGTGATAACTTGGCTCAGGGATCAGCAGCGCTGACATTACCAGGTCCTGTGACCTACGCTTTTTTACCGCACAGTCCTTTTGGCCCGAGACTGGCGCGACGTGCCTTCGAGAGCGGTAAAGACGTCATTTTGCACGCACCGATGGAGAATACCCACGATCGGCCGCTGGGTCCCGGGGCGTTGACGACGGATCTTAGCCAGGAGGCGTTCACCCGTGTGTTGGCTGCGGATCTCGACGACGTGCCGCACGTGCTGGGGCTTAATAACCATATGGGCAGCTTATTGACCACGTTAGAGCCGCAGATGCAGTGGGTGATGGCGCTGGCGCGTGAACGGGGACTGTTTTTTGTCGATAGCCGCACCACGGCGGAGAGCATCGCCTGGGAAGTCGCGCAGCAACAAGGCATTCCCAGCTTGCAGCGCGATGTATTTCTCGATCACGAACAAACCACCGAATTTGTCCACCAGCAGTTTCTGCGCACCATCGCCATCGCCCGTCGGCATGGTAGCGCCGTGGCGATCGGCCATCCTTACGGGGTGACGGTGGAGTATCTGCGCCTGGCGCTACCACTGCTCGATGAGCAGGGTATTCGCCTGGTCACTGCCTCTGCGCTCATCATGGAGCGCCAGGATCAGCTGAGGTTGGCGCAGCTTCAAGCGTCGGAGGAATAGATTTAAGCGCCCGACAGCTATTTCGCTATCCCTCTATTTCTTGCGGGCTCCGCGCCACGCCGCTCTTGCAGCGTTAACGACTATTCGGGTAACTGGCGGATACGTCCCTGGCTGTCCAACGCAACCTGAACCGTTTCGGCATCGGTGATCTTGCGAAACCCGCTACCATCGGAACAACGTCCCCAAACATCAATCTGGATCGTAATCGAACTGTTCCCTGTCTCCTTCACCCGGGTATAAAAGCTCAGCAGAGTTCCCACCAATATCGGTGACATGAAGTCGATGGCGCCGATCGAGACGGTGGCGATGCGGCCACTGGCGACCTGTGCGGCGCGAATTTCGGCAGCGGTAACCAGCTGGGAAGAGAGCCAGCCGCCGTAGATATCACCAAAGATATTGGTGTCGTGACGGGTCGCAGCCAGTTGCAGGGTCAGTGTTCCTTCGGGGGTCAGGGAGGTATCGGTATCGTTCATTATTTTTCTTCTTAGTGCGTTGTCTGTTGAGGGGGCAATGCAGCCAGCATCATAGCATAGCTGTCATTAGGGTCTACGACTTAGGTCTTATGAGTGTTTGTCTCGATGTCACGTAGCTGTCATAAACGCTGCCTATAGTGGGCGCCAGAAACTTACCCAAACACGGGATGAACGCTTAGGAGCTTTCAATGAACGCGAAGAAATTACTTGCAGCTGTGGCGTTGGCCACGACCGGTTTTGCAGCGGTAGTCCAGGCTGCTGATCTGCTGGATCCAAAATTGCCAATCTACACTAAGACCAGTGGTGTGTCGGGAAACCTGTCCAGTGTCGGTTCGGATACGCTGGCTAATCTGATGACCCTCTGGGCGGAAGATTTCAAACGCAACTACCCCAATGTCAATATCCAGATTCAGGCAGCCGGATCCTCTACCGCACCCCCTGCGCTGACCGAGGGTACCTCGAACATGGGGCCGATGAGCCGCAAGATGAAGGACAAGGAACTCGAGGCGTTCGAGAAGAAGTTTGGCTACAAGCCGACAGCGATTCCAGTTGCTATCGACGCCCTGGCGGTGTTTGTGCATAAAGATAACCCGATCAAAGGGATGAGCATCGTCGATGTGGATGCGCTCTTCTCCAGCACACGTAAGTGTGGTGGCGCTAAAGATATCAGTACCTGGAACGATCTGGGCGTAGGCGGAAGTCTGGGTCGGCAGGATATCCAGATCTACGGCCGCAATTCGGTGTCTGGGACCTACGGGTATTTTAAGAGCAAGGCGCTCTGTAAGGGTGATTTCAGGAGTAGTGTCAATGAGCAGCCGGGTTCGGCATCCGTGGTGCAGTCGGTCTCGACCTCGCTTAACGGCATCGGTTACTCCGGCATCGGCTACAAGACCTCCAGTGTGCGTGCTATTCCG
Organism: uncultured Neptunomonas sp.; assembly: GCA_963974645.1. Classification (GTDB taxonomy): domain Bacteria; phylum Pseudomonadota; class Gammaproteobacteria; order Pseudomonadales; family Balneatricaceae; genus Motiliproteus. Next base: position 10,193 of record CAXBEA010000005.1, on the reverse strand, counting down.
CTAAGCAAAAAAGGTGGCGATTTTATCGAGGCGAGTCCTGAGATGGCTGTAACCGGCAAGTACCCGCTATCACGCTTCCTCTATGTGTATGTCAACAAGGCGCCGAACAAGCCGCTGGCACCGCTGGAGCGTGAATTCATCAAGATGCTGATGTCGAAGTCGGGTCAGGAAGTGGTGGTCAAGGATGGTTACATACCGCTGCCAAGCAAGGTGGTCGAGAAGACCCTGACCAGTCTCGGTATTGATTGGGTCTCTGCTGCTCAATAATCCCAAGTTAGCGCCCCTCTCGAAAGAGGGGCGCTTTAATCAGACTACTACCGTTTAGACAGATCCGCGACTCGTGTGTGGTTGTTGGTTGTTGGTTGGTGGGGGTGCTGATGGTCCAATTATTTAAGCTACGTTTCGCTTAGATGCCAGTTTGTCATCATTTTGTCATATCTACTCGATAGCCTAAGATCATGAATAATTCAGCGAACTTTACCGCCCCCGATCTTCAGTTTGATACCCCTGCGGCAGTGCGACTGCGCAGCTATCGCCGGTTCAAGGATCGGTTGGCTTCGGTGTCGGTCGGCATCGGTGGGATGAGTGTGATCGTTGCGATCATGCTGATCTTTTTCTACCTGCTTTATGAAGTGATGCCGCTGTTTCATGCGGCCGAGATCACGCCGTCGCAATATCAGGGTCAAGCTGTCTCACCCTATGTGCGACCTGGCGCCGATGCGCCAACCTGGTACCTGACTGCTGAAGAGCAGGCCGAGGTTGGCTTGCGTATTGACGCTACAGGGCAGGCTAGCTTTTTCGATACCCGTAGTGGTGAGCTGAGGTTGCAGCAAGCAATCGGTGCTGTAGGCTCTCAGCCGGTCGCCTTTGCGCTGGGTTCTGAAGCGTTGCGCAGCTTCGCTTTAGCAAACGCCGACGGCACTCTGACCTTTGCTCGGCACCAGTATAAAGTCAGCTACCCCAACGATGTGCGCAATATTAGCCCTTATCTAGAGTACCCCTACGCGGATGCCGCGTTGCTGCTGGCGCCGCAGCTCGGCGTTGTCAGCCAGTTGGCGGTGCGCGACAGCGAGGAGCAGCTGCTGGCTGTGGCGTTGGATGCTGAAGGCACACTGATGGCGACCCGCTTCGCCAAAGAGGTCAATTTTATCACCGAAGCGGTTGAGATCAGCACCGAGCACGTTGCCCTTGGGGTTAAGACGACAGGGGTTCGACGGCTACTGATCAGTCCAGACGCCCGCTGGGTGTTTGTGCTGCATAGCGATGGCAAGTTGCTTACTGTCGACCTGCAAAATTTCTCAACGCCGGTGATACAGCCGGCACTGCAAGTTGGTAGCGGAGAGATAACCCAGGCTGAATTTCTACTCGGCGGTTCCTCGCTGCTGATCTCCGATAATCAGGGGGTTACCCAGCAGTGGTTTTTGGTGCGTGATCAGGACAACAGCTACCGGTTGACCCAGATTCGCAGTTTTAGCGATCCGACCCCTTCTCGGGTAGTGGCGTTGACCACCGAGCATCGGCGTAAAGGCTTTGTGGTGGCGGAGCAAAACGGCGAGGTCAGTCTGTATAACTCGACCGCACATAACCGGGTACTGACAAGGACACTGACGGATCAGACGGTGGTCCAGATAGCCATGGCACCTCGGGCCAATGCGCTACTGCTGGAAGATGGCGCGGGGATGATCAGCCTGTGGCAGGTCGATAATGAACATCCTGAAGTCTCCTGGAGTTCGCTGTGGCAGGAGGTCTGGTACGAGGGTTATGACAGGCCGGATTATGTGTGGCAGTCGTCGGCGTCCAACGATGATTTCGAGCCTAAATACTCGCTCGCGCCCTTGGCGTTCGGTACCCTCAAGGCTGCCTTTTACGCCATGTTGCTGGCGACGCCGCTGGCGATCTGCGGGGCGATCTACACCGCCTATTTTATGGCACCGGCGTTACGCACCAAGATCAAACCCTTTATCGAGTTGATGGAAGCGTTGCCAACCGTCATCCTGGGCTTTCTCGCCGGGCTCTGGCTGGCACCCTTTATCGAGGATCGGCTGACGAGTGTGTTTACCCTGTTGACGCTAGTGCCGCTGGGGGTGCTGCTGTTTGCCTACCTATGGCATAACCTGCCCAAGACGATCCGCTTGTGGGTGCCTGAGGGCTGGGACGCGCTGTTGCTGATTCCGGTGATCTTACTGCTTGGCTGGGCCTGTCTGCCGCTGGGTGTGAATATCGAGGCGTGGTTTTTCGGCGGCGATATGCGGGGCTTTATCACCCGTGATCTGGGAATTAGTTTCGATCAGCGCAATGCCTTGGTCGTAGGGATAGCGATGGGCTTCGCGGTGATTCCGACCATTTTTTCGATCACCGAGGATGCGATATTCAGTGTGCCCCAGTCGCTCAGTAACGGCTCTCTGGCACTGGGTGCGACACCCTGGCAGACCCTGGTCGGGGTGGTGCTGCCGACCGCGAGTCCGGCGATCTTCTCGGCGGTGATGATCGGAATGGGTCGGGCGGTGGGTGAAACCATGATCGTACTGATGGCCACCGGTAATACGCCGATCATGGATATGAACCTGTTCGAAGGGATGCGCACTCTGGCCGCTAATATCGCAGTCGAGATGCCCGAGGCCGAGGTTGCTAGCTCGCACTTCCGGATCCTGTTCCTGGCGGCGTTGGTGCTGTTCAGCTTTACCTTTGTGGTTAACACCCTGGCCGAGTTAATTCGCCAGCGGCTGCGACGCAAGTACGGTTCGTTATGATCGCCCTGATTGAATTTGAATCGCTGTTTGAGCATTTTTTGAGGTACGGCAACCGATGAGTGTATCCGTCAAAGCATGGGTGAAAACCGGTCAGCCCTGGGTCTGGTTAACAGGCGGGGCGGTAGCGCTGAATGTGATCATGGTCGCAGGACTGCTGCTGCTGATCGCGATACGGGGCTTGGGGCACTTTTGGCCAGCCGATATTTTACAGGCGGATTATCTCGAGCGAGATGGTTCTCTCAGCAAGATTATCGGCGAGGTCGCGGGCACCAAGAAAGACCCTGCGATTCAGCTGCGTGAGGCGGGGATCGAGGTACCGGCGGGGGTCGAATTCGTCCGTCGCGATCTGCTTAAAGTGGGCAACCGGGATCTGACCGGCAGCGATTTTCGCTGGGTCTTGGAAACCGGGCTGCAAGGGGTTAGCTATCCCGAGCAGTTGTTTGTGTCCGAGCGCCGCGAGTGGGGTAACTTTTACGGTTATCTGCGCCAGTTGAAACAGCAGAATGAGAGCGTCGGCAGTTTCGAGCCGGGGCAGGACTTGGCCAGTTACGAGCAGCTTTGGCATGCGTTGCAGCGTCGGCTCGAGCGCGCTGAGACTATCGCCGCACAGATTACCCAGATCGAAAAACATGAGATCGGCAGCGTCAACGCCCAGTTCGAACGCTTGCGCCTGAAAACGCGTCGGTTGCAGCTTAATGATCGCTTTACTGCTGCAGAGCAGGCAGATATTGCCTCGGAGCGGGAGGTACTCGAGCTAGAGTATCAGGAGATGCAGCAGCGTCTGGTTGAGCTCTATGGGCAGATCGAGCGTGACAGTCTGGTGGCCGAGGTGGCCGATGGCCAGCAGGTCGAGATCTCGCTGAGCAAGATCGTCCATGCGTATCGCCCCAACGCGATGTCCTGGCTAGAGAAACTGTTCTTCTATTGCGCTAAGCTCTGGGAGTTCATGTCCGATGAGCCGCGTGAAGCCAACACCGAAGGCGGGGTCTTTCCGGCGATTTTCGGCACCGTGATGATGGTGCTGTTGATGGCGATACTGGTGACGCCCTTTGGTATTGTTGCGGCGGTGTACCTGCGTGAATACGCCAAGCAGGGACCGATCACTCGGTTGATCCGGATCGCGGTCAACAACCTCGCGGGTGTTCCCTCGATCGTATACGGGGTGTTCGGGCTGGGTTTCTTTATCTATTTTCTGGGCGGCAATATTGATCAGCTGTTCTTCCCGGAAGCGCTGCCCGCACCGACCTTCGGCACGCCCGGGCTGATGTGGGCGTCGTTGACCCTGGCGTTGCTGACCCTGCCGGTGGTGATCGTCGCCACCGAAGAGGGGTTGGCGCGAATTCCGCGCTCGCTGCGTGAAGGCTCGCTGGCGCTGGGGGCCACCAAGGCCGAGACGCTGTGGAAGGTGGTACTGCCGATGGCAAGCCCGGCGATGATGACCGGGGTGATCTTAGCGGTGGCACGTGCTGCCGGCGAGGTTGCGCCGCTGATGCTGGTGGGGGTGGTTAAGCTGGCACCTTCGCTGCCGCTGGATGGTAATTACCCCTTTGTCCATCTGGATCAAAAATTTATGCACCTGGGTTTTCATATCTACGATGTTGGCTTCCAAAGCCCCAATGTCGAGGCCGCACGGCCGCTGGTGTATGCCACCGCGCTGCTGTTGGTGGTGGTGATCGTCCTCTTAAACCTGAGCGCCGTCGCGATCCGTAATCGCCTGCGGGAAAAATATAAAGCGCTGGAACACTGATTGAGTTGATATAACCATGGCAACGATTTTGACCCCAGAAACACTCGATAATGATGCGTCAGATACGGCTGCACAGGATGTAATCCAAGCTGATAAAAAAGGCGCGAAGAAAAAGAGTCACCGTATCGATATCAGTTCAATTCGTCGTAACTCAGCGCAGCTAGACCTGTCACAGGAAACTATTGCGTTGCAGGTGCGAAATCTGAACCTGTATTACGGTGCCAAGCAGGCGCTTAACGACATCAGCATGGATATCCCTAAGAACCGGGTAACCGCCTTTATCGGCCCCAGCGGGTGCGGTAAATCCACCCTGCTGCGCTGTTTCAATCGGATGAATGATCTGGTCGACTTCTGCCGGATCGAGGGCCAGATTCTGCTGGAAGAGAATAATATCTACCAGCGCGATGTCGAAGTGGCAGAGTTGCGCCGCCGAGTCGGGATGGTGTTTCAGAAACCGAACCCCTTCCCTAAAACGATCTATGAGAATGTGGCTTACGGGCTGCGCATCCACGGTATCAACAAAAAACGCCTGCTCGATGATACCGTCGAGTGGGCGTTGCGCTCGGCTGCACTCTGGGATGAGGTGAAGGACCGCTTGCACGAAAGTGCACTGGGGATGTCCGGCGGTCAGCAGCAGCGTCTAGTGATTGCCCGCACCATCGCGGTTAAGCCCGAAGTGCTGCTGCTGGATGAACCCGCTTCGGCGCTGGATCCGATCTCGACCCTGAAGATCGAAGAGTTGATTCATGAGCTGAAGAAAGAGTTCAGCATCGTTATCGTCACCCATAATATGCAGCAAGCAGCCCGGGTTTCTGACTACACCGCCTTTATGTATATGGGCGATTTGATCGAGTTCGGTGCGACCGATGCGCTCTTTACCACGCCGCAGAAGAAGCAGACCGAGGACTATATAACTGGACGTTACGGCTAAGAGGGGATTAACCGATGGCTTTCAATAAAGACGCGCATACCGACCATATCTCGCAACAGTTCAACACCGAACTGGAGGCGATCAAGAGCCACCTGATGACCATGGGGGGGATTGCCGAAACCCAGCTAAACCAGGCTTTGGATGCGTTGGTTGAGGGCGACATAGACTTGGCCGAGCGCGCGCTCAAGGCCGATGAGCAGATTAATGCCTGGGATATCGAGATCGAAGAGCAGTGCACCCGAATCATCGCCAGGCGTCAACCTGCTGCCGGTGACCTGCGGCTGATCGTTGCGATCAGCCGGGCGGTCAACGATCTGGAACGGATCGGTGATGAATCCTCGGGGATTGCCAAGCACGCGATCGCCTTGGCAAACGAGGGAGAGTCTCCGCGGGGTTACAATGAGATACGCCAGATTGGCAGTCTAATTAGAGAGATGGTTTCCGAAACCCTGACCGCCTTTGCCCGTTACGATATCGATATGGCCTACAGGGTGGCGAAGAAGGACCGTGATGTCGATGATGCTTATAAGACCGCGATGCGTTCGTTAATTACCTACATGATGGAAGACCCGCGCAGTATCAGCCGGGTGTTGAATGTGATCTGGGTCTTGCGCAGTCTGGAGCGGATCGGCGACCTGAGCCGTAATATCAGCCAGCATCTGATCTATCTGGTGAAGGGGGTTAATGTCAGCCATAGCAGCCTGAAAGAGATCAAACAGACGATTAAGGGATAAGTTTTAGGAGTTTAATGCTGTGTGTTATAGGGCGAGGTTTTATACCTGCGAAAATTCAGATAATAACTTCGACACCGGAGATTAATAGGCTGACGAGGAGTATTTTTACTGGAATGAAAAAGGCCGTAGCTAATACGGCCTTCAGCGCCTCATCGACAGATGACGGCGAAGCCTGGCAGTAAACTAGGCGTTTACTGCATCCTTGAGTGCTTTTCCTGGCTTGAAGCCAACGCTATTGGCTGCCGCAATCTGGATGGCTGCGCCGGTTTGTGGATTGCGCCCCTGGCGAGCTGCACGGTGGCGTTGTTCGAAGGTGCCAAAGCCGATCAGGCTGACGGAATCACCACGAGACAGTGCATCAGTGATGCTGTCGGTGATGGCGTTCAGTGCTGCCTGAGCTTCAGTCTTGGTCAAACCCGCCTGCTCGGCGATCTGGGCTATCAATTCCGCTTTCTGCATGTTCACTCCTGGGTGTTCCTTTTTTAGGGATCGGGTCATTAAATCAGGCCCCTTAGCCAAAGGCAAAGCTAAATTTAGCTCAAAAACCTCTGTAATCTTGAAAGCAGGCCCTGGATAAAGCATTCTCTGCGCCTCTGTCTCCTGCGTAATCCTAAATAAGGCTCGCTCTATCGTGCTTCCAACCCTTTGTCGACAGCCCTTGGCGGTACGCTGGCGTAGTTATCGACGCAGCCCCTGTCTGCCGTTGCCACGTGGCTGGTTACTAGATTCCGGCTCGTTGACGGCGCGGTTGCTGGCGCGCTCTGGAGGGGATTTTCGGGTTGAGCTGGTCGCGCAGGGGTGGGGGCATCCTAATCTTTCTGAAGCCCGGGCGTTGAAGATCGATCCGCGGTTGCAGGTTTTGATCCGCGAAGTACGTTTGTTCGGCTGCGGCCAGCCCTGGGTGCATGCACGGAGTTTGATTCCAGCGACGACGCTGACCGGACGGCATCGGAAACTGGCCCATCTGGGCGACAGGCCTTTGGGTGAACTGCTGTTCAGCGATCCGGGGATGCAGCGAGGTGCCATCGAAACGGCACGGATTCCTCTCTATACGTCTGCAAGTCGGGTCTGGGCGCGGCGCTCGGTATTTCTTCTGGACCATAAGCCCTTGCTGGTTAGCGAAGTTTTTCTCCCGCAGTTACTGCAGTTACAATAGCGACTGAAAAATGACCTTCAGCGTCGTTCGCCACTGTATGGACCTGAGCTACTATGAGCCTTTCTACCGCCACAACCGATCAGCCTACTAAGCTAGTAGGCTTGATTCAATTGATGAGATTGGATAAGCCGGTCGGTATCTATCTACTGCTTTGGCCCACACTCTGGGCGCTGTGGGTGGCCGCGCAAGGGGTGCCGGACTGGGATCTGCTGCTGATCTTTGTCGCCGGGGTCGTACTGATGCGCTCTGCGGGCTGTGTCATCAATGACTTTGCCGACCGTGGTTTGGATGGCCATGTCGCCCGTACCCGTAACCGCCCCCTGCCTTCAGGCAGCGTGAGTAGCCAGGCAGGATTGGCGGCGATCTACCCGTTTATGAAGCGCTACACCTACTTCCCGCAAGTGGTGCTTGGGGCCGCGTTTTCCTGGGGGATCCTGATGGCCTTTAGCGCCCAGACCGGCGAGGTCCCCAGGCAAGCCTGGTTGATTTACTTCATCAATGTCATCTGGACAGTCGCTTACGATACCCTGTATGCGATGACCGATCGTGAAGACGATCTTAAAATTGGGATTAAATCGACGGCGGTATTATTCGGAGATGCAGACAAGCTTGCGGTGGCAGGTTTGCAGCTGCTGGTTATTGCCGGGCTGTTGCTGCTCGGAACCCAGCTAGGGTTGGGTCTGAGTTATTATCTGGGCGTGGCTGCGGCGGCTGGGCTATTTGTTTACCAACAATATTTGATTCGTCATCGTGATCCTGATGCCTGCTTCCAGGCTTTTATTAATAATCACTGGGTCGGCAGTCTGGTGTTTTCAGGTCTGTTTCTGGATTTACTCCTGATGGGCTAACGGCTGTAACCTGATTGTCACAATTAGCGGGTGTAATCTATCGGTAATAATCAGAGTAGAGAGTGAGGCTGATGTCGTTTAAACGGGTACTTATTGTCGATGATGAAGCGCCGATCCGGGAGATGTTGGCATTGGCGTTGGAGATGGCGGGTTATCAATGCCAGGAGGCCGACTGTGCCCAGGCCGCGATGGCGTTGATTGTTGATCGGCGCCCGGATCTGATTTTACTGGATTGGATGATGCCCGGTATTAGCGGGATCGAGCTGGCGCGGCGGCTGAAGAAGGACAGCCTGACTGCTGAGATACCGATTATCATGCTGACCGCCAAGGGGGACGAGAACAACAAAGTTCTGGGCTTGGAAGCCGGCGCCGATGATTACATTACCAAACCCTTCTCCCCGCGCGAACTCGTTGCACGACTTAAAGCGGTACTGCGCCGGACCTCCCCCGAGGGTGAAGACAGTATCGTTGAGGTTAACGGGCTCTCGATGGATCCGATCTCGCATCGGGCCTCTGCGGCTGGCGAGCCGCTGGAGATGGGGCCGACCGAGTTTAAGCTGCTGAATTTTTTCATGACCCATCAGGATCGAGCCTTTTCGCGCGGCCAGTTACTCGATTATGTCTGGGGCGGCAATGTCTATGTCGAGGAGCGGACGGTGGATGTGCATATTCGTCGCTTGCGTAAGGCGCTGGGTGGGGATTACGCACCGCTGATCCAGACAGTGCGTGGCATGGGCTATCGCTTTTCCAGCCAATACCTATAAGTCTGTACCAATAAACTAATGCCAATAAATCCATACCTATAAACCCATAGCTATAAACCAATACCTGTCAATCAATAGTAACGCTACAAGGAAACGCCAAGGGGTGCACCAGTCACCGAAGTCTCAATTTAAGCGTCAGCTGCTGTGGCTGTCCTTAGCCATGCTGGTTGGCTGGTGGCAGGGAGAAGTTGCCTGGGCGCTGGTCTTTGCCCTAACGGCACTGCTGTTGTGGCACAGCTTGCAGCTGTATCGACTGATGACCTGGCTGGATAAAAACGATCATCGAGAGGTGCCAGAAGCACCGGGGGTCTGGGGCGATCTGTTTGATGAGTTGCATCGCTTGCTGAATCGTCACCGCAAAGCCGAAGACAAGCTGCGGCAGGTGATCGCTCGGGTGCAGAAGTCGACCTCGGCGCTCCAGGATGCGGTGATTATGCTCGATTCCAGTGGCGATCTGGAGTGGTGGAATCGTTCCGCGCGGCGCTTGTTGGGGTTGCGGCGTCCTGATGATATTGGCGAACCGATCACCAACCTGATCCGAAACCCCCGTTTTCTGCGCTATCTTGAACGACGCCAGTTTGGCGAGCCGCTGGAGTTAGCATCCCCGATCAATAGTCGGGTCCAGTTGCAGTTCACTGTGACCGAGTTTGGTCAGTCCGATCGTTTAATGATTATTCGTGATGTCACTCGGTTGCAGCATCTGGAGCGGATGCGGCGTGACTTCGTCGGCAACGCATCGCATGAGTTGCGCACACCCTTGACGGTGATCCGGGGTTATTTGGAAACCCTTCAGGATCAATTTGCCGGACAGCAGCCAGTGCTTGAGCGGGCGTTGCAGCAGATGGAGGGGCAGGCTAAGCGGATGGCTAATCTGGTGACCGACATGCTGATGCTCTCACGGCTCGAAACGACCGACAGGCCGATGGATGAGCTGCCGATCGATATCGGGCGGATGTTGCGTGAGGTGGTTGAAGATATCACGGCCCTGGCGCCGGATAAGCAGCTTGATCTGCAGCTAGAGGTCGATGAGCGCTACCTGCTGCGGGGGCAAGAGCATGAGTTATTGAGTGCGTTTACCAATCTGGCAACCAATGCGGTCAAGTACACCCCTGCGAAGGGGCGGATAACGATCCGTTGGGAGGTTGATGCTGAAGGTGGCCATTACGAGGTATGCGACACTGGAGTCGGCATTGAGACCCATTATCTTGAGCGGTTGACCGAGCGCTTTTACCGGGTGGATGATAGCCGATCCAGCGCCCAGGG
>CAXBEA010000004.1:0-70734 GCA_963974645.1 uncultured Neptunomonas sp. | reverse complement strand
AAAAACCACGGAGCTTGTAACTACCCTGGGTCGACAGGGCAAAAGGCAGGACTTGTCCCCTTTCTCGTTCTTGCATCGATTGCTCACCGCTCATAGGCTGCTGCTAACGCTTTATGAGTGCAGTTGCGGATATTCCTCATCTACCAGCGCGAATTCACCTGATTTCCTTTGTTCACCCACCTGTTCGGCTGAATGGCCGCATCAGCTTTCCGTAAACTTTCTAATAAGCCCAGTGCCTTCTGATGACTGCTGTGAAGCCATCCATAGGATGCTTCCGGAAACAAGTGATCTGAGCGCTGGCCAAGAGCCTGGTGGAAACCGCTGGGAAAAATAAAATTTATGAATCGTGTATTGTCCTCCAGAACACGCTTTAGCGATGCGGTCAGGTGTTTGTGGCGCATCCTGTGGTGACAATGGATCTTCTGGTGGATAACTCTATTGATTAGATGAGGGCGTCGACTGCCATGCTAGAACTCAACGGAAATTTGACCCATTTTGCCAATCCAAAAGCCGATATTAATCTGCCTTACTCTGACGCGCAGAAAGATGTTATCTGTGTGGCCAAGGCAACGGATGCCATTCGGGATATCAAAACCTGGCCGGGTTATTCGGTAACTCCTATGCATAGCTTGGCATCGCTGGCTGAAACCGTCGATGTCGCATCAATTTGGTACAAGGATGAATCTCAACGCTTCGGTTTGAAGAGCTTCAAAGCGCTGGGTGGCGCCTATGCGGTAGCGCGGCAGTTGCAACAGGCGTTAGAACTTAGCATCGGTACCCGGCCGACGATCGCCGAACTGCTAGAGGGGCGTTGGAAAGCCGAAGTCGCCGAGCTGGTGGTCAGCTGTGCAACCGACGGTAATCATGGCCGTTCGGTCGCCTGGGGGGCGCAGATGTTCGGTTGCGGTTGCGTCATTTATGTCCATCGTGATGTCTCCGAAGGACGCAAGCAGGCGATGGAGGCCTTCGGTGCCGAGGTGATCCGTATCCGCGGTAACTATGATGACTCTGTGCGTCAGGCCGACTTGGATGCTAAAGCGAATCATCGCATCATCGTGTCCGATACCAGTTACCCTGGCTATATGGAGATCCCCAAGGACGTAGCCCTAGGCTATACCGTTATGTTGTCTGAGATTGTTGAGCAACTAGAGGGTGAGATCCCGACCCATGTCTTCGTGCAGGGCGGAGTTGGTGGTCTGGCTTCGGCTATTTGTGGTTACTTTTGGGACCTATGGGGTAACAAGCGTCCACGTTTGATCGTGGTTGAACCAGAGCAGGCGAACTGTCTGCAACTAAGCGCCAAAGCGGGTGAGCCGGTTGTGGTCGAGGGGAATCTGGAGACCTTGATGGCGGGACTGGCCTGTGGTGAGGTGTCTGCACTGGGTTGGCAAATTCTGGCTAACGGTGCTGATGATTTCATGACCCTTAGTGAGGAAGCCGTGCCTGCCACCATGCGTCTGTTGGCCAAGGGGTACAAGCAAGATCCAGCCATCGAAGCCGGTGAATCTGCCGTTCCGGGGTTGGCTGCGGCTTTGCTGGCAAGAAACTCGGAAGAGTTTGCCACCGCTTTGGGTTTGAACGCCAATAGTAAGGTGCTGGTTATTGGTACCGAGGGCGCCACCGATCCGGAGCTCTATCAGCAGTTGGTTGGCTAACCCCGTTTCGAAAGCGAATAGATTCGAAGTTTATGCAAGCAGCCCTAAAACCCTAGGGCTGCTTTTTTGCTTTTATTAGTTGAATCCAAGATAACCCCTCATTCGTCCTTTTCGACATTATAAGTAGGTACAGAAAGCCCTACCTTTACCCTGTCCATCACTACATTCGTCTGAAAACTACGCACGTTGGCGTTGTCAAAAAACGCATCGCGAGTAAAGCGCTCGTAGTCTTCCATATCAACAGCAGTCACTATCAGGATAAAGTCCGAACTGCCGGTCACGTAATAGCACTGTTGGACCGCCTTGTTGTTTTTCATCGCCTTCTTAAAGGCGTCCATCAAGTCCGCCCGTTCACGTTCAAGACTCACCTGCACTATCAGAGTTACAGCGCGTCCAATGGCCTTTGGGTTGACTACCGAGATGTCGGCCTGGATCAGGTTTTGCTCGCGCATGCGCTTAAGGCGCCGTTGCACCGCGGCGGGTGAAAGCCCGACCTGTTCTGCGATCTGGTCGGACGTCGTGCGATTGGACTGCTGCACAATTTCAAGAATGTTGCGGTCAAAATTATCGATAGGTGGGATCTGCGATGAAGCCATGATGATTCTTTCCCCTAGTGTTGTCTGTCTGCTTCAGGCTCTGTTTTTAGACCACATTACTATGGTAATGCCGCCCTGTCGGCTCTGTAAGCGATAGCTTCACGGCCGATTATTGGTGATTTTAGCCCCGCTTCCACAGCGTGAATAATTTGCTCGTTAATTACCAGTTATTTGCAGTATTTCATCACTTTGATGCGCTGATTGCCTCAATGCCTGCAGTGACGCTCTGTAATATGAATCATAACCAAGCGCCTGCTGAGGCTTGGGTAGGTTCTGAACTACTACAATAAAAGCCCGAGCGAACGTGAGTCCGCCAGCCACGAGAATCTGATAATGAAAATTGAAACCGTAGCGCACCTCCAGCCTCTCGAACACCTGGCTCCAGCCGGACGGATCGGCGTGATCGCGCTGGCAACCGACTTTAATATCGAGCAGGACCTACGGCGCATCTACCCCCAGGGTGTAGAAATTTTCACCAACCGGGTCCGTAATCGCAATCCGTTAACTATCGACAACCTGCGCTCCATGGCGCCCGGTATCAGTGCCGCTGCCGATGCGATTCTTCCCGGCACTGAGTTGGATGCGATAATCTATGCCTGTACCTCCGGTACCGTGGCGATTGGAATCGACCGGATTACCGAGCTGGTCCATCAAACACGCCCCGGTGTTCCGGTCACCAATCCGGTGACGGCGGCTTTGTCTGCTTTTCAGCGCTTCGGTGCTAAACGCATCTCGATCCTGACCCCCTATACCCAAGCCGTGAACCTAGATGTGGCTGCTCTGTTTGAAAGCATGGGAATTGAGGTGCTGAACATTGCCGGTTTTGGTTTCGAAGATGACACCGCCATGACCTTTATTACGCCTCAGGATATTGCTGATGCGGCCGTGGCGGTATGTGACCCCAAGGCAGACTTGCTGTTTATTTCCTGTACTGCGTTACGCGCTTCGCTGGTGATTGGGCAGATCGAAAAGCATCTTGGTAAACCGGTTGTCAGTAGCAATCAGGCATTGGCCTGGCACAGCCTGCAACTGGTGAATTACCCCGCGGCGGTGGAGGGGTTTGGCTCGCTGTTGATGGCTGCTGCCGATCCGAAACCTGCGGCCTGAATGTTATTTTTCTAGTCGAATTTCCTGACACCTTGGAGCCTTGAATATGTCATCTCTTGATCCGCAATTGACGGCGCAGTTGATTGCTCAAATGACCGAATGGCGCCGCCATATGCACCGCTTCCCGGAGTGTGGTTTTGAGGTGCAGCAGACCTCTGAATTCATCGCCGAAAAGCTGCAAGGCTGGGGCATCGAAGTGGTCCGTAATATCGGCCAGACAGGTGTGGTGGGGGTGCTTCGTGGTGGTGAAGGTAGTGCCAGCATCGGCTTGCGTGCCGATATGGATGCGCTGCATATCCATGAGCAGAACACCTTTGAACACTGCTCCCGGCATGACGGCAAGATGCACGCCTGCGGTCACGATGGTCATTCTGCGATGCTCCTGGGTGCCGCCTGCCACCTGGCTAAGACCCGCAACTTCAACGGTACGGTCTACTTTATCTTCCAGCCCGATGAGGAGCACGGCCAGGGCGCGCAGGCGATGATCGATGACGGCCTGTTTGAACGTTTCCAGATCGACGCCGTGTACGGCATGCACAACCTGCCTGGCCTACCTGAAGGCAGCTTTACCCTGCGCCCAGGTTCGCTGATGGCCAGTGAAAGCAGTTTCGAAATCACCATCGAGGGGGTCGGCGGCCATGCAGCGATGCCGCATATGGCCGTCGACCCTATCGTTATCGGTGCGCAGGTAGTGCTGGCGCTGCAGACTGTGGTCTCGCGCAACCTCAGTGCGATACACGAGACGGCGGTCATCTCGGCCACCGAGTTTATAACCAACGGCACCGTCAACGTGATTCCGTCGCAGGTCAGCATCAAAGGCGATTGTCGTTGCTTTAGCGAAGACTCGTTAGCCAAAATTGAAAGCAGCATGGAACGCATCGTCGCGGGGATCTGCCAGGCAGCCGGTGCCGGGTACCGGTTTGAATTTATTAACACCTTCTACCCGACGATCAACAGTGCCGTCGAAACCCAATACGCCATCGAGGCCGCCGAAAAAGTGCTCGGTAGCGACAACGTCAACGGCAGCTGTGACCCGTTCACTATCTCCGAAGACTTTTCCAGCATGCTGCGAGTCAAGCCCGGTTGTTACGCCCTGTTGGGTAACGGCACCGAATCGGTCGGTGGCTGCGCTTTGCACAATCCCAAGTACGACTTTAACGACCGCATTTTGGAAAAAGGTGCGAGCTACTGGATCCAGCTTGTTTGCGATCGATTGAAATAAAACCAAAACCAAAACCAAAACCAAAACCCAAACTCAAAAAGACGACCCCTGAGGCCGACAATTAAAATAAGAGGCAACACCATGAAAAGACTATTCGCCGCACTACTTGTACTGGGCATCTCCTTTGGCGTGCAAGCAGAAACCTGGAAATTCGCTTCAGAAGAGGACAAAAAGGACGTCCAGGATATCTATGCGCAGAAGTTTGCCGAGGTGATCAAGAAGGAGTCGGACGGTGACATTCGGGTAAAAATCTACTATTACGGCCAGCTGGGTACCGAAAATGATATCGTCGAACTGGCGGCCAATGGCACCATTCAGTTCGTCTCCGTCGGTACCGGTCATCTGGGATCCTACGTACCCGAAGTGCAGGCGATCAGCCTGCCTTACGTACTGGGCACCAATGAAGAGGTGACGCGTAAGATCCTGACCGGTAGCAAGACCATCTATAACGATCTGGCTCCCAAGTTTGAAAAAGTCAATCTAAAACTGCTGTCGATGCTGTCCGAAGGTGAGATGGTCTGGGGTGCCAATAAGGCGATCAGAAGCCCGGAGGATTTCGCCAACCAGAAGATCCGCACCTTTACCTCAACCATCCCGGTTGAAACCTACAAGGCCTTTGGCGCGACCCCTACGCCACTATCCTGGGGTGAGGTCTATGGTTCGCTGCAGTTGAAAACCATCGACGGCATGGTTAACCCGATCTACTTTATCTACAACGCCAAGTGGCATGAGGTGCAAGACTACCTGATGTTTCCGGGCCAGCAGCCCTATGTCGGTACGGTCTCGACCAACAGCAAGTGGTTCAACAAGCTTTCTGAAGAAAAGCAGGCGATGGTCAATAAGGCGATCAAGGCTGCAGACATTGCTGCATACGACTATCAGCTCAAGATCAACAAGGAAAATATGGACAAGATCCTCAAGGAGCGTCCCGACATGCAGGTGGTGGTGCTCAATGAAACGGAGCGCGCCCGCTTTAAAGAGTTGAGTAAAACCCTGCATAACACCTATTACAATGTGGTCGAGAACGCCTACAGCGCCGACAAGAAGGCGGATGCCAGAAGCGGTGCTAAGGCTATTCTTGAAAAACTAATACAGGAAGTTGAAGCCGCTTCTAAGAGTTAGTCGCAGAGCAACAATAAAAAATTAGCCTCAAGTAAAAAGCCACTAACGGAGTAGTGGCTTTTGGGAAAGCTATTATGAAAAAAGTACTACATAACATAAGTCGTATTACGGAAAAAATAGAAAAATTCATCATCGGCTTTTCTATCGTAGCGATGATGATCAACTCGACTGCTAATGCGATGGGGCGGTACTTTTTTAATAAGAGTATTTTTTTCTCCGAAGAGCTTAACCAGTTTTTGATCGTGGCGGTGACGTTCATCGGTTTCGCCTACGCGGTCAGGAAAGGCCGCAACATTAGGATGACCGCCGTTTATGATTCACTGAGCCAGCGTGCCAAAAAAATTACTGCCACGCTGATCGCTATCTCAACATCGATGCTGATGTTTTACCTGGCTTACCTAGCCTATTTCTATGTGCTGGAGCTGCAGGGTCTTAACCGGCTGAGCCCGGCATTGCAGTTCCCGGTTTACATCATCTATTCCATTATTCCGGTGGGTTTAACCATGGCAGGAATCCAGTATCTAATCTGCTTCCTGATGAATCTGACCCATAGCGAGATCTATCTGTCTTATGACCTGATCGAAGACCAAGCGGATGTGACGGAGGCTTTACTATGAGCGACTTCGCCCAGTTTTTCTCCGATGTAATCGCCGGTGAACTCGATATCTATGTCATCACCTTTACCCTGGTCACGGTGATGGTCATCTTGCTGTTCCTCAGCTTCCCGATGATCGTGCCGCTGGCCGTTGGCGCCCTGATCGGTCTGGTACACTTTTCAGGGACCGACCCCCAGGTGATCATTCAGCAGATGGTAACGGGTATCTCGCCCAATGCGCTGATCGCGGTGCCGATGTTCATCCTCGCCGCCGATATCATGACCCGAGGCCATACCGCTCATAACCTGCTGGGCTTGATCGAAGCCTTTGTCGGTCATATGAAAGGCGGGCTGCCGATCACCACTTGCATCAGCTGTACCCTGTTCGGCTCGGTATCCGGGTCGACTCAGGCTACCGTGGTCTCGGTCGGCCAGATCATGCGGCCGAAAATGCTGCAGGCGGGTTATAAAGACAGTTTCGTGATGGCGCTGATCATCAACGCCAGCGATATCGCCTTCCTGATTCCGCCGAGTATCGGCCTGATCCTGTACGGCACCCTTGCCAATGCCAGTGTCGGTGAGTTGTTTATCGCCGGCATCGGACCGGGGATCCTGTTGGCGATCCTATTTTCACTCTATTGCTACTTCCACAGCGTTACCCACAGCGACAGCATCGCGCTGGTTGAAAAAACGGACTGGAGTCAAAAGATTCTGGCCATCCAGAAAGCGATCCTGCCGCTGGGTTTTCCGGCGCTGATCGTCGGCGGTATCTATTCGGGTATCGTCACACCGACCGAAGCGGCTTCGTTCTCGGTGCTCTATGCCGTTATCGTCGAGTGTCTCATCTATCGGGAACTCAAGGTGGGTGATATTTGGGATGCGGCCTTGAGCACCGGACTGATCACCGCGGTGGTGTTTATTCTGGTCGGTATCGGACAAGCCTTCTCCTGGTATATCTCGTTCGAACAGATCCCGCAGGAGCTGCTGGCCCCGCTCAATCTAGAGGATGCTTCCAAAGAGTACGTGCTGTTCGTGATTGCGGTGGCCTTTTTTGTCGGCTGTATGTTTGTCGATTCACTGGTGGTGCTGCTGATCCTGACCCCCATCTTTATGCCGATTGTGGAATCCGTGGGGCTGGATCCGATTCTGGTGGGGGTGATGGTGACCCTGCAGATGGCGATCGGCTCGGCAACGCCACCGTTTGGCTGCGATATCTTTACCGCGATAGCGATCTTCAACAAACCCTATATGGAAGTGATCAGAGGCACTCTGCCGTTTATCCTGATTCTATTCATGATGTCGGCACTGTTGATCTTCTTCCCCGGTATTGCGCTGTTGTTGCGTGACCTGGCCTTCGGTTAGGCCTTGTTACAACGGATCAACGCTACTCCATCACTGCGATGGGGGGCGAAAACAGAAATTCGCAACGATCGTGTTCTTACACCTGAGAAAACAGATAGAGAAACGCTATGACTGACTCGCTTATTGCCCCCGCACGGGGATTTGAAACATCCGAATTTGAACGGCGCACCGAACAGCTGCAGCAGCGCATGCTAGAGCAGCAGATCGACGCCCTGTTTTTTACCACCGAGCCCGAATTCCGGTATTTCAGCGGCTTCAAATCGCAATTTTGGGAAAGCCCGACCCGACCCTGGTTTCTGATAATACCGTCCAGCGGGGTGCCGATTGCCGTGGTGCCGGAGATCGGCGTGGCCGGCTTCGAGCAGACCTGGATCGACGATGTGCGCAGTTGGCCGTCGCCGCGTCCGGAGGACGACGGCATATCGCTGCTGGGCGATACCCTGGCGGAGGTCAGCCAACGCCATCAACGCATCGGTGCGATGCTGGGGCCGGAGACGCACCTGCGGATGCCGGCGGCCAACTTCGCCAGTCTGCAGGACCGACTGGGACAGCATGACCTGGTCGACGTGTCTGAAATCGTCCGCGCTATTCGCAGCGTCAAGTCGGCCGCGGAAGTGGCTAAAATACGCTTTGCCTGCGAAGTCACCGCCGCTGGGTTCGAGTATCTGCTGCACCATCTGCGTGCCGGTATGACCGAGCGGCAAGCCTGCAAGTCGATGCACCTAGAGATGCTGCGCCTTGGCGCCGATGCCTGCCCCTACCTGATCTCAGCGTCAGGGCCGGGCGGTTACGACAATATCATCATGGGGCCGACCGACCGGCTCCTCAGAGAAGGCGATGTATTGATTATCGATACCGGTGCCAACTTCGATGGTTATTTCAGCGATTTTGACCGTAACTACGGCTTCGGTCGGGTAGATAGCGAGACCCATCGCGCCTACGAAGCAGTCTATCGCTCTACCGCAGCCGGCTTGCAGACTGCGGCCCCGGGTCGAACCACCGGTGACGTCTGGCAGGCGATGTGGTCGGTGCTGGAAGATGCGGGTGCTTTGGGTAACGATGTCGGGCGCATGGGGCACGGTCTGGGTATGCAGCTGACCGAATGGCCGTCCAACGTACCTGGTGGCGACGTCACCCTCCAACCGGGGATGATCCTGACGCTGGAGCCGGGAATGACCTTCGCTCCTGGCAAGATGATGGTGCACGAGGAGAATATCCTGATTACCGATGCAGGTTGCGAAATGCTGCACCAGCGAAGCTGGCCGACGCTGCCTGTCATCGATCGATGACCTCTCTTTAGAGGCTGCGTTTATCATAGCGACACCGACTTAGCGGGGGCCTTCGACCCGCTGCTTTTTACGCCCCCCGTCCTCCTCACACACAGCTGGTGAAAACATGACCCCGCAAACGACCGGCCTGCTGCTTAGCATCGCAGGCGTGATCTTGTTGTCTCCCGATGTACTGGTGATCCGCTGGGTTGAGCTGGAGCATGACCAAGTGCTGTTCTGGCGCGGGCTGTTTCTGACCCTAGGATTTAGCGCCGTGGTCTTAATCCGCCACCGGCTCAAATGCCTGCGGGCCTTCGTCAACGCGGGTTGGTCCGGCGTGATCAGCGGTTTTTTCTTCGCGGGTAACACCTACTGTTTCACCCAGTCTCTTCAGCAGACCAGCGCGGCCGCCGCGATGATGATCATCAGCACGGCGCCGGTGTTTGCTGCGATCATCGGTTGGCTGGTGCTGGGCGAGCGCGTTAGCCGACGCACTGCACTCACCATTGCCTGCACCTTGGTCGGGATCACGGTGATCGCTTTCGATAGCGGAGGTGATAACAGCGTGACCGGTAACCTGTTTGCCCTGGGTTGCGCGGTATTTATGGCGATTAACTTCAATTGGGCACGGCTAAAGGCACCGAGGGACCTGACTCCGGGTCTCGCCTTCGGGGGGATCTTCATCGCTGCGGTTGCGCTGCTGGGAGGCGCAGGCCAAGCCACACCAAGCACGGTGCAGCTGGGCGCGATGGCACTCACTGCCGCCATTACCATGCCGATTGGATTTACCCTGTTACAGATCGCCCCGCGTTATATCAGCGCAACCGACGTAAGCCTGTTTCTGTTGCTCGAAGCGATTATCGGAGCGTTCTGGGTGTGGTTGGCGTTGAATGAGGCTCCCAGCACAATGACGCTGATGGGGAGCGCAGTTATTTTTACTTCGCTGGCATGTTATGCCTTCGGTAGCAGACCGCTATCACGCCTTAAGAACCCAGCCTGCAAGACAGCAGCAGACTAAGCCGGACTCAAAAGATCCCAAGGCGATACCGTTACTGGGATCGGTCGCCTTAGTCACGTTAAAAACGAACTAAGAGCGTAAAAATATTTTCAATATGAACCAATACCAGGGAGTCATCAATGACGATCAAACGTTATGAAACTAAAACGCGGATGAGCCGAGCCGTGGTTCACAATGGCACCGCTTACCTGTGTGGCCAAGTCGCGGCTGATTCTAAAGCCTGCATTACCAAACAAACTGAAACCATGCTGAAAAAGATTGATAGCTTGCTCCAGAGTGTCGGTTCTTCACGCCATCAAATTTTGTCAGCCACTATTTATATCAAGGATATGATTGATTTCGCCGAAATGAACGCGGTATGGGATGCCTGGGTACCCGACGGAGACGCGCCGGCCCGTGCCTGTGTTCAGGCGCAGCTGGCGAGGCCAGAGCTGCTCGTAGAGATTTCGGTTATTGCTGCGGTTGACTAGTCGCGCCATTAAGCTTCGCAGTAACTTCAGGCTGCATGCGTTAGCTATCTGGAGTACAGGCGGTATCTCTGAACCCCGCACGTCCGTTTTATATATGACGCGGTAAATGATCCCACGACTGAATCACACCCTTTATTGTCGATTGGACGGTTTATTGCCGATTGGACGGTTCAAACTTCAGGATATCGCAGTATCAATAATTACGGCACAACAGCTCAAGATTTATGAGATTATGCATGTTCACACAACGTGTTCCGATGGCCTTTCTGTAGATTCCGGCAGATGATTATTTGTGTTAGTAACACTGATCTGTTTTGTGTTCGTTATATAATAAAATCAGATAAATAGACTGTCTGTTCGACGGTTTCCCTCGATCAATCAGCTTCTAGACACGGTGCAACGCAGCTTCGTCCAGGCGTCGAACTGACTCAAAAAGACCTCTCCCGACAGCTCGTCGAGGAGCTGGCTACGCTTAAGTTGGTCCATCACCGGACCTTTAACCTCTGACAGGTGCAGCCTGACCCCGCTATCTAACAAACGCCGGTTGATTGTTTCCAGGCTCACCAGTGCGGAGGCATCAATCAGGTTAATTGCCGGGCACATTAACACCACATGCCGTGCTTGTGGGTTCTGCATGATCAGGTCATAGACCCGGTCTTCAAGATAGCGGGCGTTGGCAAAATAGAGGCTTTCATCGACTCGTAGAGTGATGATGCCTGCATCGGTTTCAACCTCATGGCGATCCACATTTCTGAAATGTTCGGTACCCGGTACGCGACCGACCAACGCACTGTGTGGCCGACTGGTACGATACAGATGGAGCATGATCGACAGGATCACACCCACCGTGATACCCAGTTCAACCCCCTCCAGCAGTGTCAGCACTATAGTGGCGAACATCGCTGCAAAATCATTCTTGGAGTAGTTCCAGGTACCTCTGATGACGCCCAGATCAACCAGTGACAGCACGGCGACAATGATGGTCGCCGCCAGTGTCGCCTGCGGAAGAAAAAAGATCAGCGGGGTTAAAAACAGCGCGGCAAGAGCTATGCCCACCGCGGTGAAAGCGCCGGCTGCGGGTGTTTCAGCGCCGGCATCAAAGTTAACCACAGAGCGCGAGAAACCACCGGTAACGGGAAAACCGCCGGAAAGCGATGCGGCAATATTGGCACTACCTAGCCCGATCAACTCCTGATTCGGTGTGATCCGCTGACGGCGCTTAGCAGCCAAGGTCTGGGCTATCGAAACCGACTCGACAAAACCGACGACACTGATAAGCAGCGCTGATGTCAGGAGTTGCTGCCACAGATCAAGATCCCAGGCCGGCAGGCTCAGGCCGGGCAGGCCTGTTGGCACCTCCCCGACAACCTTGACGCCGACCAGAGCCAAGTCAAATCCCCACGTCAGTAGTATCGTGATCATAACGGCCAGGACAGGCCCTATCTTGGCCAGGACGTCCGCCAAGCTTGCGCGCATGCCGAAGCCTTGAAGCATCGGTTTTAGCTGTTTTCTGATCCAGAATAGAAACGCCGTGGTCGTCACGCCCAAGAGCAACGTAATGAGGTTTGTTGCCTCCCGCTGTTGCCAGAGTGAGCGAGCTATATCGACTAAATTATGTCCGTGGGCCTCAACGCCGAGAATATGCTTCAGCTGACTGGCTGCAATAAGAATCCCAGACGCAGTAATAAATCCGGATATGACCGGGTGGCTAAGAAAATTCGCACACAGGCCCAGGCGAAAGACTCCCATCAGGATCAGCATTATCCCGGAGAGAAAAGCCAAGGTGACGGCTGCAGCAAGGTACTCGGCGCTAGTTTGTAGGCCGAGGTTGGCTAAGGCGACAGCGGTCATCAGGGAGATCACGGCGACCGGACCCACCGCTAGGGTGCGACTGGTACCCAAGAGCGCATAAGCAACCAGCGGCAATATACTGGCATACAGTCCCACCTCAGCGGGTAGCCCTGCCAGCAGCGCATAGGCGAGAGACTGGGGTATCAACATAATCGTAACAATGACGGCTGCTACAAGATCGCACCTCAGCGTGTCACGGTTGTAGTCGCCAATCCATTCTAAAAAGGGAAGGTATCGCTTGAGCACAGGTAGGGTTCCTTGCTTCTTGCTTTCAGCAACGTTGAAATGATGGGAAACCCGTAGCTATATAAATCTGACTAATAACTAATAACTAATAACCATAAGCTTATAACCAATACAGATTACTCCTGGCTTGATCGAATATCAATGTATTCACAGTCGCCCCCTCTTGCCAAAAAAGGGGGTGGTATAAGCACAACTCCCGCCTTGAAAATGTAGTGCGAAAGCTAATCCGGCGATTTATTGACAGGCACAGGGAATTATCGATTTAGGGAGGGTCTGATCACTCTATTCATCGACTCGGTAGAGTTGTAACCGAATAAAAAAATAGTCATGCAGCATCGGCTCCGAGCATTGAGGGCGACCCCGGCCGGGGCCAGGTTTAAATTAGATCTGACCGGTGCGAATTCGTTCGCCGCGCGCGCGCAGGTATTCGATGGTGAACAGCATCAGCGCCGAGACCACCACCAGCAGTACCGCCACCGCCAGGATGGTCGGGTTGATCTGCTCGCGCAGTCCCGAGAACATTTGCCGCGGGATGGTACGCTGCTCGGGGCCGGCCAGGAACAGGATCACCACCACTTCGTCGAACGAGGTGATAAAGGCGAATAGCGCACCGGAGATGACTCCGGGACGAATCAGCGGCATGATCACCTTGAAGAAGGTTTGGATCGGCGTGGCGCCAAGCCCCAGCGAGGCGCGCATCAGCGAGTAATCAAACCCGGACAGAGCGGCGTTGACGGTGATGATAACGAACGGGGTGCCGAGCGCGGCGTGAGCGACGATCACTCCGAGATAGCTACCGGTTAGCCCGAGCTGGGTATAGAAGAAATACATACCCGCGGCGGTGATGATCAGCGGTACGATCATCGGTGACAGCAGCACCGCCATGATAAATCGCTGCCATGGCATCACTGGATTGGATAGGCCGATGGCGGCAAAGGTCCCCAGCACAGTGGCGATCAGCGTGGCCCAGAAGCCGATAAAGAAGCTGTTCTTGATCGCCAATAGCCATTTGTCATCATTGATGATCTCGGCGTACCACTTCAGCGAGTAGGCTTCAGGGTCGAACGCCAGCATTCCCTGAGTAAACGTGAAGTACGGTTCGGCGTTGAACGACAGCGGAATGATCACCAGAATTGGCAACATCAGGAATGCCAGCACCAGCCAGGCGGTCAATCGCAGTCCGTGCATACCAAGCTTTTGCCAGAAGGTAAAATATTTTGGAAAGGCCATTATTGAATCCCGGCTTGAGGTTGCTGATGCTGAAAACTAAGGCTCGGTCGTCTATTGGATAAGCAGGCTGTCGTAGTCATGATTTCACCCCAGCTTAAGGTTGCTGATCCCGACCAGTCGGTCGTAGATCCAGTACAGAAAGGTGATCAACGCTAGCAGTAGCGAACCGAGCGCGGCAGCCAGCTCCCAGTTGTTGGAAGACTGCATATGGAAAGCGATGATGTTACTGATCATCTGGCCTTCGGTACCGCCGACCAGCGCTGGGGTGATGTAGTAGCCGATCGATATGATAAACACCAGCAGTGCCCCGGCACTCAGCCCCGGAATGGTCATCGGTAGGTAGATCCGGATGAACGCCGGCAACGGCCTGGCACCCAGCGACAGGGCGGCGCGGAGGTAGCTGGGGTCGATCCCCTTCATCACGCTGTACAGCGGCAGGATCATAAACGGCAGCAGGATATGGGTCATCGCGATGACGGTGGCGAACTGGGTATAGAGCATCTCGATCGGTTCGTTGATGACGTGGATCGATTGCAGGAAACTGTTCACCACGCCGTTGGTCTGCAGCAGTGCAATCCAGGCGGTGGTGCGCACCAGCAGCGAGGTCCAGAACGGCAGCAGTACGAACACCAACAGCGAGTTGGCGACCTTGGGCGACGCGGTGGCCAGATAGTAGGACAGCGGAAAACCGATCAGGGCGGTCAGTCCGGTGATCAGAATGGCGATCCACAGGCTCTTGAGCGATAGCTTGATATAGATGGCGGTGCTGCGTTGCTCTATCTCACCGGCCGGATTACGCTCCAGATCCAGCGCGGTCAAGTAATAACGGTCGGTGAATTTCGGACCGGCTTTCTTGATCACCCGCCAGATATCGAGTTGTTGCCACTGCGGCTTGAGCGCGATCAGGCGTTGACCCCCTTCGCTGGCCAGCAGTTCGGGGTCGAGATTTTTGATCGCGCGGGCGGTCGATTTGATCAGGCTGGAGCTGCCGGGCAGGCCACGGTTGATCTCCTCGGCCAGTTTCCCCGACTCTCGCTCTTTGGCCAGCTGTTGCAGTTCGACCGCAAACAGATTCAGCACGCTGTCGTCGGGTAGGCTGTCACCGCTCTCGTCCCAGCGATCAAGCGCTTCGAGGGTGGTCGGAATCAGTTGCGCCACCGTCGGGTGATAGACACTGCGATACAGCATGGTGGCGATCGGGGCGACGAATGCGATCAGGATAAACAGCATCAATGGAATCACAAAGGCGCTGGCGAGTGCCTTACGTCGGCGCAGTATTTTACGGCTCTGGGCGACCTCTTCGTCGGTCAGTCCCGAGCTGAGTGAGGCGCTGCTGGATGATGCCGGATCTGCGGTTTGGCCAGGCTGTGACATAGAAAAACCTTATCTAACGAAGCTGCTACAGACGAAATAGGACCGGAGCCGAAGCCCCGAGGGTGTTGCTTGGTCATGCCGTACTTGCGATGCCTGCACCACGAGTACGGGGGACTTGCTAGCGATCCGTTCAGCTATTTAATTCAGCTATTTAATTCAGCTATTTAATTCAGCTGTTTAATTCAACAACCACTCGTTGAACTTTTCTCCTAGGGACTCACCATAGTCAGCCCAGAAAACGCCCGATGCTTTCAGGCCTTCGTCTAGGTGAGCCGATGGCAACTTAGGAATAACCGCCTTGTCGACATAAGCGTAAGACGAGGTACGAGTCGGGCCGTAGGCCACTTCGGGCATGCCACTCAAAGGCTTGGAACCGGTGGCGAAGCGAACAAACTCTTCGGCCAGCGCCTTGTTCTTGGTGCCTTTAACGATAGCCCAGACGTCGAGGTCGTAAACGTGCGCATCCCAGACCATTTCGAACGGCTTCTGATCTTTCTGGATGGCGTCGAAGAAACGGCCGTTGGCCGACTGGACCATCACCGCGCCGCCGTCGTTCAGCAGCTGTGGAGCCTGGGACCAGCTGTCAAACCAGACCAGATCACCCTTGATACTGTCGAGTTTGGCGAACGCCTGCTTTTGGCCCGCGTCGGTGGCCAGCACTTCGTAGACCTTGTCCTTGGGTACGCCGTCGGCTATCAGTGCCCATTCCATGTTGACCTGTGGACGCTTTCGCAGTGCGCGCTTGCCTGGGAATTTTGCGGTGTTGAAAAGATCGTTGATGGTATTGGGGTTGCCGCCTTTGATGGTGTCGTGGTTGTAGGCGAACAGTACGGTCCAGACGATATTGCCGACGCCACACTCGTTAGCCAGAGCGGCTTTGGAGAAGTCCTCGCTGGCTTTGGTGCCGTCATCCCCGGCGGGCAGGGTATCGTGCGGGAACACTTCCAGCAGACCTTCGGAACAGGCGCGCTCCAGGTCGATCACTTCGATGTCGACCACATCCCACAGAATGTTGCCACTTTCGACCTGGGCTTTGATCTCGGCGATACCCCCGGAGTAGTTTTCGAACAGGATCTTATGGCCGGTCTTCTTCATAAAAGGATCGATCATATGTTTTTGCTGGGCGGCGCCATAAGCACCACCGAAGGAAACGGCGGTGAGTTGGTCGGCTAGCACAGGCGCTGCGGCGGTGCAGAGCGCGATAGCCGCGCCGAGTTGTCTAAGTTTGTTCATTATTGTTATTTCCTCTGTCGTTTTTTATTGCTGCTTTACTTCCAGGTTGTTTAAGCCTGTTGATCGTTTAGATCCGAACGTCGTTAGAAACAGGGGTGAAACCGGGCATGCTATGTCAGCCCTCGGCACTCAATGCTAAACCTCCCTCGGTAGCCCAGGTTAAACGGGTGCGAGCGCCAGGGGCAATATCGGGAGCCATCCGGTCGTTGAGGGCTTTCACCATTAGCTCGGAGCCACCGGCCATCTTGAAGAAATAACGGATCGAATCACCGACATAGAGTCGGGTGATGAAATCAGCATCGATGCTGTTATCGAGCGGCTGGTCGCCGGCGATAAACAGATTTTCCGGTCGAATCGTCAGTACGCAGGGTTGCCCCTGCGGCGGACAGTTGGGATTGGCGCTTGTTGCCAGGGTACCGTCTTCGAGGCGGACCTGCGCCACGCCGTTATCGATCTGGTGGACGGTGCCGGGGATATGGTTATTTTCACCGATAAAGTCAGCCACAAAGGCGTTGGCAGGCTGCTCGTACAGCACATCGGGGGCGGCGCACTGCTGCACCACGCCGTCGTCGAATACCGCGATCCGGTCCGACATCGTCAACGCTTCGGTCTGATCGTGGGTGACGTAGATGGCGGTGAAACCGAGATCTTCATGGAGCCGTTTGATTTCGAACTGCATCTGCTCGCGCAGGTTCTTATCAAGCGCCCCGAGAGGTTCATCCATCAATACGATGCTGGGTTCGAAAATCAGTGACCGTGCCAGCGCCACTCGTTGCTTCTGGCCACCGGAGAGCTGTCCCGGGAAGCGCTTGGCGAAATCGGTTAGTTCGACCAGCGCCAGCGATTCCATCACCCGCCGGTCGACCTCGTTCGCGGCGATCTTGCGAACCTTGAGCGGGTAGGCGAGGTTCTCGGCGATGGTCATATGTGGAAATAGCGCATAATGCTGAAACACCATGCCGATGTTGCGATGGTAGGGGGCGACGTTGGTAACCGGCTGGCCGTTGACAAGAATGCTGCCACTGGTGACATCCTCGAACCCGGCCAGCATCATCAGGCAAGTGGTCTTGCCCGAACCCGAAGGCCCCAACAGGGTAACGAACTCGCCCTTCTTGATATCGAGATTGAAGTCTTTGACGACTAGGTTCTTCTGATCGTAGCTTTTCTTGACGTTGATGAAACGGACGTACTGGTCATCGGAGGCCGGGCTAGTTGAAACTGAAGCAGTGCTCATCGATAGGTAACCTTAATTAGCATGGCGGATCGTTGGTAAAGATAACCGGTATTGTCTAGTTTTTTGACCAGTTGAATAAATTGGATTGAGCTTGAGTGTGCCTAGTTTGGAATGCTGAAGCAACAGGGAAGTGACCCCATAAATGCCAAGAATATTATTATAGACCAAAGGATTGGATGATGTTTTTTAAGGGGTGAGGATGGTGCGTTTAGGGGGTTTTTTTGATACCTGGTTCGCGCCATGATGTAGAAAATGGCATGGACCCCCTCTCAAGCGGCATCTAGGTGCCAGATTGGAGTTGTCGCTACCAATCAAACAGAGGGGGCCTACCATGGACATTATGCGAGTTGGTCTGGATTTAGCTAATAAATGTTTTATCTTTCGATAGTTTAGGGAAATGGCGCAGAGGTATTAGGGTGAGCCATACGGATGTTAATCACCGCATCCGGACCCTGCCCCTTGAATTCTCCTCTCTTCATCATCCCCCTCTATTGGTTATCAAATGTTTAACTAAGCCGTAGTAAAAATTTATTTAACCTATGTAGGCAGGCAAAGTTTGTCAATAACGAGGCAGGGCGTACTATCAGCAGCTGGCTTGTAATAATAACTCGATCCACAGGGATCCTGACAGGAGTAGCTCATGAGCACGTTCACTTGCCCCGAGGCCGGAAGCTTCAGCCTCGACGCCCATTGGATGCCGTTTACCGGCAACCGGGAGTTTAAAAAGAACCCTCGGATGATCGTCTCTGCCGAGGGTAACTACTACACCGATTCTGAGGGGCGCAAGGTTTTTGATGCCTTGTCAGGGCTATGGACCTGCGGTGCCGGCCATAGCCGCCCCGAGATTGTCGAGGCGGTCAGCCAGCAGATCAAACAGCTGGATTACTCACCTGCATTCCAGTTCGGTCACCCCAAAGCGTTTAAGCTGGCCGAGCGGATCACCGACTTTATGCCTGCAGGGATCAACCGGGTGATGTTTACTGGCTCCGGCTCCGAAGCCACCGAGACCTCGCTAAAAATCGCCCGTGCCTACTGGCGCAAGCGGGGCCAGGCCAGCAAGACCAAGCTGATCGGCCGCGCCAAGGGCTACCACGGGGTTAATTTCGGTGGTATTTCGGTCGGCGGGATCGGCCCTAACCGCGCTCTATTCGGCACCGCAGTGGACGCCGATCATCTTCCCCACACGGTGTTGCCGGAAAATAAATTCGTACGCGGCTTGCCAGAGGTCGGCGCCCATCTGGCCGACGATCTGCTGGAGCAGATCGCACTGCATGACGCCTCCAATATAGCCGCGGTGATTGTCGAGCCGCTGGCCGGTTCCGCCGGGGTACTGCCACCGCCGCAGGGCTACCTGCAGCGACTGCGACAGATCTGCGATCAACACAATATTCTATTGATCTTTGACGAGGTGATCACCGCTTTCGGTCGGATGGGGGCCAAAACCGGTGCCGAGGCGTTCGGTGTAATCCCCGATATGATCAACATGGCCAAGCAGCTCACCAACGGTACCGTACCTATGGGTGCCGTGGCCGTGAAACAGGAGATCTATGATTGCTTTATGGAAACCGGTGGCCCTGAGTACGCGATAGAACTGCCCCACGGCTACACCTACTCCGCCCATCCGGTCGCCTGTGCCGCAGCGCTGGCCTCGCTCGATATCCTCGATAATGACGGCCTAATCGACCGCGTAACCGAGCTGTCGCCGACCTTCGAATCAGCCCTGCACAGCCTCAAAGGCACCCAGTACGTGGCCGACATCCGTAACTACGGTTTTGCCGGCGCGCTGAGCATCGAGCACGCACCGGGCGAGCCGCAACTGCGCCCGTTCCAGATCGCGATGAAGATGTGGGACAAGGGCTATTATGTCCGTTACGGCGGCGATACTATCCAGTTGGGCCTGCCTTTTACCACTCAGCGCGAAGAGATCGACAGCCTGATCAACGCCCTGGGCGATTCGATCAACCAACTGGCTTAAGCGCCGATTTAACTTTTTCAGTGGCGGAGCTGCGGCTTCGCCTAGATTTTATTTGAAGAAAATACCTTGGATACAGTTGGCCATCTGATAAGCGGCGAAATGCGTCCGACGCCGAGCGTAGCCAGGACATCTTTAACCCTCTATCGATGAGGTCAGCAAGCAGGTGGCAATCGCCTCCGTTGCCACCCTGGAAGATGCGGTCGAATTGCTCTTTGACGACGCACTATTGCCCGTATTGATGGGTTCGCTCCAGTTAAGGCCAAATAGGATCTAGTAATATTCACTGGCGAGAGGCGTTGGCCGGTAGCGTTCTGATACGCGTCAGAGGCCAATGGATAAGCGCATACCGATATTATCTATCCCCTGATTTCGCTCATCCAGCAGCCCGGCATTGGACGCGTGGTCGAAGATAAAAGAGATCCGATTTGAATCCCAGCGCCAGCCGAGTTCAAACGCATTTCGAAACAGTAGACGTGAGCCTAATTGCCGACGATCTGAATCGGCCGAATTTAGTTCTCCATTGTGAATGGAAAAACCAAACTGATATTCGAGCACAAATGAAACAGGCAGGCTCAACTGCCAAGCCCTGGCAATATATATTTGGCTGGTTTCGTGGTTTAAATTCAGGTTTGTACCCGTGATCATCCTGCCCCAATAATGACGGGTCTGGGGGTTACGGGGAAACATCAGCTCGAGGTTTATATCTGCCCCCGATTCGTCACCCTCTGAAAGAGGACCGACGCTATGAGCCAGTGCCCCGACTCTTAGGTGAAAGCGTTGCTCATCTGAACCGGCATATGCCATAGGAGCGTTCGACAGGTTGATCAGCCAGATAACCAGTAGAGATAAAAAAACATCATACATACGAGTGGAATGTACAAGCATAGATACTTTCCGATTACTGTTTACCTTTCTTACCCCAAAAGTAGTTCATTGTTCTGAGGATTTCTTGCTGGGTTTGATGTGGGGTGGATAGTGGTCCCAGGAAATTGCCGATCGTTGCTAGGTTCTAGTTTGGGGCGTAGGTCAGTTACTGGTCGTTCAGAGCGAACGGTTCTGTAGGTCTCGAGTAAGGCTGTACCCTGGAAACTGGCATCTTAAGTCCCCTGATCGCGCCGACACTAACTCGTGCGTGCACCTCCTTCCTTTGATCAAGTACACTATCATTATTAAGCGCTTATCTCGCGCAGTTGCCCGCTGCAATAAATAGATAGGGGCGTAACAGCTGATCGACTTTGGAGAATAGATGGCTATCTGGCAGAGCATAAATTTATTTGCTTGGCATGATGACATGGTCATGCTGGTGGTTTACAGCTTGGTCGTAGGTGTCTTGTTGCTACGCTTTAATCCCGCTGGGAAAAAAGCAATCTTGATAACCCTGACAGTTTACGCAGTGAGTCTGCTGGGTATGTTGGCAAGTGGTGCTTTGTTTGTTTTCGGATTTACCTCGGCCAGTGTCTGGATTCGTGAGTTGTTCCAATTTATTGAGGGACTGGTACTTATTCGCCTCAGCATGATGCTGGTGTTAAGACTAATTCTTCCCGCGTTGCGTCTCAAAGTACCGACCATTCTTGAAGATATCATCGTCTTTATCGGCTATGTAGGCTGGGTCATGGTGCAGTTGCATGGTGCCGGTCTTGAGCTATCCAGCATCGTCACTACATCCACGGTCATTACCGCGATGGTGGCTTTTTCGATGCAAGACACGCTTGGGAACCTGCTGGCGGGGTTGGCGCTCCAGCTGGATAACTCGGTTGATGTCGGTGATTGGATTAAGCTCGATGAGATCACGGGTCGGGTGGTGCAGATCCGCTGGCGGCATACGGCGGTGCAGACGCGTAACTGGGAAACGGTGATTGTGCCGAACAGCCAGATGATGAAGGGAAAGTTTTTGGTGCTAGGGCGTCACGGTGAAGACCCGGTGCAATGGCGGCGCTGGATTTGGTTTAACGTGGGCTACCAAGAGCGTCCGCCACGTGTGATTGAGGTGATAGAAACCGCGATTCGCAGTCTGGACATTCCGAATGTCGCTAAACACCCACAGCCCTCCTGTGTGCTGATGGGATTTGAGGAAAGCTACGGTCGTTATGCGTTGCGCTATTGGCTGACCGATCTGCATCCAGATGATCCGACCGACTCGATCGTGCGAACCCATATTTTTTCAGCGATGCAGCGTGAAGGGATGCGCTTGGCCTATCCTGAGCAGCATATCCGGATGACCAAAGAGACCGATAAGCGGGATGAGATGAAGGTCTCTCGACAGGTGACAGATCTGGTTAATATGTTGCGCAGTATGAAGTTGTTTAACCGTTTTTCCGATGAGGAGTTGCGGGATATCGCGCAGCGGCTAAAGTACGCGCCCTTTGCTAAGGGCGATATCATTACCCGGCAGGGTGCCCGGGCAAACTGGCTTTACTTTTTGATCGAGGGGGAGGCACAGGCCTATATAGAGATGCCTGGACAGACCCCAAAAATACTGTCTAATCTCAAGTCCGGGAGTTATTTCGGTGAAATGGGGCTGCTGAAAGGATCGCCGCGTATCGCCTCGGTAGTAGCGCTCGAAGATTGCCGTTGTTACCGGATGGAGAAAGAGTCATTTAAAGAGGTGATGATCAATCATCCAGGTCTCGCCGAGGAGCTTTCCGCTAAAATTAATGAGCGAGAAACGGGTCTGGATAGTCTGCAAGCCAGTGAGAGTTTGGGTATTGTTGAGGTGAAAGTAGTGCCTGCTGAAGACAGTGGCTGGATCAAAAAAATACGCTCTTTTTTGCGGGTATAGTGCTTGGCTTATTAATGTCCGGATGTTTTAGTCTGACCCAGGTAATGAAGGATGCAGAGTTTGGTATACGCCAGAAATTTTGAATCAATGCGGGTTTGCCAACAGGGTTAAAAGATTTATGAATAAGCGATTAATTGTCGGTATGAGCGGAGCCAGCGGAGTCATCTATGGCATTCGTCTGTTGCAGCTGCTTCGTGATCTGCCGGGGATCGAAACACACCTGATCATGAGTAGCTACGCACGTAAGAATATAGAAATAGAGACTGGGTTGACGGCAAAAGAGGTCGAAAGTCTGGCCGATGTAGTGCATAACTATCGTAACCAAGCGGCTAGTATTGCCAGTGGTTCTTTTAAAACCGATGGCATGATCATTACACCCTGTTCAATGAAAACCCTGTCTGCGATAGTCCACTCCTATGCAGATAG
The DNA here is from genome assembly GCA_963974645.1 of uncultured Neptunomonas sp. GTDB lineage: Bacteria > Pseudomonadota > Gammaproteobacteria > Pseudomonadales > Balneatricaceae > Motiliproteus. The sequence goes on along the minus strand of CAXBEA010000004.1, from coordinate 47,971 downwards.
CCTGCTTGTCCGAGCTGCTGATGTTGTTTTGAAGGAGTGTCGGCGGTTGGTGTTGATGCCACGTGAGACTCCGCTCCATCAGGGGCATTGCAAGCTGCTTTACGAGGCATCTCAGCTGGGAGCGATTATTGCCCCGCCGATGCCTGCTTTTTATACCCAACCATCATCTATCGATGACCTAATCAACCATAGCGTCGTGCGGGTGTTGGATCTGTTTGATATAGAAACAGGTCAGATAAAGCGCTGGCAAGGGACTGCAATGGGCTCGGGTAATGATTGATTCTGAGGCTGTGCTGCGGGCCGATATTGCCAAGCTGTTGCAGTCCTGCAGCGCCTTGGCGCTGGCAACCCTAAGCCGTTCTGCTTCTGTTAAAGGTGTCGCAGATGTTCAGGAGCCATGGGCGGCACAGCTCTTCTTTGTCAGCGATGAAAATCTAAACCTCTACTTTGTATCCAGCCCCGAATCCCGACACTGTCAGGATCTGCTCAGGAATCCGCATGTGGCGGCGACGATCAGTGGCGATACTTCCGATTGGCTCTCTGTTAAAGGGTTGCAGATTAGAGGTAGAGCCAAGCCTCTTCCGAAATCCCAGTACGCGAGAGTGCTGGCGCTGTACCTAGGTAAATCACCCCAGTTACAGGCGCTCTATCAGCGACCGGCTAATCCCAATGAAGAAAAAATTCGCCAGCGGCTGATGGATGCGAATTTTTACCGCATAGATCCCGTTTGGATCCGTGTTATTGACAATTCTCGGGGCTTTTCACACAAATGCGAGCTTAAATTAGACTCTTTTGTGTAGCGTTTCTACAAAAAAAGGCCGGCCCCCAGGTTCCGCGCATTGCCGATCGAGACTATTCAGCCGGATTTCTGGTTGAATAGTTTGGCGCCAAAGGTGTTCACCAATAGCCCTAGCATAACCAGAACTATACCTACGAGCTGCCAGAGGCCTAGCGTTTCGCCTAAAGCTAGCCAGGCTGTTATCAGGCCGACGACGGGCACCATCAGCGTAAGTGGTGCGACCTGGGATGCAGGATAGTGCCTCAACAGGTGTGCCCAGCTGCTATAACCAAAAATGGTAGCCACACCGGCTAGATAAAGTACCGCTAGCATGGATTTTGGCCCCATCTGGCTCAGGCTGTTGTAGATTAGCTCAGGACCCTCTAGCCAGTACGAGAGCAATATAAAGGGGAGTGGTGGAATCAGCGCGCTCCAGACAACCAGACTGAGTAAATTGACGGAGCCCAGTTGACCAATTTTGCGGTTGATGATGTTGCCAAGCCCCCAGGCAGCGGCAGCGGCGAGCGTGAGTAGAAAACCGATTGCCGTCGAGCTGTTGTCAGCGGTCTTACTGGCTAGTAGTGCAAGACCTGAGGCTGCGATGAGTAGCGCGACAAGCTGCATTTTATGCCAGTGCTCGCCAAGAAAAATAAGTGCAAAAATCAGGGTGAAGATCGCTTGCGCCTGGAGTACCAGCGAGGCCAGTCCTGCCGGCATGCCAGCATGCATGGCACTAAATAGCAGCGCGAATTGCCCCAGGCTGATGGTGCTGCCGTACGCCAGTAGCCACTTTAACGGTAGTTTAGGTGGGCGGATAAAAAGCACTGCGGGAAAAGCGACCAGGCTGAATCTTAGCGCCCCCAGCAGTATGGGCGGCAGTTCATCGAGTCCCCAGCGGATAACAACAAAATTAACCCCCCAAGCAAGGATGATGAGCAGCGCCAGCATGCGGTCTTTTGTTGACATGTTTTATGCCTGGCAAAAGCGTTAAGGGTAACAGGAAAATCCGTCAGCCAGCAGAAGGACTTATGCATGATTTCTTGCTCCACTATTTCTCCATGATCTTTCCTTAGCTAGTCCCATTAGTCGTTGATCGAGTCGAGTTTAATAGCACCTGAGACAATCAGTTCAATTAACGACTTAAGGATGCTTCTATGAAAACGTTTAAAAAATATGCGGTAGCTGCTGGGTTTGCTGGAAGTTTAGCGACTTTCCCAGCGTTGGCCGCAGAGCCGGATTTAACTGCAGAGCATATAGGATTCGGTTCTGGAGTTATCACAGGAGCCTTAATTGCCGGACCTTTAGGTGCGATCATTGGCGGCTCATTGGGAATAATGATAGGTCACGATCAGGTGCAAAAAAGTGAGCTGGATAAAAGTCAGCTGCAAATTGAGCAAGAGCGAGCGCGTGTGAGCCTGCATCGCAGTGATCTGGTGGCTGCGCAGGGTGCGCTGGAAGCAGTGAATAGCCAGCTGGCTGAAAAAGGAGATGCATTGCAGCAGGCGCAAAACCGACTGCAGGGTTTACAAGAGCGATATGCAGCCTTGCAGGGACTGGTTAGTGGGCTCCGGCTATCGGTCTATTTCGAGCAGAACAGCAGTCAGGTTCATCCTCGCGATCAGGCGCTACTCGAATCCGTGGGGCAAGGAGCCGAGAAGGTTGAGGGTCTGGTGGTTGATCTTGAGGGGCATGCCAATAAATCAGGGTTAGATCAGTATAATGAGTGGTTGTCAGAGCAGCGTAGCGACAGGGTGGGTGGTGTGTTGATGGCGCAGGGCGTGGTAGGAGAAAGCATTCGCAGGCAGGCTCAGGGTGCGCGCCAGGCATCAAGCCTGCGAGTCTATGCGCCCGAAGAGCGTCGTGTCGATCTGATGTTTAGCTTCGAGCCGGTGCAGGGGCTAGTTAGTCTGGATTAAGGGTCGTTTGATGACGGTAAGCTGCTGTCGGAGCTCCGCGTTCGTTCGTTGAGTGCTGGGCTCAGGTAGCAGCTAAAATATCCGTAGTAAAAGAGTCTATTAGGCTTTGCTTCGATATTTAACTGCCCTATAATGCGCCGTCCGTTTTGGTTGACCTGTTTGTCGGCCTCGGTTAATGAAAGGTACTTGTTGTCACGGTTTGACCAATGGCTGCCGCTAGAAGTAGCTTAGGATGTGACAACCAATAACTATAGGAAACGCTGGGTCATTTAGATCCAGGGAAGATAAGGCAAATTCAATGTATACAGTTAGCACGAAGCCCGCTGAAGTAAAGCGCGAGTGGTTTGTTGTTGACGCAGAGGGTAAGACTCTGGGCCGTTTGGCTACAGAAATCGCCCGTCGTCTGCGTGGTAAGCATAAAGCCGAATACACACCTCACGTCGATACCGGCGACTACATCGTTGTAGTCAATGCCGAGAAAGTCCATGTGACCGGCAAAAAAATGACCGATAAGATGTATCACCACCACACGGGTTATATCGGTGGTCTTAAGACTATCTCCTTCGAAGATCAGCTCAAAAAGGCGCCTCAGCGTATCGTTGAGTCTGCAGTCAAGGGCATGCTACCTAAGGGGCCTCTGGGTCGCGCTATGTACGCCAAGCTAAAGGTTTACGCGGGTAACGCGCATCCACATGCTGCCCAGCAACCCCAAGAACTGAACATCTAAAGGAAGGCGGATAATGTCTATTACTCAATACTACGGTACTGGTCGTCGCAAGACCTCTACTGCGCGTGTCTTCCTGAAGGCAGGTTCTGGTAATGTCGAAATCAACGGTCGCACGCTCGAGCAGTACTTCGGTCGTCCCGTTGCGCAAATGATTGTTAAGCAGCCACTTGAGCTGACCGGTAACGTCGATAAGTTCGACATGTTTATCACTGTTGCTGGTGGTGGTGCCTTTGGTCAGGCGGGTGCTATTCGTCACGGTATTACCCGTGCGCTGATGGAGTACGACGAGACTCTGCGTCCGGCGCTGCGTAAAGCAGGCTACGTGACACGTGATGCGCGTGAGGTTGAGCGGAAGAAAGTCGGTCTGCGTAAGGCGCGTAAGAAGCCACAGTTCTCCAAGCGCTAATTCGCCGACGTGCTGTGATAAGAAGAACGTCCATCCGCGAGGCTGGACGTTTTTTTTTGCACGGATGTCGGGTGGTCTTGGTTGGTTTAGGGTGTTGGTTTTGCTTGTTGGTCTGGTGCGGTGCAAAAAAGACCACACTTGCCTTGCTAGAATGGCGGAATCTCTTTAGAATTTCGTCATTTTGTAGACTGTGATTTAAGTATTTGAATCATATTGGCCTGCGGCCGCTTCTTTATCAGAAGGGGCGTTCAACGGTTGATTAAAGGGAGAAACCTTGATGAGTAATGAAGGCGTAAACAATGGACGCCGCCGCTTCCTGGTAGCCTCTACGTCCGTAATTGGGGCGGTGGGTGCTGTCGGAGCTGCGGTTCCATTTGTAGCTTCTTGGAATCCCAGTGCAAAGGCGAAAGCTGCAGGTGCTCCGGCAAAGGCCGACATCAGCAAGCTCGAGCCAGGTCAGCAGATGATCGTAGAGTGGCGCGGTAAGCCAGTCTGGATCGTTCGCCGCACTGCAGAAACACTGGCCAATCTGGAAAAGTTGAACGATACCCTCGCTGATCCGGCCTCTAATGAGCCGCAGCAGCCCGATTATATTCCCCACGCTAATTATCGTTCTATTAAACCTGAGATCATGGTGATGACCGGCATCTGTACCCATCTGGGTTGTTCGCCGGCTTATCGTCCTGATCTGGCGCCAGAGGATCTGGGGGCTGAGTGGCTGGGTGGTTTCTTCTGCGCTTGCCATGGTTCGAAGTTTGATTTGTCAGGTCGGGTTTATAAAGGCGTTCCTGCACCGACCAATCTGGTGATTCCACCGCACGTCTACGAGAGCGACACCATCATCGTTATCGGAATCGATCCAGAGGGAGTTGCATAATGGGAAATCCGAATAGAAGTAAAGCCGAAAAAGGCTTGATGCGCTGGGTCGATGACCGCCTAGCCGTTACTCAGGCGTGGGAAGACCACCTGGCTAAGTACTATGCGCCGAAGAACTTTAACTTCTGGTATTTTTTTGGTTCGTTAGCGTTGTTGGTCCTAGTGAACCAGATCCTTACCGGTATCTGGCTTACCATGAGCTACAACCCCTCCGCTGAAGGCGCTTTTGCCTCGGTAGAGTACATCATGCGTGATGTCGAATACGGCTGGCTGTTGCGTTACCTGCACTCCACCGGTGCATCTGCGTTCTTTTTGGTGGTGTACCTGCACATGTTCCGCGGCCTGATGTACGGTTCATACCGTAATCCTCGCGAACTGCTGTGGTTGTTCGGTATGGCTATCTACCTGGCGCTGATGGCTGAAGCCTTTATGGGCTATCTGTTGCCCTGGGGGCAGATGTCTTACTGGGGTGCCCAGGTTATTATTTCGCTGTTCGGCGCGATTCCGGTCGTAGGTGCTGACCTACAGCAGTGGATTCGTGGTGATTACCTGATTTCAGGTATTACCCTGAACCGTTTCTTTGCGCTGCACGTCATCGCACTACCGATTGTGTTGCTGGCTCTTGTTGTTCTGCATGTTTTGGCGCTGCATGAAGTGGGCTCCAATAACCCAGACGGTATTGAGATCAAGAAAAACAAGGACGCTAAAGGTATCCCGCTGGATGGTATCCCTTTCCACCCTTACTACTCGGTTAAAGATATTGTGGGTGTGGTGGTGTTCCTGTTCATCTTCTGTGTGGTGGTGTTCTTCTTCCCTGAGGGTGGCGGTTACATGCTTGAGGCGCCGAACTTTGAACCGGCTAACTCGCTCAAGACCCCACTCCATATTGCACCGGTATGGTACTTCACCCCCTTCTACGCCATGTTGCGTGCAGTGACCTATCCGCTGTTTGGTTTTGACGCCAAATTATGGGGTGTAATTGTGATGGCTGCGGGTATTGCGATCCTGTTCGTGCTGCCATGGCTGGATCGTAGTCCGGTTAAATCGATCCGCTACAAGGGCATGATCTCTAAAGTGATGTTGGCGATCTTCGCCGTATCCTTTGTTGTTCTCGGCTTCTGTGGCTCGATGGCGCCTTCCGATCAGCCTGCTTGGTTGGCTCCGGTTGCGACAACGCTTTACTTCGTGTTCTTCCTGGCTATGCCTTGGTATAGCAAGATCGACTCCACTAAACCAGTTCCAGAGCGGGTGACAGGATAATGAAAAAGCAATTTATCACACTCCTTTTTGCCTTGCTGCCGATGACCGTTATGGCCTCGGCTGCCAAAGTTCACCTTGAAGATTTCGAGGCGAACCTGGATGACAAGGTGTCATTGCAACAGGGGATGAAGCTGTTCGTTGAGAACTGCATGGGTTGTCATTCTGCGAAGTATCAGCGTTACGAGCGTGCTGCTGATGATTTGGAGATGGACAAGGATTTTGTTGTTAACAACCTGGTCGTAGGCGACAGCAAAATTGGCGATCAGATGACGATCGCCATGAGTCCTGAGGATGCTAAAGCCTGGTTCGGTGCTCCGCCACCCGACTTGTCTTTGACGTCGCGTCTGCGCGGTCCGGCTTGGATTTATACCTACCTGAAGAGCTTTTATGTAGATCCTGCTCGTCCTTGGGGTGTTAACAATAAGGTGTTCCCTGATGTGGGTATGCCTAATGTCCTAGAAGGGATGCAGGGTGTTCAGGCTTGTAAAGATGAGCACTGTACTGAGCTGGAGCTGGTTAAGGCAGGTAGCATGACGCCCGAGGAATTCGACAAGGCGATGTATGACCTGACTAACTTCATGGCGTATGTCGGCGAGCCATCGAAGCTTGTCAGCGGTAAGCTGGGTGCTAAGGTGCTCATTTTCTTAGCGATCCTGTTTGTCTTCGCTTACTTGCTGAAGAAAGAGTTCTGGAAAGATGTTAAGAGTGGTTCTTGGAGAGAGAAGCACTAATTAGGCGCAGATACTCTGTGTTCTGATCCTACGCGGCCTGCTTCAACAGCAGGCCGCGTTTTCTATTTTTTAACGCTGTAAAATTTTTCAAGGTGAACCAGATGGGTGTAACGGCAAAACGTTCCTCAATGACTTTCTTTTCTGATGGTGCTGATCATTTCAGCCATCGGGTCCGCATTGTATTGGCGGAAAAAGGTGTGGCGGTAGAGATCATCGATACGGATCTGGATGGCGCACCTCAGGAGTTGGCTGACATTAATCCGTATAAAAGTCTGCCTACGCTGGTAGACCGTGAGTTGGTACTCTACGAGCCCAATATCATGATGGAATACCTGGATGAGCGTTTTCCGCATCCACCGCTATTGCCCGTCTATCCGGTAGCGCGTGCTGAAAGTCGTCAATATATTCATCGGATTGAGAAGGACTGGTGTCGCCTAGTCGATATCATTCTCCACTCTGAAGATGCAGATGCCGTGGACACTGCGCGTAAGGAATTGACCGACGGAATGGTGGCGATAGCCCCTATTTTCGTCGAAAAACCTTACTTTATGAGCGAAGAGTTCACCTTGGTTGACTGCTGTCTTGCACCGGTCCTTTGGCGTCTGACGATGCTGGGCGTTGTGCTTCCTCCGCAGGCAAAGCCGCTGCAAAAATATATGGAGCGTTTGTTCGAGCGTGAGTCGTTCCAAGAGAGTTTGTCAGAAGCAGAGCATGAGATGCACTGATTGAAAAAATTGTTGGCTGTAATCAAGGGATGCTTTTGCATCCCTTTTTTTATCGAAATAAACCCCGGTTAATTAATCGGTCTGCTATTTAGGGTATTATGACAGCCCCTGAGCTGATCGTTGGAATGAGAAAGTATGACACCCAGCCGCCCCTACCTGATCCGATCCCTGCATGAGTGGATCATGGATAACCTGCATACCCCTTATATAGTGGTAGATGTTGCGACTCAGGGTGTTGATGTGCCCCAGGAGTTTGTCAGTGACGGTCAGATCGTTTTAAATATTTCACTTTCTGCGGTACAGCAGCTGTCGATGGATAATGAAGCGATCAGTTTTAGCGCCCGTTTCGGAGGTGTGTCTAGGCATATCTATGTCCCCACTGCAGCGGTTATGGCAATTTACTCGAAAGAGACGGGGCAAGGGATGAGCTTTGGTCGCGAACCCGGTGCGCCCCAGCCCCCTGAGCAGGGTGCAGCAGCGGCGACTAAGTCGCATAAAGATATACACTCAGCTAAATCCAAACGGCCTGCGTTAAAAATCGTTAAGTAGATAATATTCATACCGTATTAAAACGGCCTTGCTGAATATCTCGGCGAGGCTTTTTTTTTGCTAAGAAAGACAGCCCGAAAAACAATCCATTAGGGCGCTGGCTGTTTTTATGCAGCTAGGTATTCTGCTGTTTTGGCTATTGCAGCCCCCTTGTCTTACCGTTCTATAATTATCAAGCGGAGGGGAGTCGATGGTTAGCTCAGCTGAGTGTGAGTTTGTAGCGCACCTGCTGAATCTGATGCAGATTCTAGGGCCGTCGATGGTCATGGTTTGTATTTGAAGACCGATGGGGCACCCGTTGCCGATTATACGGTCCAGGGAAAGGAGCCCTTTGCCTCTCGGTGAAGTGGCAATGCTCGTGCGTTGAAATATTATCAAGCACCCGAGCAACTGTTCGATAATCCAGATCAGATGAGGTCGTGGGGTAATCGTGCGTTTGAAGTAGTGCTTCGCGCCGCAGCGGGTATGCGTCAGCTGTCGGATTGGGCCACTGCTAGTGATTGAACCTCGGCTCTCGATATACTCCTGCTTATCCGGTAGTTGCCAAGCGGTAACTTGATAAGTGTGGAGTGTTGCGAGAGGTGAACGTAAAGAGAGGTAAATTAAGCTGCTTAATTACCCTCCGCAGCAGTAATATCTCTGCCACTAGCTTAGTATCCAGAAGAGTTTTTAACGTTTGAGCATGCATATCCGGTTGAAAATGGCCATCCCCGTACTTTTAACCTGGCTGCTGTCAGGCTGCGCCAGTTGGCCCCAGTCGGTGACGCGTGACTTTCCAATATTGCCCGTTCCTGACCAATGGAATGAGCATCTAAGCAGCATCGAAGGTACGCCTCAGCGCTGGTTGCAACGACTTAATGATCCACGGGTTGAACAGTTGGTTACCGAGGCGCTAAGTAATAATCCGCAACTTAATCGGGTGCGCGCGCTGCTGGCTGAAGGAGGCGCTCAAGCGGTTGTTGCGGGTGCCGAGCGTCAGCCCACGCTGAGTGTAAACGCTCAAACTGGGCGCAGCCGTCGAGTTTCTCTGACGGCTAATGAGCTGAGTTTAGGGCTGAATTTCGACTGGGAGCTGGACCTATGGGAAAAATTATCGGATAGCGCCAAGGCGGCTGAAATTGATCGGCAAGCCTTGCTAGAGGATTACCAGTCGGCTCGATTGTCATTGGCTGCCAACGTAACCAAAAACTGGTTTTCCGCAATCGAAGCGATACAGCAGCTGCGGCTTAGCCAGCAGCTGGTTGAGGTGTTGACGGCCAGGCTTGAAGTGCTTGAAGAGGGCTATCGGTCGGGCCTGGTGGCGGCGCTGGATATTCATTTGGCGCGGGCCAATTTAGCGACAGAGCAGAGTCGTTTAGCAACGCGAGAGCAGACACTGGGCAGCCGTGTCCGTGCCCTAGAGTTGCTGCTGGGGCGATATCCCTCCAATCTGTTGCAGATAGCGGCACAGCTGCCGGCGCTTGCTGATTCTATTCCGGCAGGGTTGCCTTCCGAGCTTCTGACCCGCCGTTATGATATCCGCGCTGCCAGACTCCGGGTTGAGAGTAGTTGGTCGCGACTGGCGAGGAGCCACAAGGACCGCTTTCCCAGTTTTAATCTGACTGCAAGTTTGGGTAGCCGTAGTGAGCAACTAGATAAGTTGTTGCAGGGTGACTCGCTTGTCTGGTCGATACTGGGAGGTGTTGCCCAGCCGCTTCTAACCGGTGGCCGCCTAGAGGCGCTTGAAGAAAAAGCCTTGGCGCAGGCGCAGCAGCGTGAGTCCAGTTACAAAGAGGCGGTGCTACAAGCCTTTTTTGAGGTAGAGGAGGCGCTACAGCAGGAGCAGCAGTTGCAAAAGTTTGTCGTAGCCCTAAGCCTAAGTGTTGCCGAGTCCGATTTTGCAGAGGTGTTGGCTGCCGAGCAGTATCGAAGCGGATTGGTGGAATACATCACAGTGCTGGAAGCCGAGCGACGTGCATTCGATGCCCGCAGCAGCTTTATTCAGGCGCGTAATCAGCAATTGCAAAATCGTATTGATCTCTATCTGGCTCTGGGAGGTGACTTTATGCGCGATCCTGAGGCTGCAAGTCCCACTGGTCAATTACTTCAGTAAAGGAATGCCGAATCGATGAGTACTCGCGTTAACCGCTGGATGCTAATCCTGCTGCCACTGTTAGTGATCCTGTTGAGCGTTTGGCTAGCTGACTATATTTTGACCCATAAACCTGAACCGAACCGTAGCGAAGTTAGGGTCCAGAAGGCGCATCAGATCGATGCGGTGCGGTTGCATGCTCAGGCGTTTCAGGTTGAGTTGAGCTCCTACGGAGTAATTAAGCCTCGAACTGAAAGTCAGTTGGTGGCTCAGGCGGCAGGCCAGGTGGTGGAAATTTCGGAGCGTTTTCGGGAAGGGGCGTTTTTTGAAGCTGGCGATCTGTTGTTGCAGATCGATGATCGCGATTACAAAGCCTCGGTTGAGGTGGCAGAGGCGCTGCTGATCCAGGCCCGGGCCAAGCTTAAAGAGGAGCAGGCTCGATCCGAACAGGCATTACGTGACTGGAAGCGGCTGGGCCGGGGTGATGCGGGCGAATTGGTATTGCGTGAGCCTCAGCTTGCCGCTGCGCAGGCATCGATCGCTTCAGCCAAAGCCCAATTGAGCACGGCTCGGCTGAATCTTGAGCGAACCCGTATCGTAGCGCCCTATGCAGGAAGGATGTTGGCAAAGCTGGTAGATCGGGGGCAGGTGGTCAACAGCGGCACGCCGTTGGCATCGATCTATGCTGTGGATTACGTTGAGGTCCGTTTGCCGCTCAACAATCGTCAGCTGGAATTTGTCGACCTGCCGGAGCAGTATCGCGGCGGAGAGTTTACCAGTAAGCGTGCACCGGTTGTCACACTCTCCGCACAAGTGGGTCGTAGCCGCTATCACTGGCAGGGCAAGGTGGTCAGGGTCGAGGGAGCGATCGATAGCCGCTCGCGACAGCTGTTTGTGGTGGCACAGGTTGAAGATCCCTACAGCCTGGGTCCTCAGGGTAACCCACCGTTAAAAGTAGGCCAGTTTGTGGAGGCGAAAATTCAGGGACGATTGCTGGAGCAGGTCTTCGTTCTGCCGCGTAGCGCCATCAATCAGGATCAGCGGGTGCTGCTGGTTGAGAACGATCTGTTGGTGGCGCGTGTTGTCGAGCCTCAATGGAGCGATGACCAGCATGTGATCGTGGCTCAGGGGCTGGCCGAGGGTGAAGTGCTTAATATTACCCCGCTTGGGGTTTCGGCCCATGGCGTCAGAGTACAGGCGCAGATCGAGGGTGAGTTGCAAGCGCCAAAGGCCAAGGAGGCTTTGGCGACAGCATCGGCACCTTTGACTAGCCTAGCTCCCAAGGTTGAGGAGTAACCTATGCACGGCATGATCGCCTGGTTTGCCCGTAATCCGGTTGGCGCCAATCTACTGATGGTGCTGATTCTTGGCGGCGGTCTCTACTCGCTGAGTAACCGTATTCCGCTGGAGGTATTTCCCGAGATTGACCTGGATATGGTCTCGATACAGGTCAGTTACCCCGGTGCGACCCCTTCGGAGGTTGAAGAGGGGCTGAGTATCCGGATCGAGGAAGCGATTCAGGACCTGGAAGGGATTGAGCAGCTGCTGTCGCGTTCTAGCGAGGCGTCGGCGGTGGTGAATGTCGAGGTTGCCCAGGGTTATGATTCGCGGGAGTTGATGGCGGATATCAACAGCCGTATAGACGCGATCAATACCTTGCCAGCGACGGCTGAACGTCCCATGGTCAGTATCAGTCAGCACAAACGCGAAGTGATCAGCGTGGTGCTCTACGGTGAGCGCCAGGAGCTGGAGCTGCGCCGCTTGGCGGAACAGGTTCGCGATGATCTTTCGGCGCTACCCGATGTGACCCAGGTAGTGATCGACAGTCAGCGCGATTATGAGATCGCTATCGAGGTGCCTGAGCACGTCTTGCGTGAGTACGGACTGAGTCTGGCACAGGTCGCAGAGTCTGTAGGGCGAGGTTCACTGGATCTGTCGGCCGGTAATATACGTACCCAGGGGGCGGATATCCTGATCCGCACCAAGGGTCAGGCGTATACCGCCGAACAGTTCAGACGCATCGTGGTGTTCTCGGATAATGCCGGCAGCCGGATCGAGCTGGGTGATATAGCGCGGATTCATGACGGTTTTGAAGAGGATCCGGTCCGTACCCGGTTTGATGGTCAGCCGGCGATGGCAGTTGATGTTTATCGTGTCGGTCAGCAGAGCTCTATCGTTATCGCTGACCAGGTCAGGGAGTATATTGAGCGCCAGCAGTCGTTGCTGCCCAAGGGGGTCAGCATCGCTTATTGGCGTGATCGATCCAAGATCGTCAAGGCGCGGTTACAGACCCTAAATAAGAGTGCTATTCAGGGAGGCTTCTTGGTGATCTTGCTGCTGGCGCTGTTTCTGCGACCGCAGGTGGCGTTCTGGGTCTGTGTCGGGATCCCGATCAGCTTTATGGGCGGCTTTATGCTGATGCCGGAGATAGGGGTCACGCTTAATCTAATCAGCCTGTTCGCTTTTATTCTGGTGTTGGGGATCGTGGTGGACGATGCGATCGTCACCGGCGAAAATATTTATACCCATTTTGCCCGCACCGGTGATGCCGAGCGTTCGGTGATCGAGGGTACCCAAGAGGTGGCGGTGCCGGTGACCTTCGGCGTGCTGACGACCGTGGCGGCGTTTATTCCATTGATGATGATAGGTGGCTCGCGCGGTGCGATCTTCGAGCAGATCCCCTTTATCGTGATCCCGGTGCTGCTGTTCTCGTTGGTGGAGTCTAAGTTGATTTTGCCAGCGCATCTGCGGCATATGAAAGCGCCCAATAGCCGCCATTCTTTAACCCGGGCCCAACAATCGGTCGCCCGAGGCTTGGAACGGTTTATCAAACATGTCTACAGTCCGATGTTATCCAAGGTGCTGGTGTATCGTTACCTATCGCTGGCGCTGATGTTCGGTCTGACCCTGGTGGTATTGTCGACTGTAGCCGGGGGCTGGACCCACTTTATCTTCTTTCCTAAGGTGCAGAGTGAGATTGCTACCGCCGCGTTGACGATGCCCAGCGGTACGCCGTTTGCGGTGACCGATCACCATATCGAGCGGATTACTCTGGCTGCGCAATCGATTCAGGATCAGTATCGGGACCCCGATACCGGCGAGAGTGTGGTGACCCATATCCTCTCAGGATCTGGTGCAGGCGGTGCCCATCGTGGTCAGGTAAGGTTTGAAATCGTCGCACCTGAGCATCGGACCCTGAATGTGACGAGTTCGGAACTGGTGCGTGAGTGGCGCGAGAAGATCGGTTCTATTCCGGGCGCTGAAACTCTGACCTATAGGGCGGAGATCGGTCGCTCCGGCGATCCTATAGATGTTCGCCTTAACGGCCAAGATCTGCAACAGCTAGGTGCGTTAGCCGCGCAAGTGAAACAGCGGATGCGTAGCTATCCCAACCTGTTTGATGTTGCCGATTCGCTCTCCGATGGCAAGCAGGAGCTGCAGCTAGAGCTCAAACCTGCCGCGCAGATGCTGGGGCTGGATTTGACTGACTTGGCCCGACAGGTGCGTCAGGCGTTCTTCGGTTTTGAGGTGCAGCGACTGCTGCGTGGCCGGGATGAGGTCAAGGTGTTGGTGCGCTATCCTGCCAGCGAGCGTCAATCCTTGGATACCCTGGACCGGATGATGATCCGAACCGCGCAGGGGGTTGAAGTACCTTTCGCCGAGGTGGCTGATCTTAAACCGGGACGTAGTCCCGCGGCGATCAATCGAGTCGATCGAGTCCGTACGGTTAGCGTGACTGCCGATGCGAATAAAGAACTGGCAGATCTGGAGGCGATTAAACGCGACCTTGAAACCTTCTTGGCCGAGCAGATCGAGAATTATCCAGGCGTGGTGTATAGCTTTGAGGGCGAAGCTAAAGAGCAACGTGATTCGTTCCAAGGGTTGGTCTGGGGCAGTTTCTTTGTCCTGTTTGTTATTTTTGCGTTGTTAGCGATCCCGTTTGGCTCGTACGCGCAGCCCTTGATTGTGATGTCAGTGATCCCGTTCGGGGTGGTTGGAGCGATTATTGGCCACTGGCTGATGGGGATGAGCCTAACCATTATGAGTGCGATGGGGATGCTGGCGCTCAGTGGGGTCGTGGTCAACGATTCGTTGGTGCTGGTGGATTTTGTCAACCGGATGCGGGCTTCAGGGATGCCGTTGCAGGAAGCGGTGCGTATGGCCGGGGCCGCTCGGTTTAGAGCGGTGATGCTCACCTCCCTGACCACCTTCTGCGGTCTGATGCCGCTGATTTTCGAGAAGAGTACCCAGGCCCAGTTTTTGATCCCAATGGCGGTATCGCTAGGCTTTGGTATCCTCTTTGCTACCCTGATTACGCTGTTTATCGTACCGGTTAATTATCTGGTATTGGAGGATGTTGGAAGACTCTTGGGTCGCCGTTTATCGCAGGTCGATATGGCTGAAGAACAGACAGTAGAACAAGTCGAAGAGCAGACAGAAGTGCGGACAGAAGTGCGGACAGAAGTGCGGACAGAAGTGCGGACACTACCCTGAATGCGAAATACCTTGCACGAGCAGTTTTATCCGAAAGAAATTGCGTCTTTGGGGCGCAGATGTCTGAGCGAAGGATGTTAAAAATGTGTTTAATTAAAGGCTGCGCCATCAGATGCTGAAGCGAAGACGCACCACCCTGATGGTGCAGGGGACGACGTCCGATGCAGGGAAGTCGGCGCTAGTGACGGGTATCTGCCGGCTGCTTAAGCGTCGTGGCCTGTCGATCGTGCCCTTTAAACCTCAAAATATGGCGCTTAACAGCGCGGTCACCATCGATGGCGGTGAAATCGGCCGAGCCCAGGCGGCTCAGGCGCGTGCCTGTGGGCTAGAGCCGCACAGCGATATGAATCCGGTATTGCTCAAACCTAATACCGATACGGGCGCCCAGGTGATTATCCAGGGCAAGGCGTTGGCGCAGATGGAGGCCGCCGATTATCACCATTACAAAACGGTAGCGATGGCTGCCGTACTGGAGTCACATACCCGCCTTGAGCAGCAGTATGACTGGATCATTGTCGAGGGCGCCGGTAGTCCTGCCGAGATTAACCTTCGTGACCGCGATATCGCCAATATGGGCTTTGCCGAGGCGGTGGATTGCCCGGTAATTATCGTTGCCGATATCGATCGTGGCGGTGTTTTTGCTCATCTCGTCGGCACTCTGGCGCTGCTGTCGTCGAGCGAACAGGCGCGGGTTGAAGGCTTTGTGATTAACCGTTTTCGCGGTGATATTGCTCTGCTGCAATCGGGGTTAGATTGGCTTGAAGCGCGTACCGGGAAGCCGGTGCTCGGAGTGGTCCCCTATCTCCAGGGGCTCTATCTGGAAGCGGAGGATGCTTTGGCTTGGCGTTCGGAGTCGCGGGATGATCAGCCACAGCTCCGGGTGGTGGTACCGGTAACGCCACGAATCTCCAATCACACCGATTTTGATCCGTTACGTTTGCATCCCCAGGTCGAAATCCAGTTTGTCTGTCCCGGTCAGACGCCGCCGCCTGCAGATCTTATTATCTTGGCGGGTTCTAAAGCGGTCGGTGCTGATCTGAACTGGCTTCGGCAGCAGGGGTGGGAGTCTGTGATCGAGCGCCACCTGCGCTACGGCGGAAAGTTATTAGGGATCTGTGGTGGTTTCCAGATGCTCGGGTCACAGATTCATGATCCCGAAGCGCTCGAGGGCCCGGCCATGAGCTACCCGGGCTTGGGGTTGCTGGAGTTTGAAACCAGGCTGAAACCGCATAAACAGCTGCGTCAGGTTCAGGGCAGGTTACTGCTGGGAACGCGGCCAGTTGCCATTAGCGGTTATGAAATTCATGCTGGGGTCAGTTCGGGTGCGGCGTTAGCGCAGCCGCTGGTCGAACTGGATGATCGTGTCGATGGTGCCCGCTCTGCCGATGGTCAGATTCTGGGAACTTACCTGCATGGTTTGTTCGATCATCCCGATGCGGGTCAGGCGCTGCTTGAGTGGGCCGGGCTTAGGGTGCAGAGTCGGGTCGATATCCATCAATTGCAGGAGCAGGGGATCGATCGTCTCGCCGATTCGCTGGAGCAGGTGTTTGATTTACCCCTGCTAGATCGAATTCTAGGTCTGTCGTAACTAGCTGTCTGAGCGGATAATCCAGTTTCGCCTTTTATTGGCGCTTGCAGGTATAATTCAAACCCTTCTTAATCAGCAACCAAAGGTCGGATCTGACAGTGATTATCAAACCAAAAACTCGCGGTTTTATCTGCATCACCACCCATCCTGTTGGCTGTGATGTCAATGTTCAGCAGCAGATTGCCTACACCCAGTCCAAGGGTGTGTTGGCTAACGGTCCTAAAAGGGTGTTGGTCATCGGCTCCTCCAGCGGCTATGGCTTGTGCTCGCGTATTGAAGCGGCCTTTGGCTCGGGCGCCGGAACCCTCGGGGTGTTTTTCGAAAAGCCAGGTACTGAGACTAAACCGGGAACGGCGGGTTGGTACAACTCCGTAGCCTTCGATAAAGCGGCCAAGGCGGCAGGGCTATACTCCAAGAGCGTCAATGGTGATGCATTCTCGCATGAGGCCAAGCAGAAGGTTATCGAGCTGATTAAAGCCGATATGGGACAGGTCGATCTGGTGGTTTACTCGTTAGCATCGCCTGTACGTAAACTGCCGGATAGCGGTGAAGTGGTACGCTCCTGCCTCAAACCTATCGGTGAGACCTATCGTGCAACAGCGGTGGATACCAACAAAGATTGCATTATCGATACCGAGGTAGAGCCTGCGACAGAGCAAGAGATCGCTGATACGGTCACCGTGATGGGCGGACAGGATTGGGAGTTATGGATCGATGCCTTGGATCAAGCGGGTGTTTTGGCCGATGGCTGCCGCTCCGTATCCTATAGCTACATCGGCACCGAAATTACCTGGCCGATCTACTGGGATGGTGCGCTGGGTAAAGCCAAGATGGACCTGGATCGTGCTGCAGGAGAGATTGATCAGCGTCTGGGCGCTAAGGGTGGTTCTGCCAACGTGGCGGTACTTAAAAGTGTTGTGACCCAAGCCAGCGCGGCAATCCCGGTGATGCCGCTGTATATCGCTATGGCTTTCAAAGTGATGAAAGAGAAAGGGCTGCACGAAGGCTGCATGGAGCAGATCGAGCGTCTGTTTCGCACCCAGCTTTACAAGGCGGATGGCTCTGCTCCGGAAACAGACGCTAGTAATCGTATTCGCCTGGATGACTGGGAACTGCGTGATGAGGTACAGGATGCCTGCAAAGCTATCTGGCCGCAGGTCACTACCGAGAATCTTCGCGACCTGACCGACTACCAGGGTTATAAAGAGGAGTTCCTGCGACTGTTCGGTTTTGGGATAGAGGGCGTCGATTACGACGCCGATGTTAATCCTAATCTAAGTTTTGATGTTGAGCAGCTGTAACGCTTAACCGACGACTACCCCGTCTGGATCTCTGTCGGGGTAGTTTCCGGTTGCCAGTCTTGGTGACACAAATGCCCGCTCATCAGTATTACCATCTCCTACCAGACTTACCCTCCTGATCTGCTCTTATACCAACGCACAATGGTGTTTTTTAGCAAAACTAGTAATCTTGTCTGTCTGCAACAAGGAGTTGCATTGGTATAAAAATACGATGAGGAGGATTGACATGGACTTCCAGGCTGCTCTGGAGTTTGCCACCGAACGCAACGCGGCAACGGTTATCGGTTTACAGATCCACGGTCGTAGTATCGAGGTGTATCGCCCCCGATTCTCTCATCATGAAGGCCGCTGTAATGTCGAGTACCGCGAAGGGCTGTTGTTTCAGAACGGGTACGAGCAAAGCGTTTTGAAGCAGAATCAGCTGTCCGGAGAGGCGCTCAGCTTAAATTATTTTGTAGCCCCTCTAAGCGAAGATGAGCTCGATTCAGCTCTTAATGAAGAGGGTGAAGCGCTTTTACACCGCTTGTTAGACGGGTCTCCTGATCCGCAACGCTGTATCAATGCCCGTGACAAGGCGGCATTTACCTCTTGGTGCATCTCTGCACTAGCCCAGCGTAACAGTTGATTTTCGGTTCCGCCTGGGTCTGAATCTTGGCCTTTTTCTTTACTGCTCCCACTGTTTAGCCTCTTAGGCTGGACTTCTCCGAAATTCCTTGTACTTTCATGATGTCGAATGTCGGCATCATGGAACCTCTATGTCTAGACTGTTGCGTTATTTTGCATTTTCCAGCTTTGTGTTCGTCTTTATTGCCGCCATGCTACTGGCCATGTTTTCTCAGCATACCCTTAATCAACTTGTAGCTGCGTTTCTGTCCCATGACGACACTCCAATGATCGACGGTTATTGTCTCTCATTAATGTGTCCGGTGTATTCAACCAGAACAGTTGCGAATGGTGCAAGAGCAGGGACAACGGATCAATATCACGCGCGACGTTTTTGAATTTGCTACACCGCAGACCCAGGGCCTGATCTGCAGGATTTGAATAATTTGATTGGCCGACCTGTCGCCTGATGCGCCATGATCAACGTTTTACTGAGGTAGATCTAAGGTTGGAACTTGATAATCAGCTTCCAGCCATTTATGCCATTTATGCCATTTATGCTATTGGCGATCATTTGATTCAGGTGCTGATGAATCTGCTGGTTAGTGCGGTTGATGCAGTGGCAGAGCGCTCAGCAGCTGAGAGTTCTCTCTAATACTGAGCAGTAATGTTTAGATCGTCGCAGATGATCTGTATTTGCGTCTGACCGGCTGTTATTGTTACCGGTTATTAAAGCTGAGAGCAATAGGGTTTTATTTGGAAAAAATCGAGTTGACTTAAAGGGTGATTCAGCTGCGTAAACTCTTATTGGCTTTGGTCGCTGTTCTGAAGCGTACAAGATGGCGGTCGTCGTCTGTGAACTGCAGGCTTAGAATTTATAGTTTTTAGGACCTTGCTATGCAGGTTACTATTTTAGGGACGGGTTATGACGGCTTAGTCACTGGGAGCTGTTTGGCGGACGCTGGCCATCAGGTCTACTGCGTTGACATAGATTTAGCTGGAATTTCGCAGCACTTTGGCGGACAGCTTGAAGAAAAGACCTTCGCGCTCTGGGGTCTGGCATTTAAACCTAATACCGATGATATGCGTGAGGCGCCGAGCCAGGTGTTAATTGAGTTGCTGTTACAAGCCGGTGCCTGGGTGCGGGCGTATGATCCTGAAGCGCTGGGCGAGGCTGTGCATATTTTTGGATCCCGGCCGGGGCTGGAACTGTGCCCGAATCAAGAACAAGTGCTTGATGACGCGGATGCACTCCTTATCTGTACCGAATGGAAGTGCTTTTGGAATCCTGACTTTGATCTGCTTAAACAGATACTCAAAAAACCGCTGATATTTGATGGTCGCAACCTCTACGACCCTGAGATATTAAAGGACTTAGGCTTTACTTATTATGCGATGGGTCGGGGAGACAGTGTTAGGTGTTTTTGATTTTCGTCTTGGATAATCTCAGCATATTGAGTAAGCCACTATTTACATCAGGCGGGCATAAGGTCCTATCGCTTCGATGCTAAAACAACTGCTTGGGTTGCATCGTAACCAGAAAGCTGCCGTTATTGCACTGGCGGATACGCTGCTGGTGCTGTTCTCTCTGTGGTTAGCGTTTTCACTCCGATTAGGTGAGCTGTACCAGCCGCAGGGGCGGCAATTGCTGCTGTTTGCGGTGCTCCCCCTGATCGCGATTCCTCTTTATATCCGCCTGGGTCTGTATCGCGCGGTGATCCGTTATATCGGTCACCGGGCCATGGTCACTATCGGTTATGCGAACGCGTTGCTGGTGATGCTCTGGTCGTTATTGCCTTTTTATCTCTCCAATTATTTTCACTGGGATCTCTTCTCACCGCGCTCTCTGCCGCTGATCTTCTGGATGCTGTTGTGTATTTTGGTCGGCGGGAGTCGGCAGATTGCACGCTGGTTTATCGCCGGAGCCTTTCGCGAACGCAAGGGCAATCATGTGTTGATCTACGGTGCGGGTGAGGCTGGGGTGCAGTTGGCGCTGTCGCTCAGCCAGAGCAACCATTTTCGTCTATTGGGTTTTATCGATGATGATCTTGGCCTAAAAGGGCAGCAGATCGCGGGGTTGCCGGTGCTGGGTGGGTTGGCGGTAATTAAGGATTTACGCCAGGATTATGAGTCGCTTGAGGTTTTACTGGCGTTGCCCAGCGCTACCCAGGCGGATCGACGCCGGATCCTGCAAGCCCTGGAAGAGGTCGAGGTGGCTGTGCGCTCTATGCCCTCTCTGGATCGGGTTGCGCTGGGGCAGGCGGACCTGACCGAGCTGAATGAGATCGATCTGACCGATCTGCTAGGCCGAGAGTCGGTACAGGCTGATCCTGAGTTATTGCAACAGAGTGTTAGGGGACGGCAGGTGTTGGTCACCGGTGCCGGTGGCTCTATAGGTTCTGAGCTTTGTCGCCAGTTGTTGCAGCAGGGGCCGCAGCGATTGGTGCTGCTAGAGCAGAATGAGTTTTCGCTGTATCAGCTCGAAGCCGAGTTACGCCAGCGAATCGAACGCTTTGATCTGCAAACGGAGCTGGTGGCTGTACTAGGGTCGGTGTTGGATCGGTCGCGGATGCAGCGGCTGATCGGCGGTTACAACATTCAGACGCTGTATCATGCCGCAGCCTATAAGCATGTGCCCATCGTTGAGCAGAATGTGATTCCCGGGGTGCAGAATAATGTGTTGGGCACCTGGGTGCTAGCGACCGTTGCTATGGCGTTAAAGGTCGAGCGATTCGTTCTAATATCTACCGATAAAGCGGTGCGCCCTACGAATACCATGGGGGCCAGCAAGCGTTTGGCAGAGATGGTACTGCAGGGACTGCAGCGTCATTTAGACAATAGTTCGACCCGATTTATGATGGTTCGCTTTGGTAATGTCTTGGGCTCGTCAGGATCGGTTATTCCGCTATTTCAACGACAGATTGATCAGGGTGGGCCAATAACGGTGACCGACCCCGAGATGACCCGCTATTTTATGACCATTCCGGAGGCTGCCTCGCTGGTGATTCAGGCGGGTTCTTTAGGGAAAGGCGGTGAGCTTTTTGTGCTGGATATGGGTGTACCGGTGCGCATTGCCGAGCTGGCGAAGCGGATGATTCGACTCAGCGGACATCGAGTCGCTGGAGGTCGCAGGTCAGGGATTGAAATTCGTTATACAGGGTTAAGACCGGGTGAGAAACTCTACGAAGAATTACTAATCGGTGATAACGTCACCGGCACTTCGCATCCCCGAATCATGATGGCACATGAAGAGGGGCCTGATAGTGCCCAGCTTGAGGCGATCATCACAACCCTGAATACGCTGCTTGAACAGCAAGCCGTTGAAGCCCTGCGGACTTTGATGCAGCAGCAGGTTAGCGGTTTTTCTCCCCAGTGTGGTAACGAAGACCTATTGAGTCGCTGTCAATAGCGGTAGAATCCTGCTGGGTTGAGATTGCTGAATTTCCGATGGAAAACAGTTAAATGGATATTTATGGAGAGTAGTCTGATGATTAAACTGAGCGAGTTAAGAGTTGCGGTGATCGGTCTAGGTTATGTGGGACTGCCGCTGGCCGTGGCTTTCGGGCGAAAATATCCTACTTTAGGTTTTGATATCAATCCGCAGCGGATAGACGCGCTTAAACGAGGAGAGGACGCTACCCTGGAGGTTGATGCTGCGGAGTTAAAGAGTGTCGAGCGGCTGGAGTTTGCCTCGGATAAGCAGCAGCTCAAAGGGTGTAATTGCTATATCGTGACCGTACCTACGCCGATCGATGTGCATAAACAGCCTGATTTGACCCCGCTTAGAAGAGCCTCGGAAACTGTGGGTGCCGCGCTCAAGCCGGGTGATCTGGTGATCTATGAGTCGACGGTTTATCCCGGTGCTACTGAAGAGGTTTGCGTACCGATTTTAGAGCAGGTGTCTGGATTGCGTTTTAACCAGGATTTTGCTGTAGGTTATAGTCCAGAACGGATCAATCCGGGCGATAAAACCCATCGTCTGGAGTCTATTCTCAAGGTGACATCAGGGTCGACTCCCGAGGCCGCGACGCTGGTCGACCAGCTGTATGGCTCTATTATCACTGCCGGTACCCATCTGGCCAGCTCGATCAAGGTTGCAGAAGCGGCCAAAGTGATCGAAAACACCCAGCGTGATCTGAATATCGCCCTGGTTAACGAGTTGGCGATTATCTTTAACCGGCTTGGCATCGATACCGGTGAGGTGTTGGCGGCGGCAGGAACGAAGTGGAATTTTTTGCCGTTTCGTCCGGGGTTGGTCGGTGGCCATTGCATCAGTATTGACCCCTATTATCTGACCCATAAGGCCCAAGCGGTGGGTTATCACCCGGAGATTATTTTGGCGGGTCGTCGTCTTAATGACGGCATGGGAGCCTATGTAGTCTCTCAGGTTATTAAGAAAATGACCCAGAAGAAGATACAAGTAATGGGCAGCAGGGTACTGATTCTTGGTCTTGCATTTAAAGAAAACTGCCCGGACCTGCGTAATACCCGAATCGTCGATATGATTAAAGAGCTAAATGAGTACCACGCCCAGGTTGAGGTGTATGATCCCTGGGTGTGTCCCATTGAAGCCAAGCATGAGTATGGTTTGGAGCTGGTTGAAGCACTCGAACCTGGCCGTTATGATGCGGTAATTTTGGCAGTTGCCCATAACCAGTTTGAAGCACTAGGTGTCGCTGCGATTAAAGGGTTATGCAAGCCAAGTTCTGTCCTGTTCGATATCAAACATATGTTACCCGCAGCCTCGGTCGATGGCCGACTGTAAGCAGAAAATAAGCTTGGGTTTTGTCGTCGGAAAAATACAGTCTGGGTAAGCTTAGCGTTTGTCTGTTGGGCACGGTTTCTGAAGAGCTAGTTACCGAATCAATAGTTGCCGAATCAATAAAGGGATAGAAGGATGAAAGTCTTAGTCACAGGGGCCGCCGGATTTATCGGCTTTCACGTCAGCCAATATCTGATCAACCGGGGGGATCAGGTGGTTGGGCTGGATAATTTAAATGACTATTATGATGTTTCGCTGAAGCTAGCTCGCCTGGCGCAGCTGGATGCTAATCCGAATGCGGCGCTATTTAACTTCGTGAAATTGGATCTTGCAAATACTGCCGCAATAACCCAGTTATTTGAAACTGAGAAGTTTGACCGGGTTGTCAATCTTGCAGCCCAGGCTGGCGTTCGCTATAGCATCGAAAATCCTCGTGCCTATATCGATAGCAACATTGTTGGCTTTTTGAATATTCTTGAAGGCTGTCGCCATAATGGCGTCAAGCATCTGGTCTACGCATCGTCTAGCTCGGTGTATGGTGCTAAC
This sequence comes from uncultured Neptunomonas sp., assembly GCA_963974645.1. Taxonomy (GTDB): domain Bacteria; phylum Pseudomonadota; class Gammaproteobacteria; order Pseudomonadales; family Balneatricaceae; genus Motiliproteus. Next base: position 24,638 of record CAXBEA010000004.1, on the reverse strand, counting down.
GAGACCTTGCCGTTTTCTGAACAGGATAATGTTGATCACCCGCTATCCTTGTATGCGGCATCCAAAAAATCAAACGAGCTGATGGCGCATACCTACAGCCATCTGTACCGCCTGCCGACTACCGGGTTGAGGTTTTTTACCGTCTATGGCCCTTGGGGCAGACCCGATATGGCGCTTTTTTTGTTTACTAAAGCGATCCAAGAGGGAAAACCGATCAATGTGTTTAACTACGGCAAGCATCGCCGAGACTTTACCTATATCGATGATATTGTTGAAGGGGTGATTCGTACCCTGGACCGGGTAGCAGAACCTAATCTGCAGTGGGACGGCAAAGCGCCTGATCCAGCAACCAGTAAAGCCCCTTGGCGGGTGTTTAATATTGGTAATCAGAATCCGGTAGAACTGCTGGACTATATTGGTTGTGTCGAGAAAGAGCTGGGACTTAAAGCGGAGATTAATCTATTACCGCTGCAGCCAGGTGATGTACCGGACACGGCATCGGATGTGGCTGCGCTGGAAGCCTGGGTTGATTATAAACCCGCGACACCCATTAGCCTGGGGATCGAACGTTTTGTTGCCTGGTACCAAGTATTTTTCAACAAAGCGTCGATTACTGAAAGCTAAGAGGCCTCGGCAGCTGAAATTTATAATGTGAATATCCTGATCACGGGTGCCAGCGGTTTTGTCGGCCGGCATTTGTGCCGAGAGTTGCTGCGTCAACATTTCAGTGTCCGAGCGCTGGTACGTGATCCTGGTCGTTTACCTGCAGACTTGCAGCCTAAGATCGAGCAGGTACAAATATCAGGGCTTGCCGATGCGTCTGCTATCGCCTCAGCCGTTGTCGGCATAGACGTGGTGATTCATCTGGCCGCCCGGGTACACTGCATGAGTGATAGCTCGGCTCAGGAAGCAGAATACGAGCGGATCAATCACCAGGGCACACTGAGTGTGGCGAGGCTGGCAGCAGCGGCGGGTGTACGGCGTTTTATTTTTCTCAGCTCAATTAAAGTCAATGGCGAGGAGCGAGCCCTGCCCTACAGCGCACTCGATGCGCCTAATCCGCAGGATGCTTATGCTCGCTCTAAGTATCGCGCCGAATGCGGGCTGTGGGCCCTGGCTCAATCCTCAGGCTTAGAAGTCGTCGTGGTCCGGCCACCGTTAATCTACGGACCCGGTGTTAAAGCCAATTTTGCCCAGTTGATGCGCTGGGTCAGGCGTGGGGTCCCTTTGCCCTTGGCCGGATTAACTAATCGGCGTGCATTGGTCAGTGTCGATAATCTTATAGATCTGCTCCGAGAGTGTGTGATCAATCCAAAAGCGAAGGGCCGGCTATTTTTAGTTTCAGATGGCGAGTCTATTTCTACTACAGAATTAATCCGACGTATGGCGCAGGCAAACCAAGTCACATCGAGACTTTTTTATGTTCCCGAGTGGTTGCTCAGGTTTGTCGCTAGGTGGTTTGGAAAGTCGAGCAGCGCAGATCGGTTGCTGGGGTCTTTGACCGTTGATATAGCTGCAACTAAAGCGCTGCTGGAGTGGGCTCCGCCGGTTACGATGATGCAAACGCTGATCCAGATGTCCAGTGCTGATGACGGGCAGGATAATGTTTAAGGTTCGTGGCGAAGGTCCAGAAAAGCAGAGCAAGGGGGTCAAGTGGTGTTTGAAGTTGTAGTCTATCCACTCGCAGCGGTCGCCTCGCTACTCATGACCTATCTGCTGTTGCAGTATCTACGGCAACAGCAGTTATTTGATCAGCCAAACGAAAGAAGCTCACACTCCGTACCCGTGCCAAGAGGCGGCGGTATCAGTTTTATGACCCTATACCTCGCACTGCTGGGGTGGCTGCTGTCGGCTGATAGTGTTTTAGTGATTGATATAGCAGTGTTAATTTCTGGAGGCGGGGTTCTTGGGCTCGTTGGGTTGCTGGATGACCGTTTTAATCTGTCCTCGAAAAGTCGTTTTTTTGCGCAATGCTTTTGTTGTCTGATTGCTGTTTCGGTCTTTTATTATGATCAGCTGATAGTTTCCTCATGGGAGCTTTGGCTGTTGTTGATCGGTTTTGCTTTGGCCTCGGTCTGGTGGATTAATTTATTTAATTTTCTGGATGGTATAGATGGGTACGCTGTTTCTGAAGCGCTCTTTCTTTGCGTTGCTGGAGCAGGGTTCTGTTGGCTGAATTCGGCCGCTGAATATACGCGGTTGTTCTTGCTGTTAGCGGCAACGCTGATCGGTTTTGGAGTGTTTAATTGGGCGCCTGCTAAGCTTTTTATGGGCGATGTTGGAAGTTATTTCCTAGGGTTTATTATCGCAATGTTAGCGCTGTTAACGGTACGTGAGCAGCTTGTTTCTCCATTAACCTGGATTATGTTAACCGCGCTTTTTTGGATCGATGCCAGTATCACCTTGGTGCGTCGAGTGCTGCGGAGGGATTACTGGTATCAAGCGCATCGCTCACATGCGTATCAAATTTTATCGCGTCGCTGGAGAAGTCATCAGCGGGTGTCGCTATTAGCGATAGGGATAAATATTCTCTGGTTGTTTCCTTTGAGTTTTACAGCGCAGTGGTTGATAGCTAATAGCCGCTATGAGTTAGCATCAGCGTTGTTCATCATCGCTTGTTTGCCGATTGGTTGGGGTGTGTTCAGGCTCAATGCGGGTGTCGATAATGGCTAATAGCTTTGTGAACCGTGTTTTTCGAGCTTGATATAAAAAATATGATAATAATTTTAAGATAATATTTGCGAATAATACCTAAACCCTATATTTTTAATCGGTCTGATTAATTTGAATACCACCGGGGTCCCTCATGAGCGATATTTTAAATGTGCTGACGCGCAAAACTTCACTGCGTAAAGCCTGTAAAGAGCTGTCTGCTTCTGAACTGGAAAAGTTGTTTGAAAATCTGTCGGATCTGCTAAACGAACGGAAGCAGGAAGACGAGGCCATGGCGGCCGAGCGTGCAGAGAAGCAAACAAATATTGATGCTATTAAAAAGCAGATGGCAGACAGTGGTGTAGATTTAAATGATCTTTTGGCGGCGCTAGAGGTTTCTCCGGCTGCAAAGCCTAAAGGGTCGGTTAAGGCTAAATACCAGATCGAAGATGGTCAGGGCGGAATGCTGCAATGGACGGGTCGGGGGCGTACTCCTAAGCTCTTCCAGGCGTACTTCGATCAGGGCGGTAGTAAGGAAGACTGTCTGATCGATTAAACGGATCTTTATCGATCTGTTCATAGGTTTACAAAGGTGCGCTTGGCGCACCTTTTTTATTAGCGGTATATTATCAATGTCAGAACCTGGGTCGGAATGATAGGCACTCAGGTGCGGGGCTGGTATGATGCCGCGCTTTCCAGGACGCTTCATTCCTATGGCTGTTTAGGTGTCCGTTTTGTCTTCACAGGTGATCTGCATGACCGACGAAAAACTGCAAAAAGTTCTAGCCCGCGCTGGAATCGGGTCGCGCCGGGAGATGGAGCGCTGGATTGAAAGCGGTCGGGTCACCGTGGCGGGTAAAATTGCCACCCTGGGTGATCGGGTTGGTTTGGATGCCGAAATAAGCGTCGATGGCCGTTCGGTCAATCTATCTCGGTCCTTGGCCGCAGAGGGTCGAGTGATACTCTATAACAAGCCGGTGGGGGAGATCTGTACCCGCAATGACCCTGAAGGTCGCCCGACCGTGTTTGATAAGTTACCCAAACTCAATGGCGGACGTTGGATCTCGGTTGGCCGATTAGATATTAATACCAGTGGCTTGTTGTTATTTACCACCGATGGCGAGTTGGCAAATAAACTAATGCATCCTTCGTCGCAGATAGACCGTGAGTACGCAGTACGGGTTCATGGTGAGGTCACCGATCAGATGCTCAAACGCTTACGCGAGGGTGTGCTGCTTGACGATGGTATGGCACGCTTCTCTGATGTCCAGCATTTCGATGGTGCGGGTCGTAATCAGTGGTATCACGTCACGTTGATGGAAGGGCGTAATCGGGAAGTGCGCCGTCTATGGGAGTCCCAGGATGTTGAGGTAAGTCGGCTCAAACGGGTGCGTTACGGATGCATCTTTATCCCCAAGCAGGTATCTGCAGGCCAGTGGATAGAGCTCGGCCAGAAAGAGCTGAACGATCTCTGCGATATGGTTTCTTTGGAGCGGCGTAAGGTTGTTCAAAAAACTGTTGAACAGTCGATGGCGGATAAGCGGGTACAGAAAAAAGCCAGACCTCAGCGGTCGGTGGAAGCAAAGCGCGGGCGACCTTCGCGGCGTAGTTAACACCGCTAGAAAGCGTATTGTTAGTACCGATGCCCCCGCTTATGCGGGGGTAGTTGTTTTGCCAGGTTGGTGTTTGATCGGTGAGTGTTTTATATCTCGCTAGCTTGCAAGAGGGTCGTTTCAGCGGCTCTGACTGACGTGCTCAGCCTTGGGCATCGATAGACTGACCGTTGATCTCTTTGCTGTCTGCGCCCATCAGATACAGATAGACAGGCATGATCTGCTCTGGTGCGGGGAGGCTACCGGGGTTTTCCGCGGGGTAGGCATGCGCGCGCATATTGGTCCGGGTCGCGCCCGGATTGATCGCGTTGACCCGGATGCTGGAGGTGTTTTCCAGCTCATCAGCAAGGACTTGCATCAACCCTTCGGTGGCAAATTTAGAAACGGCGTAGGCTCCCCAGTAAGCGCTGCCTTTGCGACCTACGGTCGAGCTGGTGAAGACCAGAGAGGCATCTTCTGATTTCATCAACAGCGGTAGCATCGCTTGGGTGATCAAGAACTGTGCGTGGAGGTTGACTTGCATCACTTGGTTCCAAGTGCTGGGGTCGTAGTTTTCGATCGAGGTGCGATTGCCCAGCAGACTTGCGTTGTTTAGCAGTCCGTCGATACGGCCGAACTCTTTTTCGATGGCGGCGGCAACAATGTCATAGTCGTGAGCGGTTGCACCTTCGAGATTGATGGGGAAGATTGCCGGCTGTGGCCAGCCGCTGGATTCAATCAGGTCGTACACTGCCTCGAGTTTTTTGACGGTGCGTCCCGCTAAAATGACGGTGGCGCCATGTTCGGCAAAGCTCAGCGCGGCAGCGCGCCCTATACCATCGCCAGCACCCGTTATCAGGATGATGCGGTTTTTCAGGAGCTGTTCGGGGGCTTGATAGTTAAACATGTGCGTTTCCATTGTTGTGCGATTCGGTGGTCGGCGCTATTTATCAGTGTAATTGATCCGCGTATATGATCAGTGTAGCGGGTCTTGGTTCGGTTTATACAGGGCCCTGAAGCCAGTCGAGCAGTTGTTGAGGTGAATCGACCTGGTGGTCGGCGTTCCAGTCATCGGGTCGATCCTCGGGTGTCAGGTAGCCGTAACATGCTGCAATTGTCAGCATCCCTGCATTGATCCCTGCTTCAATATCACGGCGATGGTCGCCGACGTAGATGCTTTGCTGGGGCTGGCAGTTGAGCAGAGCGCAGGCCCTGAGTAGGCCTTCGGGGTGGGGTTTGTTCTGTTCAACCTGTTCGGGGCAGATCAGCGTGCTGCAGCGAGTCTCAAGATCTAGCTGGCGTAGAATTGGCAGGCTAAAGCATTCGGGTTTGTTGGTAACTATCCCCCAGGGGATCTGCTGGGTTTCTAACCAGTGTAACAAGGCTTCCATACCTTCAAACAGTCGCGACTCTTGTGCGGGCGATTGTTCGTAAAGGTCTAGAAGTTGTAGACGAAGAGGTCCGCAGGTCGGATCTTCGGCATCGAGATCAAATGCGCTTTGGATCATGGCAGTGGCACCATTGGAGATCTGCTGGCGAAGTTTTTGCTCATCGATCCTAGGAAGTCCTCGCTCAGTGCGCATCTGATTCAATAGTCGATAAAAATCGGGTGCGCTGTCTAGTAGGGTTCCGTCGAGATCAAAGAGAACTGCTGCCGGTTTGGGTATGCGCATTGTTAGCCAGGCTTATGCAGTTGCAGCAGATAGTTGACGTCAACATCCTGGGGATCCAAGCGGTACCGCTTGGTGAGCGGGTTGTAGGTCATGCCGCAGGTGGTGCCTATCTCCAGATGGGCGTCGCGGCACCACTGGGCCAGCTCGCTGGGTCGAATAAATTTGCTGTGATCGTGGGTGCCTTTAGGGACGAGGTTGAGCAGATATTCGGCACCGACGATGGCGAAAATAAAGGATTTTGGATTACGGTTGAGGGTTGAGAAAAAGAGCTGTCCGCCTGGTTTTGTCAGTCGAGCGCAGGCGCTAATGATGGATGCAGGGTCGGGCACGTGTTCCAGCATCTCCATGCAGGTGACGATATCGAAGCTTTCGGCTTGCTCGCTGGCGAGTTGCTCAACGGTAATCTGCTGGTAGCTGACGTTGACCCCCGATTCCAGGCCGTGCAGCTTAGCGATTTTCAGGGGTGCTTCGCCCATGTCGATGCCGGTGACGTCGGCACCGCGAATGGCCATCGATTCTGACAAGATGCCGCCGCCACAGCCGACGTCCAGTACCCGTTTTCCTGCCAGGGTGGCGTGTTGGTCGACAAAATTGACCCGCAGTGGGTTGATTTCGTGAAGCGGCTTGAATTCGCTCTCTTTATCCCACCAGCGGCTAGCGAGGGCCTCAAATTTGGCGATCTCGACTGGATCTACGTTGGCTGCTTTGCGAGTGTTTGGCTTGGCGCTTTCAGGGCTCATGCGGGGTCCGGTCTCAATGGCGATTACAAGACCCGATATGTTACCACCGAGGTCCGAGTCATCACAGCTTTGAGATTGAATTTGAAGGCGAATTTACTGGTTCTGAGGCTGGGGGTTTGTGGTATGATTGCACGCATTTTTTAGCGTGGCCGATCTGTTTTTAATTCGGCTCGAAACTGATGGTAAGGCTAGCCCGATCAGGGTGGCTGAACATAAGGGATAACAGGGTTATATGGGTGAACTAGTCAAGCAGATCCAGCCGATCAATATCGAGGATGAGCTGAAGAAGTCGTATCTGGATTACGCCATGAGTGTCATTGTCGGGCGCGCCTTGCCCGATGTACGGGACGGGCTTAAGCCAGTACACCGGCGCGTGTTATTCGCGATGCACGAGCTTAAGAATGACTGGAATAAGCCCTATAAAAAGTCGGCGCGTGTTGTCGGTGATGTGATCGGTAAATACCATCCCCACGGTGATTCGGCGGTTTATGACACTATCGTGCGGATGGCGCAGACCTTTTCGATGCGACATATGCTGGTCGATGGCCAGGGTAACTTCGGTTCGATCGATGGCGATTCGGCAGCGGCGATGCGTTACACCGAAGTGCGGATGTCAAAAATAGCCCATGAGATATTGGCGGATCTAGAGAAAGAAACCGTTGATTACGTGCCTAACTACGACGGCACCGAGCAAATACCTGCGGTGATGCCTACCCGTATTCCTAACCTGCTAATCAATGGCTCGTCTGGTATCGCGGTGGGGATGGCGACCAATATTCCGCCGCATAACCTGCGTGAAGTGGTCCAGGGCACTATCGCGTTGATCGATAATCCTGATCTGGATATTGACCAGTTGATGGAGTATATCCCCGGACCGGACTTCCCTACGGCGGCGATTATCAATGGCCGTGCTGGAATATTAGAGGCATATCGTACCGGGCGTGGGCGAATTTATTTACGTGCCCGTTATCATGTGGAGGAAGATCCCAAAAACGGCAAGCCTTCGATTATAGTCACTGAGCTTCCGTATCAGGTTAACAAGGCGCGGTTGATAGAAAAAATTGCCGACCTGGTTAAAGAGAAGAAAATCGAAGGGATCACCGAACTGCGTGATGAGTCCGATAAGGACGGTATGCGGATCGTGATCGAATTGCGCCGGGGTGATGTGCCCGAGGTCATGGTCAATAACCTCTATGCCCACACCCAGATGGAAAATGTTTTTGGCATTAACGTTGTGGCGCTTGTCGATGGCCAGCCAAAAACCCTGAATCTGAAAGAGCTGCTTGAGGCGTTTGTTCGCCACAGGCGTGAGGTGGTGACTCGGCGCACGCTGTTTGAATTGCGTAAAGCGCGCGAGCGCGGCCACGTTCTTGAAGGCTTGGCTGTAGCCTTGGCCAATATCGACGCGGTTATCGAGTTGATCAAGCAGTCCAGTACCTCGGTCGAGGCCAAAGACCGTCTGGTCGAGATGCCCTGGCTACCGGGCGATGTTACCGAGATGCTGGAGCGTGCAGGTTCGGATGCCTGTCGTCCCGATGAGTTGCCAGCACAGTTTGGTTTGATCGATGGCTATTACCACCTATCTCCAGTTCAGGCGCAGGCCATTCTTGATCTTAAGCTGCACCGTCTGACCGGGATGGAGCAGGATAAACTAATCGATGAATACAAGCAGCTGTTGGACGCTATTGCTGAACTGCTGCGTATTCTAGGCAGTACCGAACGGTTAATGGAGGTGATTCGCGAAGAGCTGGAAGCCATTGTTGCCGAATATGCGGACGACCGACGAACAGAGATTATGGCGTCTCGCCGGGACCTGACCATTGCCGATCTGATTACCGAAGAGGATATGGTGGTCACCATTTCCCACGGTGGTTATGCCAAGACCCAGCCGCTGGATACCTATCAGGCACAGCGCCGCGGCGGTCGTGGTAAATCTGCATCGGGTGTCAAAGATGAAGACTTTATTGCCCATCTGTTGGTTGCTAATACTCATGACACGATTCTTTGTTTCACCAGTCGCGGTAAGGTTTACTGGTTAAAGGTGTTTGAAATTCCGCCCGCCAGCCGAACTTCTCGTGGCCGTCCTATGGTAAATATTCTGCCGCTGGAAGAGGGTGAACGGATTACCACGATCTTGCCGGTTAATGAATATACCGAAGATCGCTTTGTGTTTATGGCCACCGCTTTTGGAACCGTTAAGAAGACCTCGCTGACCAGCTTCTCCCGTCCCCGTAGTAGTGGCTTGATCGCCTTGGGCTTGGATGAAGGCGATACCCTGATTGGCGCCGCCATTACCAACGGCGAGCAGGAAGTTATGCTGTTTAGCGACGCGGGTAAGGCGGTGCGCTTTAAAGAAGCGTTGATCCGTCCACTGAGTCGTCAGGCGCGCGGTGTCAGAGGGATCACGGTTGAGGATGATGCACGTGTAATCGCGTTAATAATTCCTGAGCAAGGTGGCCGGATCTTGACCGCTAGCGTTAAGGGTTATGGCAAGATGACGCTGCTGGAAGACTTCCCGACTAAGGGGCGTGGTGGTAAAGGCGTCATCGCTATGACCCTGTCCGAGCGCAATGGCCATCTGGTTGGTGTGGAGCAGGTGTTTGAAGGCGATGAGGTGATACTAATCTCAGATCAGGGCACCCTGGTGCGCACCCGGACCGACGAAATTACAGTTCAGAGCCGAAATACCCAGGGGGTTACGTTGATCCGGGTGGCGGCTGATGAGAAGTTGGTCGGCACCGCGCGGGTTGAAGAACCTGTATACGATGAGACCCTGATTGAAGGGGCTGCGTTGGAAGAAGCTGTGTTCGAAGGTGCTGGGGCCGCTGAGTCAGAGACTGACTCCGGCGATCAATTAGAGGCTGTTGAGAACGGCGACGATGAGTAAACTTGATCAGAAATTAGCGCTGTTGCGTGAGGAGATCGACGCGGTTGATCTGCAGATCCTGAATCTGGTCAGTCAACGAGCGAGCTGTGCTCAGCGGGTGGCTGAGGCCAAGCAGGCCTACTCTGAGTCAGCGCAGCCTGCGGTATTCTATCGCCCCGAGCGGGAAGCTCAGGTCTTGCGGCAGATCATGGCGCGTAATCCTGGCCCCCTAGAGGATGAGGAGGTCGCTCGAATATTTCGCCAGATTATGTCCTCCTGTCTGGCGCTTGAACAGCCGATGCATATCGCTTTTCTGGGGCCTGAGGGCACCTTTACCCAGGCCGCCGCTTTCAAGCACTTTGGTAGTTCAGTGATCAGTATGCCGCTGGCATCGATCGATGAGGTGTTCCGCGAGGTAGAGTCTCAAGCGGCGCACTATGGTGTGGTACCGATTGAAAACTCGACTGAGGGGATGGTGCATCACACCCTGGATATGTTTCGTCAGTCAGACCTGAAAATCTGTGGTGAGGTTGAACTGCGGATTCATCAGCACCTGCTGGCGGCTGAGGGCGTCGATCTTGATGCAGTGAGCAAAATATATTCGCATCAGCAATCGCTGGCGCAATGTCGCCGCTGGCTAGATGCCCGCTACCCCACGGTAGAGCGGATTGCCGTGAGCAGCAATGCCGAAGCGGCAAAACGTGCCGCAGCTGAAAAAGGTCAGAATGCGGTAGCCATCGCAGGAGAGATGGCAGCCGAGCTCTACCAGCTCAAAATCGTTGCCGAGACTATCGAAGATCAGCCGGATAATACCACCCGATTTCTTGTTGTCGGTCACCCGTTGAGCGGTCCCAGTGGCAAGGATAAAACCTCGATGCTGATCTCTGCGCGTAATAAGCCGGGTGCGCTCTACCATCTCCTAGAACCTTTCCATCGGCATGGCATCAGTCTGACACGGCTGGAAACACGTCCATCGGGTACTGCAACCTGGGGCTATATCTTCTATATCGATTGTGAAGGGCACTTCAAAGATGCGCCTATTCAGGCGGTGATGAAAGAGCTTGCGGATGAGGCGCTGGAGTTGAAGTTGCTGGGATCCTATCCACAGGCGGTGCTGTAGCTGGATGCGATGGACGATCGGAAGAGGTAGGCATGGGTTTTGATACTGAAATGCAGCGTTGCGTCAGTGTTCCTGAGAGCGTTTTTTTCGATTTGAATCTGGTTGGCTCTAGCTCCTGTGGGGTTCTGGCTCGATGAGCAAAGTTGTTGATCGGCTGCTGGTGATCGGTCTCGGGCTGATCGGAGGCTCTTTTGCCTTAGGTTTGAAGCAACGGGGTGGCTGCGCTACGGTCATCGGTTATGACCTGAATCGGGGCGAGTTGAGCGAAGGGTTGCGCCTGGGGATCATCGACGAAGTTGCTGAGGATCTTCGCCACGCCGTTGAACAGGCTGACGTGGTGATGCTGGCGGTTCCGGTCAAGGCGATGGAGCGGGTCATGGCCACGATCAGCCCTTGGCTTAACCCGCATACAGTAGTCACCGATGTTGGTAGCGCCAAGGGCAATGTGGTCGAAGCTGCCAGGCAGGTTTTCGGCGAGGTTCCGCCGATGTTTATTCCGGGACACCCGATAGCCGGTTCGGAAAAAAGTGGCGTAGCCGCATCAAAATCTGATCTGTTTGAGCGTCATAAAGTTATTTTGACGCCGTTGGCGGAAACGGATCGTCATGCACTGCGTGTGGTGCATGACTTGTGGGGCCAGCTCGGCGCTGAGGTTCACCATATGGAGGTGCAGCGTCACGATGAGGTGTTGGCGGCGACCAGCCACTTGCCGCACCTGTTGGCTTTCTCCTTGGTCGATACACTGGCCAATGACCGTGAAAATCGAGATATTTTTCGCTATGCGGCAGGTGGGTTTCGCGATTTTACTCGGATTGCTGCCAGCGATCCGATGATGTGGCACGATATTTTTTTGGCCAATCGAGGGGCGACCCTTAAAGTACTCGATGAGTTTACTGCAGGGGTTGCTCGTTTGCGTCAAGCTATCGATCAGGCTGACGGTGAGACGTTGCTGGGGGTGTTTACCCGAGCTAAGTCAGCCCGCGATCATTTTACTAAAATTCTTTCTGGAACAGCGTACTCATTACCCATGAACGAAAACGTTATTTTTAAGATTCAGCCCGGTGGACGGGTTCAGGGCCAGATCCGGGTTGCCGGAGACAAGTCGATCTCTCATCGTTCCATCATGCTCGGTGCGTTATCTGAAGGTGTTACCGAGGTCGAAGGGTTTCTCGAAGGTGAGGATGCGATGGCGACACTGCAGGCCTTTAGGGATATGGGGGTGGTGATCGAGGGTCCGGCTCAGGGGCGGGTACGTATTCATGGCGTGGGCATGCATGGTCTCAAAGCCGCTGCCGGACCTCTGTATATGGGTAACTCTGGCACCGCGATGCGCCTGTTTTCCGGGCTGCTGGCAGGTCAGGCCTTCGACAGTGAGTTGATTGGTGATGAGTCGCTAAACAAGCGACCCATGGAGCGAGTGGCTCAACCGCTGCGATTGATGGGGGCACAGATTACAACCGGTGAGGGGGGGTGTCCTCCAGTGAAAATTGTAGGTGGTCAGCGGTTACAGGGTATCGACTATAGGATGCCGATGGCCAGTGCTCAGGTTAAATCCTGTGTGTTGTTTGCTGGACTCTATAGCGAAGGTGAAACCGCTGTTACCGAGCCTGCACCGACGCGTGATCATACCGAGCGAATGTTAACTGGTTTCGGCTACCCGGTCACAAGGCAGGGGGCTACAGCACGCGTCATCGGTGGCGGCAAAATGACTGCGGCGCATATCGATGTTCCCGCTGATATCTCTTCGGCCACATTCTTTCTAGTGGCGGGCTCTATTGCACCGGGTTCGGATCTATTGCTCGAGCATGTAGGCATTAATCCTACTCGGATCGGCGTGATCAATATCCTCAAAGCGATGGGTGGGGATATTGAATTGACCAATGAGCGAGATGTGGGTGGCGAGCCGGTTGCCGATATTCGTGTGCGTTATGCTGAGCTCAAAGGAATTAATATTCCTGAAGATCAAGTGCCGTTGGCGATTGATGAGTTTCCTGCGATCTTTATCGCAGCGGCTTGTGCCGAAGGAACTACGCTGCTAACGGGTGCTGGGGAGCTTCGGGTCAAGGAGAGCGATAGGATTCAGGCCATGGTGGATGGTCTCTCTACACTGGGTGTTTCTATTCAAGGCACGCCCGATGGCGCAATCATCCAGGGAGGAATAATTCAAGGAGGCCGTGTCGATAGTCTGGGTGATCATCGGATAGCCATGTCGTTTGCAATTGCAGCCTTGCGTGCAGCGGGTGAAATTGTGGTGGATGACTGCGCCAATGTAGCAACATCGTTCCCTAATTTCGTCGAACTTGCCAAGCAGGTCGGGTTGAAAATACAAGCTGGATCTAAGTGATGAAAGATGGTCGCCCTTTAGTTATTACAATCGATGGCCCTAGCGGTTCTGGTAAAGGTACCATTGCCAAGCGTCTGGCTGCTGAGTTTGGCTTAAGGCTGCTCGATAGTGGAGCCCTTTATCGAGTTCTCGGCTTAGCGGCTTTTCGTCATGGTGTTGATCTTAAAGATGAGAGTGCTCTGGCTGAGTTGGCGGAAAAGTTGGATGTTCGTTTTCAGGTTGTCGATGAGAGTGATGCGGTTCAGGTTGTTCTCGAGGGTGACGACGTCAGTCTTGAAATACGCACCGAAGAGGCTGGGCGCTCAGCATCGCTTGTTGCAGCTGTAGTGCCTGTGCGTGCGGCATTGCTAAATAGGCAGCGTAATTTTTCTCAACTACCGGGTTTGGTTGCTGATGGTCGGGATATGGGAACCGTTGTTTTTCCCGAGGCTCAGGTTAAGGTGTTTTTGACCGCGAGTGCCGAGGAGAGGGCTAATAGACGTTATAACCAATTGTTAGCTAAAGGGTTTGATGCTAATCTTGTTGATATATTGCATGATGTTCAAGAGCGAGATGCGCGCGATACTGAACGCACAGCCTCACCTCTTAAGCCTGCAACTGATGCGCTGGTAGTTGATAGTACCGATTTGAGTGTTACTCAAGTAGTAGAGATTATTCGGAAGTTGATCCCAGCCTGAGGCCTCCTTTTGGTTGCGAGTTTGCTGCATATTTAATCAATTAACAGGCATCTCTAAGTTGAAATCAAAATCTACGTCTATACTCATGGTAAAAATAGATATAGAGTTTTTCTGTTAATAATCAATTGGATTGCAGTGTTAGGTTTGGCGGCTCTATTTAATGCCTCAACGTAAGCGTTAGATGGATCATTAGGTGGTCGCCAAGACTATATTGCTACTAGTTCTGTTGATCAGTAGCGAGTGAGTTCAAGGCTTTTATCGGAGCCATGATTTTGCTTGTTGCCAGGATCAGATGTTAGTGGCAGTGCTTAGAATGAGGGATATCATGACAAAGTCAGAACTGATTGAACGTTTGATTAATAGGCATGAAGATCTGTCTGTTAAGGATGTGGAGTTGGCCATCAAAACAATGTTGGATCATATGACCGATTCGCTTGCTCAGGGAGAGCGAATAGAGATTAGAGGCTTTGGTAGTTTTTCGCTTCATTTTAGAGCGCCTAGAGTAGGTCGGAATCCAAAAACAGGTGAGTCGGTTGAGCTGGATGCGAAGCATGTGCCTCATTTTAAACCTGGTAAAGAGCTGCGTGAGCAGGTAAACGAAAGCTTAAAGCGTTTTCCTTAATGGCGCGGCGCTATAGCAAAGGGAGTGGCCTGTGCGGATACTGAAAATTATATTTATCATCATCATTGCGATGGTGATGCTGTTAGCAGGTGTGTTGTTGACGGTAAATAACCAGCAACAAATAGCCATAGATCTGGTGTTTATACAGCTACCAGAAGCCAGTGTGTCACGTTGGCTGGTATTAAGTTTCTTGTCGGGGGTTGTATTAAGCTTGATCGTTGCTGGCGTTACCCTACTAGTGATGAAAGCTCGATTACGGCATGCGCGTCGGGCTGCAAGTCATTCTGAAAGAGAGTTAGACCAGCTCAAGGCACTTCAACTTAAGTCATCACAATAATCAAGACTGTTCTGGCTACTTTCCGGTGCTTGTGTCGGAAAGTAGTTTGGCGACTATTCGGTCCGCTATCTTTTTGAAATCTCACTTCGCTTGGTTATCAATCTAAAGCGACAGTGGGGCTGGTTCTAGTTCTTGGTAGCAAATGAAGTCCTGGTGACTTCTTTTTTTATTTGGAGTCAATATGTCAGAACAATCTCAAGCGCTATCTCGCATTGTAGTGGCGCTGGATTTTCCTTCTATGGATCAGGCTTTGGTGATGGCGTCGCAACTCAACCCTTCGTTATGTCGGGTTAAAGTTGGCAAAGAGTTGTTTACCCGAAGTGGGCCAGCGGTTGTAGAGTCGCTGCAGCGGTTGGGTTTTGAAGTTTTTTTAGACCTGAAGTTTCATGATATTCCCAACACCACGGCTAAGGCTGTTGCCGCAGCGGCAGAGATGGGCGTGTGGATGGTAAACGTGCATGCCTCGGGTGGACGCAAAATGATGGAGGCAGCAAGGAATGAGCTGGAAAAAACTGCCGGGAAGAAACCGCTGCTAATTGCTGTGACGGTGCTTACCAGTATGGCTGCGGAGGATCTGCTACAAATCGGGTTGGAGATTGATCCGCAAGATCAGGTTCAGCGGCTTGCTTTACTTGCACAGCAGAGTGGTATGGATGGTGTGGTCTGTTCTGCACAGGAGTCGGCGTTGTTGAGAGCGCAGTTAGGCGAAACGTTTACATTAGTGACCCCAGGAATTCGGCCCACCGGATCGGATGCTGGAGATCAGCGGCGAATAATGACCCCGGCTATGGCTGTAGCGGCGGGAAGTGATTACTTGGTGATAGGAAGGCCGATTACCCAGGCGATTGATCCGTGCAAAATTTTGCAGCAGCTCTTGGCGGAAATCCAAGACATGGGCTAAGCTGAATATTCATCCCTAATGGATGAGTATTGATTTATATATAAATAAATTTTTACACAAGGAGTGTGACAATGATAAAAGGGATTAAAGCTGGATTGCTCGGTCTGCTGCTGGGGCTGTCGTTACAGGCTGTGGCGGCTATAGATATTAATCGGGCATCCGCAGAGCAGATGGCACAGGGGCTGAATGGAATCGGCCTAGTAAAAGCACAGGAGATTGTTCGTTATAGAGAGTTGCACGGACCTTTTCAAACAGTTGATCAGTTGCTGGCTGTTAAGGGTGTTGGTCAGGCATTGATAGGACGTAACCGAGATGTGTTGCAAGTTACTTTTCCTGAAGCTGTCGTGAAAAAATGATAGTTCGAAGGTAACTATGCTTGCTGATGGATAGACGGGGCCGGATAAGGCCCCGTTTTTATTTGGAGTACCAAGCTTAATTGTAGTCGCTGTGAGAGGCTTCATTTTGTTATCTCAAATAGAGATGTTACTCCTGACCGGTTTGCTTCATGTGCAGTTGCTCGATACGCTGTTTGATTTTTAAGTATTTTGGGGTTGCTCCAATATCTTCATATACGGGATCTCCCTCTTCCATTCGAATTATTTTTTGACCTTGAATATAGGGCATTTTTTGTTCAGCTTCTTTCAGTGCGCAACTGACAAGATTGGCGATGATGTCATCCAGTGGGAGCTGGTATAGCTCGGCTATGGCTTCAAGCTTTATGACATCTTCTCTGTTGACAGCAATTTCGTAATTGACCTGCGGCAGATGTTTTACCGTGTGTTGCTGCCAGGCTAAGAGCATATGGCTTATAGGGCTATTTGGCATAAATAGACATCCTCTGCGGCTTTTGGTTACAGACTCAGTCTAGACGAGTTTGAATAAGCTGCCTTTGTTGAGATAGCGCTGTCATAGCGCATGCCAGACCATTATAATCAGCCGTTTTTACACTCAAACTATTGGTGAATTTACATGGCAATTGAACGTACTCTTTCTATCATCAAGCCGGATGCTGTTGCAAAGAATGTGGTTGGTAAGATCTACAGTCGCTTCGAGACTAACGGCTTGAAGATTGTTGAGGCCAAGATGTTGACTCTGAGTCGTGAACTGGCAGAAGGATTTTACGCAGAGCATAAGGGGCGTCCTTTCTTTGAGGCTTTGGTTACATTCATGATGTCGGGCCCAGTGATGGTCCAAGCGCTGGAAGGCGAAAATGCCATTGTTAAAAATCGTGATCTGATGGGCGCAACCAACCCTAAGGAGGCGGCGGCAGGTACTATTCGTGCAGACTTTGCTGAGTCAATCGATGCCAACGCGGTACACGGCTCTGACTCGGCGGCTTCTGCTGCACGGGAAATCGCATATTTCTTTGGCGGTTAATTGCGTATTTGCGTGCGAAGGAAAACCTTTGCACGCTGCTTTTTCTTTTGTTGAGATTTTCGTGTCATGACACAAACGCCTGAAAAAATAAATCTGCTGGGCCTGTCGAAAAGCAAGATGGAGAGGTTTTTCGAGAGTATCGGCGAGAAAAAGTTTCGTGCGACTCAGGTAATAAAATGGATTCATCAAAACGGTGCCTGCAGTTTTGAGGAGATGACGAACGTCAGTAAGGCGTTGCGTAGTAAGCTAAGCGAGATAGCAGAGATCCGGCCACCGGAGATTGTTCATCAAGAGATTTCTAAAGACGGTACGCGTAAGTGGGTATTACGCGTTGATGGCGGCAGTTCGATGGAAGCCGTGTTGATTCCTGATGGTGATCGTCGAACACTCTGCGTCTCCTCGCAGGTGGGTTGTTCGCTTGATTGCAGCTTTTGTTCGACAGGTAAGCAAGGATTTAATCGGAATTTGACTGCAGCGGAGATCATCGGTCAGGTTCGAGTGGCTATTTTGTCCTATGGTCCGGTAGATACGACGGAAGACCTTCGCCGTGTGACTAATGTGGTGATGATGGGAATGGGGGAGCCGCTGATGAATTTTGAGCCGGTCGTCGATGCCATGTCGCTGATGATGGAAGATAATGCTTACGGGCTGTCCAAACGGCGGGTAACCTTGAGTACAGCAGGATTAGTACCGGCGATAGACCGACTCGCCGAGGTGACCGATGTTTCCTTGGCGATCTCTTTGCATGCCCCTAATGACGAACTCCGTAGTGAGTTGGTGCCGTTGAATAAACGCTATCCGATAGCAGAGGTTATTGCTGCAGGTCAGCGTTATCTTGCCAGTTGCAACGACAAACGCGTTGTTACGATTGAATATACCTTGATTGACGGTGTGAACGATCAACCAGCGCATGCACGTGAGCTGGTTAAGATTTTGAAAAACCTACCCTGCAAGTTGAATTTGATTCCGTTTAATCCATTTCCAAATTCTGGTTATCGCCGTTCGCACAGGGAGTCAATAGAGCGATTTAAAGAGATAACGACTTATTCTGGATTGATTACTACCGTTCGCAGTACCCGAGGTGATGATATTGACGCGGCCTGTGGTCAACTCGTAGGTCAAGTTGATGACCGCACCCGAAGAACTCAGAAGCTTATCCCCGTTGTTCAAAGTTCAGTGGCCGATGGATCATAAATAAGGAGCGTTCGTGAAGTTTACCAAGGCCGTTATCGTTACCACGTTGTTACTGACGGGCTGTGCGACACAGAATGACTCACAGTATCAACAAAGAGCCATTCCCGAGAGAGTTCAGGCATGGAACAATGTTGCACGTGAGTATATTCGTCTTGAGCAGTATGAGAATGCTAAGGGACCGTTAAAAGAAGCGTTAAATATTAATCCCAAGGCTTCTGCGTCGTTGATGTTGATGGCGTTAGTTTTTCAGCATCAAGGCGAGCAGGAGACCGCTGATATTTATTATAAAAAAGCCTTAGCAGAGGCCCCTGATGATTCGATTATAAACAATAATTACGGTGCGTTTTTGTTGAATACGCAGCGTTATTCTGATGCCTGTGGCTACTTGGCCAAGGCGGCTAACGATCCGTTGTATAACCAGCGTGTCTGGGCTCTAGAGAATCTTGCTAGTTGCTATAGCCGTTCCAATCAGGCTGAGCAAGCTGAACAGACCTATCTACAGGTCTTGCGTCTTAATCCAAACTCAGCCAGTGCTCTGGTCGAGCTGGCGACGATAGAGTTTGAACGTAAAGAATTGGGAAAATCATTTAAATATTTTGAGAGGTTTTCATCCTTGGTGCGCTTGCATCAGGGCGAGCATACGGCTAAAAGTCTTTATCTAGGCGTATTGCTTTCTCGGCAAAATAGCGATCCTGGTAAAGCTGCGACTTATGCGTTAATCCTTAAAAATATTTATCCCGATTCAATTGAATATCAACGCTACAAGGAAGCACGCTAGTGTCTAAAATACCCTCAACAGATACGCTAGCTGAGGCGGTAGGAAGTCCTTTACCCGGACTGTCTTTACAGCAGGCTCGAGAAAAGAAGGGGCTCTCTCTCGAAGAAGTCTCCAACAGAATTAAAATATCGGTGGCTCAGCTCGATGCGCTAGAGCGAGGTGATATTCAGGTGCTGCCAGGACTCGCGTTTGCGCGGGGTTATGTGCGTACCTATGGCCGGCTTTTAGAGCTAGATGCAGACGTGCTGGTAAGGGACTTCAACGCACTCTACGGAGGAGGAGCTCAGCGACCGGTTAAGACAATCAACAGGGTAAAGCCTCAAGCACACCTTGGCGATCCGATGATTCGTGTATCTGTGGTTGTTTTTGTGCTGATTTTGTTCGGATCTAGTATCTGGTGGTGGCAAACCCAGATGGGGGGGAGTACTTCGCTGGTAGGCGTATTTTCGGCGGTCTCGTCTGCTCTGGTAGCGCCAGAGCCCATCACTAAACCAGAAGAAGGGATTGTTGAGATTTCAGATGCTGCTGATACAGTGCCGGCTTTGAGGCAGAGTGCTGAGCCTGCGGCTAAGGAGGCTGATCCGGAATATCTTTCCGAGGAAGATATAGCCCGTTTGGCGAAGGGTTTGGAAAAAGATGCGCTGGAATCAACCGCCGCTGATGTGAAAGAGACTGTCCTCGTTGCTGAAGCAGAAAATGCGGCTGAGTCGGAGGAGGCGGCCCAGGCAGTCTTGATGATTCGTTTTAGCGATGAGTGCTGGGTCAGTATCAAGGATGCTAGTGGTAAAGTCATCTTTGCTAGCCTGATGCAGGAAGGCAATACCCTAGAACGAAATTTAGATTCGCTTCCCGTCGAGTTGTTAATCGGCCAGGCCTCCGCGGTGGCTCAGTCTGAGTTTCGCGGTCAACCTCTGGATTTGGCGCTTTACACGAAAAAAGGCGTCGCACGTTTAACGCTCGAATAATTTTTTAGTCACTCTCTATTTAGGATTAACGCTTTGGCAAAGATTCAGGCCATTCGAGGTATGAACGATATACTTCCTGATCAATCACCACTTTGGCGCTACCTAGAATCCACGGTCGAACGGGTATTGGGTCAGTATGCTTACAGTGAGATTCGCCTACCGGTCGTCGAGAAAACAGAGCTTTTTAAACGCTCTATCGGTGAGGTCACCGATATCGTTGAAAAGGAGATGTATACCTTTAATGATCGGAATGAGGAAAGTCTTACCCTCCGTCCAGAAGGTACTGCGGGTTGTGTTCGGGCTGCTGAAGAGCATGGGCTGTTATTCAATCAGGTGCAGAGACTTTGGTATCAAGGGCCGATGTTTCGCTATGAAAAACCGCAGAAAGGACGTTACCGTCAGTTTCATCAGATAGGTGTAGAAACCTTCGGTATGGCAGGTGCAGACAGCGATGCCGAAGTGATTATGCTGTCTGCGCGGCTATGGAAAGAATTGGGATTGTTACCGCACGTGACACTGCAGCTCAACTCATTGGGCAGTAACGAAGCTCGGGCTCGCTATCGCGATGCATTGGTGAGCTACCTTGACGCGCATTATGAGGCGCTTGATGAGGATTCACAGCGCAGGGTTAAATCAAACCCGCTACGGGTGCTTGATTCAAAGGTGCCACTGACCCAGCAGCTGCTGCGGAACGCCCCCGTGTTAACCGATTACTTGGATGAGGAGTCCCGGTTACATTTCTCTGAGCTGCGGCAGTTGCTGGACGCGGCTGGGATTTGTTATGAGGTGAATCCGAGGTTGGTGCGTGGACTTGATTACTACTGCAAGACCGTCTTTGAGTGGGTCACTGATCGCTTAGGCGCTCAGGGTACGGTCTGCGCTGGCGGGCGTTATGATGGGTTGGTTAAGCAGCTTGGAGGTCGTCCTACCCCTGGGGTTGGTTTTGCTATGGGCATCGAGCGTTTAGTGCTTATGCTGGAAGCACTGGATCTGGTTTCGGAGGAGGTCCGGCGTCCGTTGGATCTTTATTTGGCAGCAGAGCATAAAGGGTTGCAGTCTAGAGTCATTCAGATGGCTGAAACACTTCGGGATGCGGTGCCAGGGCTACGCTTAATGACACATTGCAGCGGATTAAAAAATGTTAATAA
The DNA here is from genome assembly GCA_963974645.1 of uncultured Neptunomonas sp. Lineage (GTDB taxonomy): Bacteria > Pseudomonadota > Gammaproteobacteria > Pseudomonadales > Balneatricaceae > Motiliproteus. Next base: position 3,652 of record CAXBEA010000004.1, on the reverse strand, counting down.
CAAAGCCCGGCAAACCGGAGCCCCCTGGATTGTGTTGCTTTCGGAGGTTGAAGGTGAAGTTCAACTGCGGATTTGGGAAGATAATCAGCCGCTAGACGGATTAGCCCTCGATGGGTTTATCGCACGATTGCAGGCGCGTTTCCTGCGCTGAGTAGAGTCTATATTTTAATGTTAAGGAGACAGCAGTGTCTGACATGAGAACCGAAGAAGAACAGGTTGAAGCGATAAAAAACTGGTGGAAGGAAAATGGTCGTTCCACGGTAATAGGGGTGGTCATCGCTGCAGTTGCTGTTTTTGGTTGGCGGGGTTGGCAAGACTATGAGCGTGAAACGGCTGAGGCTGCATCTGCCCTGTATCAGTCGTTAGTTCAGCAATCGCAGCTCCAACCAGGAGAGTCGCTGTCTGATGAGCGCCTTAAGAGCACTGCGTATATCGCCAATCAGTTGAAAACCGATTATTCAGGTTCCACTTACTCGCTATACGCCTCTTTGTGGTTAGCCAAACATGCCGTTGATCAAGGCCATCTGGATCAGGCACGTACTGAGCTGGAGTGGCTGCTGACACAGAAAGCAGCGGCCTCAGTTTTACAGGTTGCTCGGCTGCGGTTGGCCCAGTTGCTACTTGCATCGGGTCAGGCAGAAGATGCATTGGCACGATTAGGTGATAAACCTGAGGCGGGATTTGAAGCAGCTTTTTATGAGATGAAGGGCGATCTGTTGTTGGCCCTGGGTAAGCCTGATCAGGCTCGTGATGCTTATAGCTTAGGGGTCTTTGCTAATGCCGACGGCTCTCGCCCAGTGATTGCAATGAAGTTGGATGATCTTGCTGTTCAGGGTGTTAACTGATGTCGCTGCTTATTCGCCTTTTTGGGTTGCTGCTGATCACTGTGATAAGTGGCTGTGGTTTATGGGATTCTGATGAAGAAATTCAGCCAGCGGAGTTAGAAGAGATTTCTACGCTGTATGAGGTGAAAGAGCTTTGGTCTGTGCAGATAGGCGATGGCTTGGGCGATAAATACCATCAATTAACGCCGCAGATCTTATCGAGCCGTATCTTCGCTGTAGATCATAAAGGCGCCGTCTACGCGATTGAGCGTGAAAGCGGTGATAGGGCCTGGCGTCAGCAAGTGGATATCCCAGTGAGCGGGGGGGTTGGACTGGGTGAGGGTCGGGTGGTTGTCACAGGTTTTGATGGCCAGATAGTCGCCTTAAGCGCATTGGATGGAGCCGAGGTTTGGCGTGGACGTTTGACCAGTGAGGCGGTTGCTCCGGCGCAACTGGCATCAGGTCTGGCGTTGGTTCAGACGATCGATGGGCGCCTGTCAGCGCTGGATAGTGATACCGGTGAACTGCGTTGGAGCTACTCAGCACAGGAACCCGCTCTGACACTTCGGGGAACCAGTACTCCATTGGCTCTCGGGGATGTGGTCTATGCAGGCTTTTCCAGTGGCAAGATAGTGGCTCTAGATTTGCATAGTGGTGATGTGCTCTGGGAAAGTCAGGTCACTACATCGCAGGGGCGTACCGAGCTAGAGCGAATGGTCGATATCGATGGCTCTTTGATCCAGGCAGATGGACGTGTGTTTGCCAGCAGTTATCAGGGGCGCATTAGCGCTATAGCGATGCAGGATGGTCGGCGCGTCTGGAGTGAGGCGCTATCAAGCTATCGCTCTTTGGCTCAGGATGCGCAGTTTATATTTGCGGTAGATGCTGAGGGTGCGATCGTCGCTTTTGATAAGAAAAAAGGTGTTGAGCAGTGGAAGCAGTCAGCACTCTATTATCGTCAGCTAAGCTCTCCAGCGTTGCTTGAGGGTATGGTCGTTGTCGGCGATTACCAAGGTTATCTTCATTTTATAGATCCTGCCGACGGCCGTTTCGTTGGGCGTCACTCAGAGGGTTCTTCGCCTATTGTTTCGCCTCCGCTGAGCCAGGACGGAGTGCTTTATACGCTAAGCAACAGTGGCCGTCTCTCTGCTTTAACGTTACAAAAGAATTAAGTTTTATCTGAGTCCTTTAAAGGGAACTACGGTTCCCTGTCTAATCTGTTAGGTATCCATCATGGTTCCAGTCATCGCCCTCGTCGGGCGGCCCAATGTCGGCAAGTCAACATTGTTTAATCAGTTGACGCGCTCTCGTGATGCATTGGTCGCCGACTATTCGGGGCTAACCCGCGATCGTAAATACGGCCAGGGCAAAATACTGGAGCGTGACTTCATGGTTATTGATACCGGGGGTATCAGCGGTGCTGAGCTGGGCATCGATTATAAAATGGCCGAACAGTCATTACTGGCGATCGATGAGGCTGATGTCGTTATCTTTTTAGTCGATGGGCGTTCGGGATTGCACCCAGCCGATACCATGATTGCGAAACACCTGCGTCAAACCCACAAGCCCTATCATCTTGCTGTAAACAAAACAGACGGCACAGATCCAGACATCGCGGCGGCTGACTTCTTTTCACTTGGGCTGGGTGAGGCGCTACCTATAGCCGCTTCTCATGGGCGGGGAGTGCGTAGTTTAATCGAAACTGTATTGGTTGATTTTCATGAGGAGGAGACTGTCCTTTCAGAGGAGGCTGATGAGCGCGGCGTTCGGATTGCGGTAATTGGTCGTCCCAATGTTGGCAAGTCGACCTTGGTTAACCAGATGCTTGGGGAGGACAGGGTTGTTGTGTTTGATCAACCCGGAACCACGCGTGACAGTATTTATATTCCCTATCTCAGGCAGGAGGGTGAGGCGGAAGTCCCCTATACCCTTATCGATACAGCGGGTGTTCGCCGACGTAAAAATATTAAAGAGGCGATAGAGAAATTTTCGATTGTTAAAACCCTGCAGGCGATCAAAGATGCACATGTGGTCATCGCTGTCATGGATGCGCACGAAGGGCTGACCGAGCAAGATCTGCACATGTTGGGGTTTGCGCTTGAGGATGGCCGGGCGCTGGTGATTGCAGTCAATAAGTGGGACGGAATGACAGCGGATGCTAAAGAGGAGGTTAAAAGACAGATTGATCGCAAACTAATCTTTGCTGATTTTGCCAATATTCACTTTATTTCAGCACTGCATGGATCAGGGGTAGGTAATCTCTATCAATCGATAAACGAAGCATATCAATCGGCGATGGCAAAGTTCTCTACCAATATGCTAACGACATTGCTTGCTGATGTTGTGGCCGATCACCAGCCACCGATGGTGAATGGACGACGAATAAAATTGAGGTATGCGCACCAAGGCGGTTCTAATCCGCCGCTGTTTATCGTCCATGGTAATCAGACCGATGGTTTGACGGAGGACTATAAGCGCTACCTCAAAAATAAGTTTATCAAGGTTCTGAAGATCAAAGGAACGCCAGTAAGATTTCAGTTCAAGTCGGGTAAGAATCCTTTTGAGGGTAATAAAGTTGAGCTGACGCGCCGCCAGGTTCAGAAGAAAGACCGTATGGCGCTGTTCATTAAAAAGTCAAAAAAGAAGAATAAGAGGAAATAGATACCCAGCTTTGAGAGTTTTTTGAAATAATCCACAAAAGGCGTTGACGGCAGATCAGGTGTCTGTAGAATGCGCCCCTCGTTACCGCTGAGGCGAAAACGAAGTCAGGTTTCAGAGGGTGTTTTAAGGCCTCCTGAGCCGGTTTTTTCGAAGTGAGTTTTTGTAGT